>NCHM01000515.1 GCA_002257205.1 Rhizobiales bacterium 24-66-13 | reverse complement strand
CGCATCGCCCGCCACGGCGGTTGCGCCCGGCGCGGCGGGAATGCGGGAGGGATCGCGCGCGATGGCCGTGACCTGATGGCCGCGCGCGGCCAGCTCATGAAGGATCCGCGAACCCACCGCGCCCGAGGCGCCCACCAGAGCGATTTTCATCGTCACGTCTCCATTGCCTAGCCGAACCAGGTATCCAATGGAAACTAAATGCTATAAATGGATGTAACGCGAAAGAAGGCACTTTGAAGTCATCAGGTTACCCTGATGAAACCGAGGACCGATCGCCATTCCTGGCTTGGCGCGATTGCAGAAGAGCATCGTCATGCACGGGCTCGTCCCGTGCATCGCGCGAAGCCGCTGGCGCTGGCTTTTCAAGGCCGGTGCGGGCGGCGCCACGTGGATGGCCGGGACACGCCCGATGACACCTAGAGCGAGGCCCCATGCTGCACGACCATGCTGAGGGAAATCCGTATCAGGCCAATTGCCCCACCCGGCGCATTCTCGACCGCATCGCCGACAAATGGACGGTGCTCATCCTCAGCATCGTGGCCGGGCAGCCGACCCGCTTCAACGCCTTGCGCCGGCAGGTGGACGGACTCTCGCAGAAGGTGCTGTCGCAGACCCTGAAGAGCCTGGAGCGCGACGGCCTCGTTACCCGCCACGCCTTCGCCACCGTGCCGGTGACGGTGGAATATGCCATCACGCCGCTCGGTGCCTCGCTGGCGGAAACACTTGCGCCGCTCGCCCGCTGGGCCAGCGCCCACATGGACGAGATCGCCGACGCCCAGGCCGCATTCGATCAGCGGTGCGCGGACACGGCGGCCTGAGCGGGCGCCTCACCGGCCTTGCCGCGCCCGAAAGCCGGCAAACCCGCCATCGGCGTCGTACAGGTAATCGAAGCCGTTGAGCATATGGAACGAGGTGTTCACGAACGGCTTCGGGTTTGCCGCATCGCCGGCAAGGATCGCCCCGTCCGGCACGAGGGGATTTGCCGGCGCGCCCACGGAGAAGGCGTAGGAAATCCCTGGCGCGCCCGACACCGTGACGTCGACCGATGTTCCTGCAGCCAGCACCGGACTCTTGCCCGCCGCGGAGACCCCCTCGCGCTGGAGCGTCGGCAGGCGCAGATACATTTTACCGGCCCCGGTATCCATCAGCAGGGTCCCGCAGGCGGGCGGCAGCCGCCCGGCGATCGAGATGCAAGCCGGCACCGCCGCCCAGTCCGGATAAAGGGGGTCCTTTTCCAGTTTCACAAAGCTGAACCCGGCGGCATTGGCCGCGTCCAGCCCCACGAGAACCCCGTCCCGCCGCACCACATAGCCGCGCCGCACGGCCCCAAGCCGACCCGGCTCGCCCATTCCGGGCACGGCGAGGAAGGGATTGTGATCCGGCGTTCCGAAGCTCTGGTGATCGTGCTCGCGCGCGAAGCCGATGCCGATCACGGCCACGTCGCGCGGGTGGCGGCGCGGCCGGCAGAACCGGGCCTTCGGCAGGCACCCAAGGTCGCTCACCGCGAGAACCGGCAGCGGCCGCGTGGTGATCTTGGCGCCGCCCGCCCCGGAAAGAGTCACCGGGCTCATCACCCATGTGCCGCGCGCGATCCGGCCCGATCCGGAATAGACCAGTTCGCCCGCCCCCAATTGCGGCAGGGCGCTGACATTGGGAATGAGGCGCGCCGAAACGACGACGCTGGTCGACCCGGTGTCGAGCAGCGCGGCCCGCGTCTCGCCACCGAACGACACACCAAGCCTCGGGCGCCGGGTGATCGGCTGGCCCGGCGGCGGCGCATTCAGATAGGGCAGGAACACCGCGCCGCCGAAGCCGGCATAATCCGGCGTTTGCGCCTGGGCACAAAAGGACGGAGCCAGAAATAGAGCCAAAAATAGAGCGAGGAACAGTGCCGGTGCGGCGCGCGTGGCACGTGGCTTTGCGCGCAGCGCCATCACCGGGCTTGCCGCGCCCGGTAGCCCACATAGCCGCCGTCGGCGTCGTACAGATAGTCGAAGCCGTTGAGAAAGCGCAGGCTGGTGTTGACGAAGGTGCGCTCGCCGCGCGGCACCAGCACCAAGCTCAGCGGTGCGAGCGGGTTCGCCGCATCGCCCACCGCGAAGCTATAGGCCGCCCCCGCGCCGTCCGCGCCCAGCTTCACGGAGAGCGTGGCGCCCGCCGGCAGGCCGGGCTTTCTTCGCGCATCGCGCGTCACCTGCCCTTGCAGCTGGGCGCGGGGAAGCGAGACATACATGGTGGAAACGCCGGTATCCACCAGCGCCGTGCCGCACGCATCGGGCATGCGCCCGTTCAGCGACAGGCAGGCGGGCGCCGCAGCCCAATCAGGGAATTCGGTGCTGCGGACAAGCTTGGTGAAGGCGAAGCCGGCCGCATTCTCCCCGGTCAGCCCCACCTGCACGCCGCGTTTCGTCACCACATAGCCGCGCCGCACCGCGCCGGGCTTTTCGCCATCCCCCATGCCCTCCACGGCGAGAAACGGATTGCGGTCGGGCGTGCTCTGCGCCTGATGATCGCCCTGGCGGGCGAAGCCGATGCCCAGCATGGCGATGCCGCGCGGATCTTGCCGCGGACGGCAATTGCGCGCGCTCTTCAGGCACTCCACCCGCGTCACCGCCAGCACGGCGAGGGGACGCGTCGTCACCTGCGCGCCCTGCGTCCCGGAGATCTGTACGGGCGTCACGACCCAGGTGCCCTTCATGATGCGGCCCGAGCTGGTATAGGTCAGCTGCCCCGGCCCGAGGCTGGGCAGGCGCGCGAGATTGGGAATGGCGCGCGCCGCCACCACGATGCCGGTGGAGCCGGTATCCATCACCGCCCGCACCGTCCGCCCGCCGAACGAGAGGC
>NCHM01000514.1 GCA_002257205.1 Rhizobiales bacterium 24-66-13 | reverse complement strand
CCGCCGGCCGGCACCATCCGCGGCGTGCTGACGGGCGTGCTGGATGCGGTGCGGGTGTTCGCCGCCGACAAGCTGGCCCAGGCCGCGCAGCAGAGCGAAATGCACACCTCCCAGTCCGAGGCTCCCGCGGAAGAAGGCGGCACCGTCGGCGCGGCGCCGGGCGGGGGAACGGCGGCGTTCGGCGCACCCTCGAACCGCGAGGACGCCTTGCGGCAGATCCTGCGCATCGCCGCCTATTTCCGCGAGCATGAGCCGCATTCGCCGATCTCCTACACGCTGGAAGAGATCGTGCGGCGCGGGCGCATGCCGCTCGGACAGCTTCTGGACGAACTGATCATCGACCATGATGCCCGCCGCTATTTCTACATCGCCTCCGGCCTGAAGGCGCCGGAAGTGGAGAGTTGACCGCGCCCGGCCGCCGCGCCGGATGTCGGAGATCGTAACGCCAACTGCGTAGCCGAGAACAAGGGGTTGAAGCGCGATGCCCAGCATTCACGAAAAGCTAAACCGCGTGCGCAAGCCGCGTGTCCACATCACCTATGATGTCGAGACCGAAGGCGCGGTCGTCCAGAAGGAACTGCCCTTCGTTGTCGGCGTGCTCGGCGATTTCTCGGGCGATCCCACCGAGCCGCTGAAGCCGCTGAACGATCGCAAGTTCATCCAGATCGACCGGGACAATTTCGATCAGATCCTGGCGCGCATGACCCCCGGCCTGAAGCTGAAGGTGGACAACACCCTCGCCGACGACGGCAGCCAGATGATGGTCGAGCTGGGCTTCAAGTCCATGGACGATTTCGACCCGGCCTCCGTGGTGCAGCGCGTGGAACCCCTGCGCAAGCTGATGGAAGCGCGCGACCAGCTGCGCGATCTGCTCTCCAAGGCCGACCGTTCGGAAAACCTGGAAAGCCTGCTTGAGCAGATCCTGACCAAGGAAGAAGATCTGAAGACGCTGAGCAGCCAGCTCGGGCTCGAAGCCGAAACCGAAAAGAAGGAGGGCTGATCATGGCCGACGCTCAGACCCAGGAAGGCGCCGCCCCGGAGGGCGCAGTCGCCGAAGCCGGTACCCCTTCCTTCCTCGACCAGGCGATCGCTGCCACCAAGCAGACCGATCCCGACCGCACCGCCGAACTGCTGCGCACCTTCACGCGCGAAGCGATGTCCGGCACGGTCACCTATTCCAAGAACCTGTCGCAGACCATCAACAATGCCATCAAGGGCATTGACGCGAAGATCTCGACCCAGCTCAACGCCATCATGCACCATGCGGACTTCCAGAAGCTGGAAGGCACCTGGCGCGGCCTGAACTATCTGGTGATGAATTCGGAAACCGGCGCGGGCATGAAGATCCGCGTCATGAACTGCACCAAGAAAGAGCTCTACAAGAGCCTCACCAAGTCCTCCGAATTCGACCAGAGCACGATCTTCAAGAAGATCTACGAGACCGAGTTCGGCAGCCCCGGCGGCGAGCCCTATGGCGCGCTCATCGGCGATTACGAATTCTCCAACCATCCCGAAGACATCGAGCTGCTGACGCAGATGTCTTCCGTGGCCGCCGCGGCGTTCGCCCCGTTCATCGCCGCCTCCAGCCCCAAGCTGTTCGGCTTCGACGATTATACCGAGCTGTCCAAGCCGCGCGACCTGGAGAAGATCTTCGACTCCATCGAATACGCCAAGTGGCGCTCGTTCCGCGACAGCGAGGATTCCCGCTTCGTCACGCTGACCTTGCCGCGCACGCTCGCCCGCCTGCCCTACGGCGCCGACACCAAGCCGGTGGAAGCGTTCGATTATGAGGAGGCTCCGGTGGTCAATGGCGTGCCGCGCGCCATGAACCATTCCGACTACACCTGGATGAACTCGGCCTATGTGCTCGGCGTGCGCCTGACCGACGCGTTCGCCCAGCACGGCTGGTGCACCGCCATCCGCGGCGCCGAGGGCGGCGGCAAGGTGGAGAACCTGCCGAGCCACGTGTTCGTTTCCGACGACGGCGACAGCGACCAGCAGTGCCCGACGGAAATCGGCATCACCGATCGCCGCGAGGCCGAACTCTCCAAGCTCGGCTTCCTGCCGCTCTGCCACTACAAGGGCACGGACTATGCCGTGTTCTTCGGCGCGCAGACCACGCAGAAGCCCAAGAAGTACGACCGCCCCGAGGCGACCGCCAATGCGGCGATCTCGGCGCGCCTGCCCTATATGATGGCCACCTCGCGCTTTGCCCATTATCTGAAGATCATGGGACGCGACAAGGTCGGCTCCTTCATGGAAGCCACCGATTGCGAGAAGTGGCTGAACCGCTGGATCATCAATTACGTCAACGGCAATCCCGATGCCGGCCAGGACATGAAGGCCAAGTATCCGCTCGCCGAGGCCAAGGTCGAAGTGCGCGAGATTCCCGGCAAGCCCGGTTCCTACAACGCGGTCGCCTGGCTGCGTCCGTGGCTGCAGATGGAAGAGCTGACCACCTCGCTGCGCATGGTGGCCCGCATCCCGACCGCGTCCTGAACTGATTGAGCGCCACGGGAGGACACCCGTTTGGACTCCCTGGTGGATCAACTGCACCCGGGCCCGGAGGCATCACCTTCCGGGCCCGCTCCCTTGGCGGGCGCGGGCCGGTCGTCGGATCTCGACCTGCTGGTCCCACTGCCGCCGCCGCTGCGCCGCCACGCCATCGACATGGCGCTCGGCCGCGCGGATGACGCGCGCCTGACCGCGTTCCTGGCCGAGGACGATCCCCTGCGCGCGCTCATCGCCTGGTTCGGCGCGGATCTGGCGCAGATGCCCAAGGGCACGGCGCTCGCCGGCCTGATCGACCGCGACATCGCGTTTCTCGACGAATTGCTCACCGACCAGCTGAATGCG
>NCHM01000513.1 GCA_002257205.1 Rhizobiales bacterium 24-66-13 | reverse complement strand
GGCAGGCCGAACAGCGCCGCGAACCCGTCGTCTCCCGAGGTGAAGGGAATGCCGAAGAAGGTGATGGCGGGAATGGAGGAGATGCCGGCCCCGCCATTCGTCAAATCCACCCAATTGATCAGCACGAGGCGGATGATCTCGCCGAACGCCAAAGTGACGATGGCGAGATAATCGCCCCGCAGCCGCAGCACCGGAAAGCCGAGGATCAGGCCCCAGAAGCCGGCCAGCAGGCCGGAAATGGGCAGGCACAGCCAGAACGCCCAGGCCGACCAGAAGCCTTCGCCGAGATGGCCGGCCAGGAAATCGTTCAGCGGCACGCTGGTGGACAGCAGGGCGAAGGCATAGGCCCCGACCGCATAGAAGGCCACATAGCCGAGGTCCAGCAGGCCGGCGAGGCCCACCACGATGTTAAGGCCCCAGCCCAGCATCACATAGGTCATGATGTAGACGCCGAGGTCGATATAATAGCGGCTTGCGCCGAGATCGCCGGCGGCCAGGATCGCCAGGGCCGGAAAGGCGATGGCGAAGGCGAAGAACACCGGCTTCGCGAGCGGCTCCGCCTTTGTGGCGAGCGCGGCAAGCGTCACATTGCCGCGTCCGCCCTTGATCCGCCCCGGCCGCCAGAGGGTGAGATGCAGCACGAAGCGCAGCACCGCGACGATGGCGGCGAAAATGAGCACCAGTCCGAACCGATAGGTGAGAATGAGCGGGCCGCCGGAATCCTCCGTGGCGCGCAGCCCCACCAGTGGCGTGAGCACCAGGAAGGTGAGAACCGCGCTGATGGCGGCGTCCTTCAGCGCGACCGGCAACACGGCCTCGCGGCGTCCCGCAGACACACCGGCCTGCATCAAACCTTCTCCACTTCCGGCCGGCCGAGCAGGCCCTGGGGCATGAAGATGAGTGTGATCGCGAGGATGGAGAAAGCCGCCACGTCTTTGTATTCGATGCTGAAATAGGCGGACCAGAAGGTCTCGATCAGGCCGATGAGCAGACCGCCCAGCACCGCGCCCGGCAGCGAGCCGATGCCGCCCAGCACCGCCGCCGTGAACGCCTTTACCCCCGGAACGAAGCCATCCGAGAAGTTCACGACGCCATAATTCATCAGATACATGGTGCCGGCCACCGCCGCGAGGGCGGCGCCGATGATGAAGGTGAGCGAGATGGTGCGGTCCACGTTCACGCCCAGCAGCGCCGCCATCTTGCGGTCCTGCTCACAGGCGCGCTGGGCGCGGCCGAGCGAGGTTTTCTGCACCACGAACCAGAAGATGCCGAGGCACACGGCAGTGACCGCCATGATGATCAATTGCTTGTAGGCCAGCGTGACCTGATAGCCGTCCCGGTCGATCAGCACCATCACGTCCGTCACCAGCGGCGGGATGGATTTGTTGCGCGGGCCCTGCGCCACCTGCACGAAGTTGGAGAGCAGGATCGACATGCCGATGGCGGAGATCATGGGCGCGAGACGGAACGAGCCGCGCAGCGGGCGATAGGCGAGGCGCTCGATGGTCCAGCTCACGAGGCCGGTGAAGATCATGGCCACCACGAGCACGATCGCCAGCACCAGAAACACCGACGTGATCCCGAGCACCGTGGTCAGCAGCAGGAAACAGGTGAGGCCGATGAAGCTCGACACCATGAACACGTCGCCATGGGCGAAGTTCACCATGCCGATGATGCCGAAGACCATCGTGTAGCCGATGGCGATGAGGCCGTAGATGGAGCCGAGCGTCAGCCCGTTGATGAGCTGCTGGAGGAAGATATCCATCCGTCCGATGCCCCTGTGTTTGAGTGCGCCTATTTCTTCATCGTGCCTGGAGTTTGGGCGCTTTCCATTCGACTCATAGCGCGGGCCGGCGCGGGAAACAAATCGGCACGAGGCTGTGTGCGCGTTCGGGCGAGTTTCCCACAGGCACGGCGCGGCGCAACTGCTGGTCGCGCCCCGTCACATGATTTTCATCCCTTGCGCTGGCCGGCGCGAGGGCAGGGTGATCGATCCGGATTCGCCCTTGGGCGCTCGCGATCGCCCTTGACCGCGTCGCCTTGGCCGACCCACACTGGAACAAATAAAAGGTGCGGGTGGGCCAGAGCGCGAGCGAGCACGGGCGTCACGCCCGCTGCGGGAGGACGCGGATGACGCAAATTGCCATGACAGTGAACGGCCGGGCGGTTTCAGCGGATGTCGAGCCGCGGACCCTTCTGGTTCAATTCCTGCGGGAAAACCTGCTGCTGACCGGAACCCATGTCGGCTGCGATACCAGCCAATGCGGGGCCTGCGTGGTGCATCTGGATGGTGCGGCGGTAAAATCCTGCACCATGCTCGCCGTGCAGGCGGACGGGCACGCCGTCACCACCATTGAGGGAATCGCCGACGGGGCGACCCTCCATCCCATGCAGGAAGCCTTCCGCGAGCATCACGGCCTGCAATGCGGCTTCTGCACGCCGGGCATGATCATGACCGCGCTCGATCTCGTGGCGCACCACGGCGCCGATCTCGACGAGCCGACCATCCGCGCCCATCTCGACGGCAATCTGTGCCGCTGCACCGGCTATCACAATATCGTCAAGGCGGTGGAAGCGGGCGCACACGCCATGGGCGGCGCGCTGAAGCACGCCGCTGAGTAACGCCACGAAGTAAGGCCACGGCCCGACACCGCCGGGCCTCCGCCCGATTGTCCATGTCCCGGTGCCGCGACGCTGGCCGCCAAGACGCGAGCGCACGGACCGGAGTCCAAGTTCCGCCAGTCCCCCAGGGAGGACGCCATGAACGCCAACAGCTTCGATTCCAGCAAGGTGACACCGCTCGGCGCGCCGGTGCGCCGCAAGGAAGACCGTCGCTTCATCACCGGCAAGGGCCGCTA
>NCHM01000512.1 GCA_002257205.1 Rhizobiales bacterium 24-66-13 | reverse complement strand
ACGTGGATCTGCCGGTTGCCGCCCTGCATCATCTGGGTGATGGCGGCGACCGCCTTGGGGTCTGGCCCGGTGGAACCCGGCCCGCCGCCCACCTTCGGGCAATCGAAGGCCGAGGCCTGCTGGGTGCCGTAATCCGGCACGTGCGCGGTGGCGCGCCAGGCGGCGACCATGGCCGGGGTCGCGCTCGGATCGGCCTTATTGCCCCAGGAGGTCCGCACATAATTCACCAGATCCGCCACCTGCTGGTCGCTGAGCCGGCCGGCGAATGAGGGCATGGGCCCATAGGTGCCGCCGGTGGGCAGGCCGCCGAGGATCGCCATGATCACGTTATAGGGCTCGCTCGCCACCACCGCCGGATTGCCGGCGAGCGGGGGGATGATGTCGGTGGAGCCGGAGCCCTTGGACATGTGGCAGGGCGCGCAATTGTCCACATAGCTCTTGGCGGCGCGCTGGAACACATCGGCCGGAAGCGGCGAGGCGGCCTGCGGTGCGGGAATGTCACTCGGCGGCGGCGCGTCCATGAGATAGGTGACGAGGGCCGTCAGGTCGGTGGGCGTGAGGAAGCCGAGGCTGTCGTGCACCACTTCTGCCATAGGGCCGAACACCGAGGTCTTGCCGGTGGAGGAACCGCTCTTCAAGAAGGTGGTGAGCTTGTCGGCGGTCCATCCCGATGCCTTCAGCCCGGCGGTGGAAATATCCGGGGCCCAATAGCCATCCACTTCGGTGCCGAGGAAATTCTGCTTCTGCTTCACCGCGCCCATGAGGTTGCGCGGCGTGTGGCAGTCGGCGCAATGGGCCAGGGTCTGGGCGAGATAGGCGCCGCGATTCCACGCGTCGCTCTTGCCGGTGGTGGGCTTGAAATAAGCGGGCTCGAAGAACAATTCGCGCCAGGCCAGCAGGCCGAGGCGGACATTGAACGGGAAGTTGAGCTGGTTTTCCTTGCGCGGCTCGGCAATGGCGGGAATGCGCCGCACGAACGCCCAAAGGGCTTTCAGGTCGCTTTCCTCGATGCCGGTATAAGCATCGAACGGCATGGCGGGATAGAGATAGGCGCCATCGGCGCGAATGCCGTCGTGCAGCGCGGCCTTGAACTGTTCATAGGTCCAGGTGCCGATGCCATAGGTGGGATCGGACGTGATGTTCACCGAGAACATGGTGCCGAACGGCGTCGCGAACGGCAAATTGCCGGCGAACGGCTTCTTCGGGTCGCCGGAATGGCAGGGCATGCAATCGCCGGCCTTGGCGAGATAGGCGCCCTTGTCCACCAGGGCCGAATCATCGGCCTGCGTCTGCGCCCATGCGGCACCTGAATATGCTGCCGTTGCGGCACAGGCAGCCCACAGAGCCGCTTTGCGAAGCCTACGCATGAACCCGCCCCCTTTTTGAATGTCCCATCCCTACATTGGACATCTTACATTTTAGAGACGGGAAGACAGCCCCCTCGCGCTCAGTTGCCGCGGGCACGGGCTTGGGCGAAAAGAGCGGGGCTCCGGTGCGTCGCGCCAGGATCCTTTCGCCCCGCCCGTTTGCCCGCCCTCCGGGGCCCGCAGCGAGAAGAAACGTCGCATGCCGCGCTCAAAGTCCGCCTCCGACCGCCCGCTCCGCGACCAGATCGTGGAAAGCCTGACGCCAGATGATGCCGCAGCCGAGCATGCGCGGCTCGAGGAGGAGATCGCCGCCCACGACGCGCGCTATTATCAGGAGGATGCGCCGAGCGTCACGGATGCGGAATATGACGCCCTGCGCCGCCGCTACGAAGCCATAGAGGCGCGCTTCCCGGACCTGCGCGACACCGAGAGCCTCTCGGAAAAGGTGGGGGCGGCCCCGGTCGCGAAATTCGCCAAGATCACCCACGCCGTGCCCATGCTCTCGCTCGGCAATGCCTTTTCCGACGAGGAGGTGGTGGAGTTTGTCGCGCGGGTGCGGCGCTTCCTGAACCTGCCGGCCGACGAGACTTTGTGCTTCACCGCCGAGCCGAAGATCGACGGCCTCTCCTGCTCGCTGCGCTATGAACACGGCCGTCTCGTCTCCGCCGCCACGCGCGGCGACGGCAGCCAGGGCGAGGATGTGACCGCCAATGTGCGGACCATCACGGAAATTCCCCATGTGCTGAAAGGCGATGGGGTGCCCGAGCTGATCGACGTGCGCGGCGAGGTCTATATGGACAAGGGCGATTTCCTCGCCCTCAACGCCCGCCAGGAAGAGGCCGGCAAGCCGCTGTTCGCCAATCCGCGCAATGCCGCCGCCGGCTCCCTGCGCCAGCTCGATTCGGCGATCACGGCCGCCCGCCCGCTGCGCTTCTTCGCCTATGCCTGGGGCGAGGCATCCAGCCTGCCCGCCGACACGCAGATCGGCGTGGTGCACGCGTTCGGGAGCTGGGGCCTGCCCATCAATCCCCTGACCATCCTCGCCGAGGATGCGGCCGGCCTGCTGGCGCATTTCCGCAAGATTGGCGAGATGCGGGCCCAGCTCGGCTATGACATCGACGGGGTGGTCTACAAGGTGGACCGGCTCGACCTTCAGCGCCGGCTCGGCTTCGTCTCGCGCTCGCCGCGCTGGGCGCTGGCGCACAAATTCCCGGCCGAGCAGGCAACCACGGTTCTGGAGGACATCGAGATCCAGGTCGGCCGCACCGGCGCGCTCACCCCGGTGGCGAAGCTGATCCCCGTGTCGGTGGGCGGCGTGGTGGTCTCCAACGCCACGCTGCACAACGAGGATTATATCCGCGGCATCGGCGGCGACGGCGCGCCGATCCGTGGCGGCGTCGATATCCGGATCGGCGACACGGTGGTGGTGCAGCGCGCCGGCGACGTGATCCCGCAGGTGGTCTCGGTGGTGCTGGAGAAGCGGCCGGAGGGGACG
>NCHM01000511.1 GCA_002257205.1 Rhizobiales bacterium 24-66-13 | reverse complement strand
CCGACCCGCAGGTCGATTTGCTGCGAAAGGCCGGCGCGCCGGAAATTCTCCCGCGCCACCTGCGCATAATCGCCATCGGCCTCCAGCGTCACCAGCTTGCCGTCCGCCGGCAGGGCGCGGGCAAGCCAGATGGTGCTGTAGCCGCCGAGCGTGCCGATTTCGAGAATCCGCCGGGCCTTCACCATGCGTGCGAACAGGGCCAGCATCTGCCCTTGCGCCGGCGAGACGTTGATCGGCGGAAGGCCGGCCGCAGCGCTCGCTTCCAGCACCGCATCGAGCACCGGATCGGCGGGCACGAGCGCGTTGACGATATAATCATCGACGCGGGTCCACCGCTGCTGGTTGAGATCGGCGTCGCTCACATGGCCCTCCCCGGTCCGGTTCACACGCGCTTCGTGAAACACGAAGCGGTGCTCAATCCTCGTCGCTCTCCCGCGCGGCGCGGATGGAGAGCACTGCATAGGCCACCACCAGCCCGAGCTCGAACAGCGTCAGGATCAGCAGGCGCCCCATACCCGCCGGTGCCCAGGCGCCGAGGATCACCTGGCTCAGGGTCGCCAGCAACCACAGCACCACTGCCCAGCCGGCGCCGAGCCACAGGCCGACCCCGGCGATCGGGTCGATGATCGCCGCCCAGATGATCGCCGCCTGGACCGACGGCGGCAGGCTCTCGAAGGAATTCGTCGCGCCATCACCGATGCCGCAGATGATCGCCCAATGATAGACGCCCTCCGCCAGCAGGAAGAGCGCCACCGCCCGCAGGAAGAACACCAGCCGACGACGCCAGGGCGTAAGGCGCTCCAGATGGGCGCGGGCACTGGCGTCGATGGGATCGTAATGGGTCATGCAGGGTCCGGCGTGAACGTCAGTTCATGGTCGATGGGCGCGAAATGGCCGGCGATGACCGCCGGATCAATATCTTCCAGCCGCGCCGGTTGCCAGCGCGGGGCATTGTCCTTGTCGACGATCACCGCGCGCACACCTTCGTAGAAATCGTGGCCGCGCGCCACCCGGTTCACCACCCGATATTCGGCGACAAGGCATTCCGCAAGGTCGAGGGCGGGTCCGCGTCGCATCTGCTCCATGGCGATGGCGACCGAGGTCGGGCACTTGGCGCGGACGGTCGCCGCGCTGTCGCGGGCGAAGGCCGCATCCTCGCCCGTACCCGCGCCGATCTCGTCCAGGCGCCCGAGGATCGCCCAAATGTCCGGCTGGCCGAATGCATCGGCGATCACGGCTTTGTGCCGGTCGAGCGGCGCGGGGCCGGGATCGGCCGCATGGGCCGCCAAGGTCGCCGCCACGTCACCGCCGGCAACGAGCGCTTCCTCCAGCGCCGGAAAACCGGCCGAGGGAACGAAATGCGTGGCGAGGCCGGCAGAGAGCGCGTCCGCCGCCTTGATACGCGCCCCGGTCAAGGCCAGATACACGCCCTTCGCATCCGGCAGGCGCGGAAGGACATGAGTGCCGCCCACATCGGGAAACAGGCCGATGGCCACTTCCGGCATGGCGAACAGATAGCGCTCCCCCGCCACCCGATAGGGGCCATGGGCGGAGAGGCCGAATCCCCCGCCCATGCAGATGCCGTCGATCAGCGCGACATAGGGCTTGGGATAGGTGCCGATATAATGATTGAGCTGATATTCCTCGAACCAGAAGCGCAGTGCATCGTCCACCTGTCCGACGCGCCCATGCTCATAGATGGCGCGGATGTCGCCGCCGGCGCAGAACGCCTTCTCGCCCGCCGCCTTGATGATGACGCGCGTCACGCCCGGGTCTTGTGCCCAGGCCTTCATCTGGGGATGGATCGCGCGCACCATGGTGTGGTTCAGCGCGTTGAGGGCCTTCGGACGGTTCAAGGTGATGACGCCGGCTTCCCCCCGGCGCTCCAGCAGGACGTCTGGCTCGGTGCTCACGGCGGCTCCTTAGGAGAGATGATGCGGGCGCGCGCCCGCCGGATCAGGCCCCGCGAGGGTTAGACGGCGCGCCCGCGCGCGTCAACGCAGGGGTGCGAACAGAGACGCTCGGAGTGCGCGTCACCCCGCCGCTCGCCATCGTCTCGCCCTCGCGCGGATCTAGGCCTATAAGGAATGCCTTGCGGCCTTCAAGGCCGCCGCACCATCGCGAGTGCCCGTCCATGTCGTCTCCCGTTGCCCGTTTCCCCGCCGCCCTGCCCGCCAATCCGGCCGCTGAAAGCCTTGATCTGGTGCAACGCCTGCGACGCAACCGCAAATCGGGCTGGGCGCGGCGGCTGGTGCGGGAAAACACGCTGACGGTCGATGATCTGATCTGGCCGGTGTTCGTGGTGGAAGGCACCGCGACGCGCACCCCCATCGCCTCCATGCCGGGGGTGGATCGCCTGTCGGTGGACGAGATCGTGCGCGCCGCGGAGAGCGCCGCCAAGCTCGGCATCCCCGCCATCGCCCTGTTTCCCTATACCGAACCGACGCTCCGCGACCCGACCGGCAGCGAAGCGCTGAACGAGCAGAATCTCGTGTGCCGGGCGCTGCGCGCCATCAAGGCCGAGGTGCCGGACATCGGCCTGATCACCGACGTGGCGCTGGACCCTTACACCAGCCACGGCCATGACGGCCTGCTGGAGGGCGAGCGCATCCTGAACGACGAGACGGTGGCGGTTCTCGTGCATCAGGCAATCGTGCAGGCCCAGGCCGGGGCGGACGTGATCGCCCCGTCCGACATGATGGACGGCCGCGTCGGCGCCATCCGCGCCGGGCTCGACCGCGCCGGCTTCGAGGACGTGCAGATCATGTCCTATGCGGCGAAATATGCCTCCGCCTTCTACGGCCCGTTCCGCGACGCCATCGGCACCGCGAAAACCCTCACCGGCGACAAGCGCACCTATCAGATGGACCC
>NCHM01000510.1 GCA_002257205.1 Rhizobiales bacterium 24-66-13 | reverse complement strand
ATCCGGCTCTAGGCCCTGCGCGCGGCGCCATCCGGGCCGCTGCGCGCATGCGCCGGGCTTAAGGTTTTCGCCCCCGGGACTCGCGCCTTCCAGCGCGAACGGCAGGCGTTTCCGGACGCCCTCGGCGGCGGCCGCGCCGCCCCGCTTCGCGCGCATGGGCGGTTTCCCGATCCATGCAAGATTAGAGCTTTGCCCCCGTCGCAAGCTCGCGCTATTGCTGGAAATCTAATCGATTAAGAGCCGAAACCTCATTTCGGCCGGAAAGGGAGCCATGTCCAACGCCATTGATCTTGCCGGACGCTGCGCCGTCGTCACCGGAGGCGCGCAGGGCATCGGCCGCGCCGTCGTCGAGCGCTTCCTCGCCTCCGGTGCGAAAGTCGCCATCTGGGACCGCGACGCCGACCTCGCGCAGAGCCTCGCCAACACCCTCGGCCGCGACAAGGTGGTGCCCGTGGCGGTGGATGTGACCAGCCTTGCCGAGGTGGAGCGCGCCCGCGACGCGACCCTGGCGGCGCTCGGGGCGATCCATATCCTGATCAATAATGCCGGCATCGCCGGGCCGAATCACAAGCTGTGGGACTATCCCGCCGAGGCCTGGGCGCAGGTGATGGCGATCAATCTCAACGGCCCGTTCAATTGCTGCCGCGCCGTGGTGCCGGGCATGATCGCCCAGAATTACGGCCGCATCGTCAATGTCGCCTCCATCGCCGGCAAGGAAGGCAATCCCAACGCCTCGGCCTATTCCGCCTCCAAGGCCGGGGTGATCGCGCTGACCAAATCGCTGGGCAAGGAACTGGCGGAATATGATATCGCGGTGAATTGCGTCACCCCCGCCGCCGCCAAGACCGCCATTTTCGACCAGATCAGCGAACAGCACATCGCCTATATGCTCTCCAAGATCCCCCGCAACCGCTTCCTCCAGGTGGAGGAGGCCGCCGCCACCATCGCCTTTGCCGCCTCGGCGGACTGTTCCTTCACCACCGGCGCGGTGTTCGACCTGTCCGGGGGCCGCGCCACCTATTGACCTGCTGCGCTGCGTCGACGCGCGGTGCCGGAAAGCCTTCCATGACCATCGCCGGACACAAGATGCAGCTTTCGGGGCGGCGCGATTCGACGCTCGCGGGAATTGGCCTCATGTGCCTGGCGGTGGTCTGCTTCGCGCTGTGCGACGCCACCGCCAAATGGCTGAGCGGGCACATCAATGTGTTCATGGTGGTGTGGGCGCGCTATGTGGTGCAGCTCGTGCTGGCGCTGGTGCTGTTCAATCCCTGGACCGTGCCGGGCCTGATGCGCACCCGCCGTCCGTGGCTGCAATTGTTTCGCTCGGCCCTGCTGTTCGCCTGCACGGCGCTGAATTTCTGCGCGCTGCAATATCTCCAGCTCGACCAGACCGTCTCCATCATGTTTTCGACCCCCTTCTTCGTCGCCTTGTTCGCCGGGCCGATGCTGGGGGAATGGATCGGCGTGCGGCGCTGGGCGGCGATCCTGGTGGGCTTCGCCGGCATCATCCTGGTGGCGCGGCCGGGAGTGGGCGGCATCCATCCCGCCGCCTTGCTCATGCTGGCGGCGGCGGTGTGCTATTCGCTCTATGGCATCACCACGCGCATGCTGGCCGCGACCGACGCCTCCCAGACCACCTTGGTCTATTCGTCCCTGGTGGGCGCGCTCGCCGCCTCGGTGCCGCTGTTCTGGATGTGGGAAACGCCGCGCGAACCCCTGGTGCTCGGCGCCATGCTGGAACTGGGCGCGGTGGTGGGCGCGGGGCATTTCCTGCTCATTCTCGCCCATGCCCGCGCCCCGGCGGCGACGCTCTCGCCCTTCATCTATACCCAGATCATTTCCATGATCATCCTCGGCTGGCTGCTGTTCGGTAACCTGCCGAACGCCTGGACCCTGACGGGCGCGGCGGTGGTGGTCAGCTCCGGCATTTATCTTCTGTTGCAGGAGCGAAGGGACCGCGCGCGCAAGACGCTCTATGCGACCACTCCGGACTGATCAAACAGGGAAAAGTCCCGCCGCTTCCTCGCTTTCGTCAAATTAGGCCGTATGCTGCGAGGCACAGAATTCGGACCTTGCCCCCATGCCCGCCCCCCATTTGCTCGTTGTCGAAGGAAATACCGCAGACGCCCGCGCCCGCCAGGTGAAGTTCGGCGGTGAAGCGGCAAGCGAGGGCTATGCCCGCCTGCTGCGCGACCTGTGCCCCGGTGCCGTGGTCGACATCTGCTATCCGGCCGACGCGGGTGCCAATCTTCCCGATGCGGGGGGCCTGGAGGGCTATGACGGCATCGCCATCACCGGCTCCTCGCTCAACATCTATAATGGCGGGCTGCCCATCGAGCAGCAGATCGAATTGCTGCGCAGCGCCTTTTCAACCGGCACGCCGATCTTCGGCAGCTGCTGGGGCTTGCAGCTGATCACGGTGTCCGCCGGCGGCGTGGTGCGGCGCAATCCGCGCGGCCGGGAAGTCGGCTTCGGCCGCCGCATCCGCATGACCGAGCACGGCGCGCACCATCCCATCTTCCTCGGCAAGCCGCGCGTGTTCGAGGCCATGACCGTGCATCTGGACGAGGTGGAGACCTTGCCGGAAGGCGCGCGCCTGCTCGCCACCAATGATCATTCGCAGGTTCAGGCCGCGGAAATCCCCGCCGGCGCCAGCACCGCATGGGCGGTGCAATATCATCCCGAATATCCGTTCCGGGAAATGGCCGCCATTTTCCGCCGGCTGAGCCCCTCGCTGGTGGCGGAGGGCTTCTTCCTGGACGAGGAGGCTCAGGAGCGCTTCATCGGCGACCTTGAGACGCTGGAGCGCGAGCCCGCCAACCAGCCCCTGGTCTGGCGCCACGGGGTGGACGGGGCGGTGATCTCCAAGGATCTGC
>NCHM01000019.1 GCA_002257205.1 Rhizobiales bacterium 24-66-13 | reverse complement strand
TCCGGTCGCTCGCGCGCGGCGGGTCCTGGCCGACCTGCCCGGAAGGCAATGCCGGGCGCCTTGGCTTTGAGCCCTATTTCGCCTGCCCGACCGGCACGACGCCCATGCAACGAACCGGCGGCGATACCGACGCGCTCGTGCCGGCGCCGAACGGTGATCTTTGCGCCGACACCTCCAAACCGCGGCGCGATTGCCATAGTGGTGACGATGGGTCGTGTGAGACCACCTATCCCACGACACCACGGCAGGCTCGCACCGAGCCCAATTATGTCGACATCTCCACGGCGAACGGCGCGCAGCGCTTTTATTTCTCGCTGAGGGGATACTGAGATGCGCCGCGTCCGCGTCGCGCTCCTCGTGCTGGCGGCCGCGGTATCGCCCGTGGCGGCGCAGTCCGCCGCGCCGGGCTGGTTTGCCGTCCCAGGCAACGCTGTCTACCAGACCGGCGACAGCTGGACGGACGGCGGCGTGATCTATCGCCTTTATGGGGTTCAGTCCTGCCTGCGCGGCACCATCGTCACCAATGCGCATGGCGTGAAGCGTGACTGCGGCGAGGCCTCGCTCGCGATGCTGATCGCGCTGACGCGGGACCTGAAGCCACAATGCTACCAGGCGGCTGCCCTGCCGGAGGCGCGCACGGTCTTCGTGTTCTGCATCGCGCAACCATTGAGCGGAGCAGGCGCCGGCTCACGGATCGATCTCGGCACCGCGCTGATTTCGACCGGCTACGGCTTCGCGGCGCTGACACCCGACGGCAAGCCGGTCCACCCGCCCTACTTCGTCGCGCAGCTCGTGGCGCAACGCGGACACGCCGGGCTGTGGGCCTTCGCCGACCTGCCCGAACCGAACGCCATCATCCTGCGCGCGCTCCGGGCGGATCGATCGGCTACGACGCCGTCGCAGCCAACAGCCTCGAGCGCCCCGGACACGCCAGGGATCGCGCCGCCATGACCAACGCCACCACCAGCCGAGGGAGCCTTGCCCATGAGAACCACCAACCTGTTCATCCTTCGCGGCCATGTCGGACAGGCACCGAAGGCCTTTGGCAAGACCGCCAAGGTCAATGTCGCGACCGATCGCGTCTGGACCGACAGCAAGGGCGAGCGAAAGGAAGAGACCGACTGGGTGACGATCAGCCTGCTGAACGAAAAGGTCGCCCAATGGGCGCTGACCCATGTCGTCAAAGGCGACGCCGTCTACGCGGAGTGCCGCATCGCCGACGGCTCATATAAGGATAAGGCCGGTGAGACAGTCTACACCACCGACGTCATCGCCAATGCCTTCCACAAGCTCGACCTGGGCAACCGTGATGACGCGGGGGCGTAACCGCGGCGCCAGAACGGGGACCATCGTCATGGTCGCCACGCTTGCCGCGACCACATTGGCCGGCGCGCAATCGCCGGAAAGATCCGGCCTTTACTCGCCAGGTAGCGCGCTGCAATCGCCACCGCTGCGCGTCGAGGTTCTCGACGGGACGCGCTTTCGCGATATCGAGACGCAGGCTGTCTATCGGCTCTACGGCATCGACACCTGTGCGCCAGGGCAAGCCGCTCATCTCGGCCGTCAGCCCTGGCCGTGCGGCACCGTGGCGGCGGCTTGGCTGGTCTCGGCAACGCTCAACAAATGGGTTGCCTGCAACATTCTTCGCGATGAGCAGGGCGAGCACCTCGCGCGCTGCGCCTCGGCGGATCACGCCGATATCGGCGCCGACATGATCCGCGACGGCATTGCGATGACCCTGCCGCCAAGCGAGCAGGATCCCGCGATCCGCGCCTATGTGTCGGCCGAGAGGGACGCGCGCAAAGCCTATCGGGGCATCTGGGCCAGCACGTTCCAGATGCCCTGGGAGTACCGGACCAGCGATCGGCGGCGTGCCATCGCGAAGAAAGGCGCCGAGGCCGCGCCATGAACGTCGCGGCCTATCTCGCGCCCGGGCTTCTGGCGCTCGCCCTGGCGGCTTGCGCCGCCCCGACGTCGCCGGTTGTCGAGGCGTTGCCTCTGCCATCGCGCGACACGCTCTACGAGCCAGACCGCGTTCAGCCCGGGCGCCTCGAATACGCTCCCGATCGGACGACGTTCGCCCCGATCCTGACCGAACGCTTCTCCTATCCGACGCAGGCCCAGGCCAACGACGCCTATCGCCGGCTGCTTGGCGACGACCCGATCCCGCCGTCGCGCGCGACCTCTGTCTGGCTCTTCGGCTGCAAGCCCGGAGCGCTCGATGCCCAGACCGCGCGCGTCAGCCGCTACCGGGGACCCGTCGTGCATTGCGCCACAGATTTTCTCGATGCCGGGGGCAGACGTCTCAGGCGCGAGACCGCGAACTTCTATCATTACCGCTCTGTCTGGAACATGCAGCCGGTCGATCCGCCGCGAACCCTTGTCCCCTGGCGCGGCGGTGAGCGCTCGCCGAAAGACGCGTGGCGCTGGGTCCCGGGCCGCGATCGATACGAATAGCGCGGCGGGGGCTTTCCACGGGTGCGACATTGGTTCATTATACTAGATGTTGTTGAAGGAATGCGCACCTGCTTTCCACGGCATATCGCGCGACGAATGCCAGCGATCGCCGCTGCATGGATGTCTCTTGTGATCCCGGCACTCGTTCATGCCCAGGCGCTCACCGCAGATCCAGGAGCGTGGCGTCCGATGTCCTATGCCGATCTCCAGCACGCGACGGCGGACACCGCCACCTATGCCGACATCTGGAAGGACGCCATCGAGGACAACAACCGCGCCTATCTCGCGCGCGGCGACACGCGCTACGCAAGCGCCAACGCCCCGGCGACCGAGGCGCATTTCGTCATTTGGAGCGCCAGGAAGGCGGTCGTGCTCAGCATCCTGAACACGGCGACGGGCTGCACGCTGAAAGAGGTCCAGGCGTCGGCGCGCGCCACGATAAAACTCTGTCCCCTGCGGATCGCCATCTATGAAGGCATTCAGGTTCGCACCCTCGACGGGGGGAGCGCCTGCTTCCTCGAACTCGCGCCGGCCGCGGCGGGCGCACCCGTGGACCTCGCCCGAACCGTCGCCTATGCTGCCTATGATGTCGCGACGAAGACGGTGAAGACCGGCCTCGTCATCGACCATCAGGCCGTCGACGGCTGCTCGAACAACATCCCGCTGGGCGCGCCATGATCAAACGGCTGCGCGCCCGCCATCATCCAATGTCCGCTGACGGCGCGGTCAAGGCGACCCCTTGCGGGGCGCGGCTTGCGCCGCGGCCCGGACCGCCCCTGCGGCCATGCCATGCTGGCCGGCCATCTCAGCATCAGGAGGCTTCGATGCGTTCCTTTCTCGTCATCGCACTTGTCGGGCTTACCACCCTCTCAACGGCCGCCGTTGCGCAGGACCAGGGCTCCGGGGCCTGGCAGCCGATGACGTTCCACAATTTCCAGACGCCATCGAAAACCGACACCCTGCAGACGCTCGTCTGGCCGGACGTGATCCGCGAAGCGAATGCCTACGTCACCACCGAGCTCAAGCGACCGCTCAATGGCAAGAATGCCCTGGTGACGGCCCTGTCCTCGACCTATCGCGACGGGTCCCGCACGATCATTGTCAGCACCGCGCTCTCGCGCGATTGCGACAGCGGCGCGAACGACGCCGGCGCCGAGATCGAGCCATCGACCTGTCCGCTGCGCATCGTCACCATCGAGAACGGCAAGGTTCTCGCCATCAAGACGGCAACGGGCTGCTACGCGGATCACGCCGATCCGGACATCCCGGCGAAGAACCGCAATGACAATTCCTACACGCGCTTCGATCCGGCAGCCGGCACCATCGCCTTCCGGACCAATGTCGGCGGTCGCGACGTGCCCGGCTGCGCGCGGACCTATTCGATCAGGTGATTCCCTGCACCAGGAGGCGACCATGGGTAGACAGCTTGCCAGATTGATCACGACGCTCGCATTCGTTCCGATGTTGCTCGCGGCGGTGACAGGCCATGCGCTGGCGCAGAAAGGCCAATATTGCGAGCGCACCAATTATTCAGCCCAGGAGATCACCGACGCGGTGAGAAACTCCTCCCTGCGCGACGATCTCAAGGGGACGTCATGCTCGCTGGGTGGTCTCGGGCGTTTCGAATCCGGCGGCAACAAGGGCGTCTACAATGGCAGTTGCTGCACCGGAATCTTCCAGCTCAACAACGCCAATGTCCAGAAATATGCCGGCACGGATCGCGCCGGATACGGGTGCATGTCGCTGCAGGATCAGGTCGATGCCTGGGCCAGGCTGACGAATGCGGGCTACAACGCGCCGGCCGTGAAACAGCTGGCCTCGATGTCGACCTTCGACGGCCAGAAGGTGGACGCCAGTTTCATCGCGGCGTGTATCCAGCTTGGCACCGGCAACTGCCAGAAGATGGTAAATTCCGGGTCATGCTCAGGCTTCTCCGACATCAACGGGACGACGATCTGCGGTATGGCAAGCAACGCCCGCGCCATGGCTGATCCCAACTGCAAGGATGGACAGGCTGTCTGCGGACCGTCGGGACCTGGAGACTTCCCGACGTCGACGGGCTTCGCCGCCAACCCACCGACGGCAACCACCGCATCGATCGTCGTCGCGCCGACCGACGTTTGATCGTCCGACTGGCTCAGTTCAGGTCGGGCGGATCCGGCAGAATATTTTTCCGGAATGCCGCGAGCTGCTCTTCAGTCGCGTCACACAGATCACCGCCACGATAGTGTGCGTAAACCAATGCCCAAAACACCACCTCGTCCGCCCTGCCGGCAAAGAGGGCCTTCTGCAACGTCCGTCCGATCAGCGCGACGGCGCGGGGCGGCTCGTAGCGAGAATGCAGTTCACTCGCGATGAGCTTCGTATCGGCGGTTCGGATCACGGCGCACCTCCTGATCTAAGAGAGTTGGGTTATGCCGCCGAAGGCAGTGATCCGGGGTCAGGGAGAACCGAGCCTTCGCAATGCCGCGCCTGCTGGATCGTCGTGAGGGTTTCCCGGTTGAATGACATGCGCAGCGCCACGACCTCGTCGCGGCCGATGCGCTTGGGAAAGCCGAGAGGGCGCACGAAGAACCGCAGCTGCATCGCGATCACCATCAGCCGCCAATCGATTGCCACGGTGACGGTATCCACGCGATGCGCCATGCCCCATTCGACCACGCCTTGCGCCAGCTCGAGGAATGGTCCGTTTGCGCTGGGGCGGAGCTCGCGATGACGGGGTGCCACGCAAAAGCGTGTCCATTCGAAGACGCGTGGCCCCCGCGGCGGCTTGCTCCGGCAAAGATCGGTCAGGACGTCGCTCAGCAAATGCGGGCGTGTCGTCGGAAGCAGTCTTTGGTAACCGACGATCTCATCGTCACGCAGGCAGACCTGATGAATCGCATGCGCGTTGTCGAAGCGGTCCCGTTCGAGCCCGTCCGGTTGGCGCAGGTCGCTCCAGCCTTTCTCTTCGACGAAGATGGCATGCCGGAAGCGGAAGACGCGCTCCATCAGATCGCCATGCTGCGCGATCTCGGAGCCAGGGATGAGCAAAAGCATGAGAAATTCCTCGGCTTGTTGGGTAACGAGCCGAGGAGTTCATGAATCAAGCGCGGCGGGTATGGTTAGAAATCACCATTGCGCACTGGCGCCGCGATCATTCGTGACGGCTATCGGGCAATCGAGTCGTGCCGTTCCCACCGTGGAGTGCGGGCGCGATCCGAAGCTGATAGCCGCGCCGAAGCTTGCGATCCAGCCACGTTCCAAGCGCCATGCGCGCATCTTCGCGCTGCGCGTAGAGTTCAGTGCGGCGTTGCCCAAAGCTCCCGATCCGCCCCCATTCGCGCACCATCGCCGTCTCCCCGAATAACGTCGGCTCGATCGACAGCACATAGTAACGCGCCATGTTCTGCGACGCGTCGATACGGTCGAGCACGAGAACCTGAAGCATTGATGGCGAGGGCCGATGATCGTCTAGCATGATGCACAGTCCCACGCGCGTGCGCGCATGGTCCAACGCAATGATTGAATCAGTTGCCCGTGATCGATTCGTTTTGGTGATGACGGTCGGCTCGGATCAGCCGACGTGACGGCCAGCAGGCTGCGGAGGCAGGGTACGGCCCGCTTCTGACAGAGTTCTGCGACCCCGGCACCCGGGGCTTCCACGGTGAGCCACCCCGCTCTCAATCAGCGCAATTCCTTGGTCTCGGCCATGGCCTTCTGCGATCAACCCGCCAGGGGTCCGCTATGCGCGCATGCGGCCTCTGCGGCTTCGCCTGCGAGGTGATCGCGGCCGTAATCCGGACGCTTCGGGCGCCTGTCGAGCGGGGATGGTCCCCGCCGCAAGACGGGAGCTGATACGATGTCGCAGAACCTCACCCTTGCTCAAGACCACGCCTGGAACCTCGCCAAGACCCTGATGGTCTGCATCACGCTCTTCGAGTCCGACGGCGGCTATGGCGTTCTCCCCTCGGACGAATTCGACGGCGACCCTGCCTCGGTCATTCACGAATATGATCCCTATGCGCGATGAGGCGCTCTCGACGCGGGGCCCCGGCGGGGTCCCCGCGGTCAGGGAATCTCGCTATCCGGTGGCAGCTCCGCCAATCCCTTGATCGCCTCTTTCAGGCGATGGCTACGATACGCGCTGTCGGCAAACCAGAGCTCGATCTCGGCAGGGTCGAGCGTATCGGCATAAGCCGATGTCGGCACTGGACATCCGGACTCCCGGATGGCGCGTATGTTGTGCTGGTAGCGCCGGATCCGCTCCTCCATCGGCAGCTCGGGTCCATGCTTCAGCAATTTGTCCTTCGGCCAGGTCGGCATGGCAGAGCTCCAAACATCCACTCCAGTCAGCGCAACTCGTCGGCCATCTCCGGATGGCGATCGAGCAGCTTGATCAGCTGGCTGGTCGGGCCGCTCGGCTCGACCAGCCCGCGCTCGTATTTGTCGAAGGCGTTCTCGCCGACCTTGAGCAACGCGCCAGCGTCACGCTGGGAGAGGTTCAGCTTGGTGCGCACACGCCGGATCGTCGCCGGCGACGGCGTGCCGTCAACCTGTTCCTTCAGCGTCCGCAGCGCCACGTCAACCACCGCCATGTCCTTGCCGACATGGATGCCGTCGCCCTCGCCGGCCGGATAATAGCCGGGCAGCTCGACCATGAGGCTCACGCCCTTATAGGCCACCACGAACGGCCGCACGCTGCGCGTCAGGATCTCGCCAGTTTCCGGCGCCGTCATGGTGTCGGGAAGCACCGTCTCTTTCATCGCCATGGTCATTTCTCCTTGAACGACATGACCGTGAACTCGGTGATGACGTCCGCCTGGAACTTCACATAGAGCGTCAATCCCCGCGCCGGCACATGATAGACGTCCTGCCAGACGCGATGATCGGCGAACGTTGTCATCGACTTGAAGAACATGCGCCGCTCGATGCCGATAATCGTCTCGACGATGCCACCACGATCGAATCCGAGCGCCGTCGCATCCCGCAGCGCCGATGTCGTCATCGCCAAGCGGTCGACCGACCCCAGTGCCAGTTTGATGGCCTCGAGATCATAGGTCGGCCGCCGCTTCTCCATGGTCGAAATATGCCACCATAAAGGTGGCAGTTCAAGGGCGCGTCCGATGGGGGTCGGACCCCGCTCTATGCCGCCGGCTGCACCGTCTCCACGCAGCCCCGTCCCGGGTCTGCGCCTGCGGTAACGATCGGTCGCGCGGCAGAGGCCAAGCCGCGGATCGCCGGGAAAGGATGGGCGCGGGAGGCAGGCCCTCCAGGAGAGCGAGAGGGTGGCCGGTCCGGCCGTGACGGGTCGAGGGACCAGCGAGAGTGGCTCGCGGCCGGCCCGTCGCGGAGACCCGCCATGGACCATGCAGCCACCCGCCGGCGCCCTGCCCCGAACCGGGCGTCACTCTACCAGGACATCACCGACCGCATCATCGCCGAATTGGAGGCCGGCCGCGTCCCCTGGGTCCAGCCCTGGTCCGCCGCCGCCGCCCCGCTGGCCATGCCGCGAAACGCCACGACGGGGCGAAAATACTCCGGTATCAACATCCTCATTCTCTGGCACACCGTCATCGAGCACGGCTTCAGCACCCAGCACTGGCTCACCTTCCGCCAGGCGCTCGGGCTCGGCGGCAGCGTGCGCAAGGGCGAGCATGGCACCACCGTCGTCTATGCCAGCCGCTTCACGCCGGGCGAGGACAATGCGCGCGGCAGCCGGGACCGTGACGGGCGCGGCGGCATCCCCTTCCTGAAGCGCTTCACCGTCTTCAACGCCGACCAGTGCGACGGTCTCCCCGACACGCTGACGGCGCCGGTGCCCGCTGTTCCCGACGCCGTCGTGCCGCCGGCGATCGACGCCCTCATCAAGGCCAGCGGCGCCGATTTTCGTCTCGGCGGCGACCAGGCCTTTTACGACACCCGGCACGACTACGTCCAAGTGCCACGTCCTGGCGCCTTCCACGTCCCGATCAATTTCGCCCGCACCGCCGCCCATGAGCTGTCGCATTGGACGGGAGCCAGGAAACGTCTCGGGCGCGACCAGAGCGGAGCGTTCGGCTCCAAGCCCTACTTCATCGAGGAATGCGTGGCCGAGCTCTCGGCCGCCTTCGTCTGCGCGTCGCTCGGCATCGTCCCGACCGTTCGGCATGCAGATTATCTCGGCGCGTGGCTGGACATCGTTCGCGAGGACAACCGCGCCATCGTCCGTGCCGCCAGCGCCGCCTCGAAAGCGGCCGACTATCTGCTGGCCTTCCTTCCCGAAGCCGCCAGCCTCGCCGACCAGGACATGGACGGCGCCGAGCAGGAGGCGGCGTGATGCACGGCCTCCCTGTCAAGAACGACCCGGCGGAGCCGCTTCGTATCCTCAGCCTCGGCGCCGGCGTCCAGTCGACCACTCTCGCCCTGATGGCGGCGCATGGCGAAATAGGCCCCCTCCCCCACTGCGCGATCTTTGCCGACACCGGCTGGGAACCACGCGCGGTCTATGATCATCTTGCCTGGCTCCGTTCGGAGGCGGTCCTGCCATTTCCGGTGCATGTTGTCGCGGCCGGCAATCTCCGCGAGGATCTCCTGGACGGCGCCCGCGGCCTGCGATGGGCTTCGATTCCCGCTTTCACCCGCACCGTGACGCCCGCTGGCGCCCCGATCGCCGTCTATGGCGAAGATGAGGATGGCGAAGACGTCCAGATCGGCGAGCGGGTCCTCGCGACCGATCTCGTCGACGTCGGCATGATCCGCCGCCAATGCACGTCAGAGTACAAGATCGTGCCCATCCGCAGGAAGGTCCGGGAGCTCGCAGGTCTCACCGGCCGACACTCGCCGAACCACGCTGTCGTCGAACAGTGGATCGGCATCTCGCTAGACGAAGTGGTCCGGATGAAGCCGAGCCGGGAAGCCTGGCAGGTCAATCGCTGGCCCCTGATCGAGCGGCGGATGACTCGCTGGGATTGCCTGCGCTGGCTCGATCGGCACGGATATCCTCGACCGCCGAAGAGCAGCTGCATCGGGTGTCCGTTCCACAGCGACGCCATGTGGCGCGCTCTTCGCGACCACGACGCGGAAGGGTGGCGTGACGCGGTCACCGTCGACCGCGCGATTCGAACAGGCATGCGGGGCATGCGCGCCGAGCTCTACCTCCATCGTTCGGCCGTTCCGCTGGAGCAGGCGGATCTGTCGACCGCCGCCGACCGCGGTCAGCAGGATCTCTTCGCGAACGAATGCGAAGGCCTGTGCGGCGTCTGAGCCGATGATCTCAACTCCGCTTCAATGCGACGAAGCTAAATCACAGCAGGCCGATAATTCTTCTGCCGGCAACGCAATAACATGGCCGGCGGGAACAAATCCAAGTTCGTCACAGAGATCACGGAACGCGATCCGACGTGATTCTTTCTCGGCTTCGGCAGCGACACAGACTTGCACACGCTCGTTCTCGCACAGATCTGAAGGGCTGCAGATTGCGCAGTTCATCCGGTGCAGCGTGCGCTCCCACGCGACCAGCGCCATCAGATAGGCGCGGTGCGCGGCGACGGCGCGCTCCTCCAGGGAACCCGGCTCGGGTGCGACGGCTTTTGCCACGCCTCGGTCTCCCACTCCCAGGGCATGTGTCTGCGGTCCGCCCCCGCAAACATGCCCTCGACCACCCATGATCGGGGAGTTGGAAAACCGAGAGTACCCGGTCCCTACGACCTTTAGCACCCGGGGGCGCCTGGACATACGTCGCAGGCTCCCCGACCGCATGGTCAAGGAATCCGGCGCCGTAACGGCCGGCGCCAAACCGGTACTCTTGGGGTTTCCACGCCCCAGGGCGGCGCGTACCGCCCCGCAGCTTTCATACCGAGTCGGGGCGCTCGGTTCCAGATCGTTGTTCGGCCGTCAACATTTCCGTCGCGGGCGCCGGCCGGGCTGCGGCCGTTCGTGCCCGAGCCGAGAGCGAGAGAGGGGCCGGGTCACTTCGTGACGGATCAGGAGGCGGGGAGAGAGGCTCCCGGCCGGTCCGCCACGGAGAACGAACATGGCACCTGCCATCCAGAAGATCGTCCTGAACGGCGCCCGGGACATCGCCTTCAACAAGCTGATCCTGTCCCAGGCGAATGTTCGCCGGATCAAGGCCGGCGTGAGCGTCGAGGAACTGGCGGAGGATATCGCCCGCCGCAAGCTGTTGCAGAGCCTGAATGTCCGCCCCGTGCTCGACGAGGAGGGAACCGAGACCGGCATGTACGAGGTTCCCGCCGGCGGCCGCCGCTATCGTGCCCTCGAACTCCTCGTGAAGCAGAAGCGCCTCGCCAAGACTGCGTTGGTGCCCTGCGTCGTCGGGGACGCCTCGTCCGGCACCTCGGCGGAGGAGGATTCGCTTGCCGAGAACGTCCAGCGCCAGGCGCTCCACCCGCTCGACCAGTTCCGCAGCTTCAAGGCCCTGATCGACAAGGGCCTTAGCGAGGAGGAGATCGCCGCACGCTTCTTCGTGCCGGTCAATGTCGTCAAGCAGCGGCTGCGGCTCACGACCATCTCGGAAAAGCTGCTCGAGGTCTATGCGGCCGAGGATATGACGCTGGAGCAGCTCACCGCGTTCAGCGTCTCCTCGGACCATGCCCGCCAGGAGCAGGTCTGGGACAGCCTGTCCCGTTCCTACAACAAGGAGGCCTATTACATCCGCAGGCTTCTCACCGAGAGCGCGGTGCGCGTCAGCGACCGTCGCGCTCAGTTCGTCGGAATCGAGGCTTACGAGGCCGCCGGCGGCGTGGTGATGCGTGATCTCTTCACCGACGATCATGGCGGCTGGCTGCAGGATCCGGCGCTTCTCGACCGGCTGGTCGACGACAAGCTCAAGGTGGAGGCGCAGGCCATCGCGAGCGAGGGCTGGAAATGGGTCTCGGCGGCACTCGACTTCAAGTACGGCTACGCAAACGGCCTGCGCCGTCTGGTTGGTGAACCGATCGACATGTCGGCGGATGAGCTTGCGGGCTACGAGGCGCTCAAGGCCGAGTTCGATGCGCTGAACGAGCAGTATGACGGCGCCGACGAGCTTCCCGACGAGGTCGACGAGCGCTTCGGCGAGTTGGAGACGGCGATCGCCGCCTTTGAGGATCGCCCGCTTCGCTACGATACGGCCGAGATCGCGCGCGCCGGCGTGTTCGTCAGTATCGATGAGGATGGTGCGCTCGAGATCGAGCGTGGCTTCGTCAGGCCGGACGACGAGGTAGCCCCTGACGCCGATGCCGGCTCGGAGATCGGGGGCGACAACCCCGGTGCGGGCGTTCGTGCATCTACCTCGCAGGCGGCGATCACCGTCGGCGGCGAGCCCGCAGGCGAGAGCGGCGGCGCGGAGTCGGAACCGGAGGAGGACGCCCTCCGTCCGCTTTCCGAGCGTCTGATCATCGAGCTGACGGCGCATCGCACGCTGGCCCTGCGCGAGGCGGTCGGGGCGAATTTCGACACGGCCTTCCTCGCGGTGCTGCACGTGCTCGTGCTGAACGCCTTCTACCGCTATGCGTCGGACACCTGCGTCGAGATCACCGCCAAGAGCACCGGCTTCACGGCTCAGGCACCGGGCCTGAAGGACACGCCGTCCGCCAAGGCGATCGGCGAGCGGCACGAAGAATGGCAGAAGCACCTGCCGGAGAAGTCGGCAGACCTGTGGAATGCCCTGGTCGCTTTCGACGGCGACAGCCGCCAGGCGCTCTTCGCGTACTGCGCGTCGCTCTCGGTGAACGCCGTGCATGAGCCCTGGAACCGCAACAAGGACCGGCAGGCTCACGCCGATCATCTGGCGCGCGCCGTGACGCTGGACATGGCGGCGGTCGGCTGGGTTCCCACCGTCGAGAACTATCTCGGCCGCGTGCCCAAGGTCCGGATCCTCGAGGCGGTTCGCGAGGCGAAGGGCGAGCAGTCCGCCCAGCTCATCGACCACCTGAAGAAGGCCGACATGGCGGCGGAAGCCCAGCGCCTGCTCGCCGATTCCAGCTGGCTTCCCGAGCCGCTGCGCACGCGCGAGATGTCCGACGAGGAACTCGACGCATCGGCCGGCGACGCGGGCGACGAGGACCTGCCTGAATTCCTCGCCGGCGACATCGATGCCGACGAAGGCGCGGATGGCGATCCCGACGGCGAGCTCGAACACCTCGACGCGGCCGAGTGATCCGCTGACACGCCGGGGCGGCATCGGTCGCCCCGGCACTTTCTCACCCATCATCCCGCAGACGAGCCCGGCCCCGCGCCGGGCTTCGTCGTTTCTGGAGCTCATCATGTCCGCGAAAGCGATCTACGACAACGCGCCGCTCGGCGCCCTCATCCGGTTCTCCGACGGCCGCCCGCACGTTTCACCAGGAAGCTCGCAGCGTGGGAGCGGTCAAACGGCGTCGGCCGGCTCATCCGCAAGTCCCCGCCCTTCGGAACCGGCCGGTTCGCCTGGCCCGCTACCATCACCTTGCATGAGGGCGACATCGGCGGTGCCAGCGTCATGCTCGTCATCGTCCACCGCACCCATGGCATCGACAGCGCCTTGCAGTTCAAGGTGATCGACGTTCCGAAGCCGGATAGCTGGCGCATCGTGCGGCCCTATGGCGAAGCCGTCGAGCTTCTCCATCTCGCCGATGACCGCGCCGCGGCCGATGCCTGGCTCAGGCAGAACCGACACCCCGGGGCCCGCATCGAGCTGGTCGACGACCTCGGCGATGCATCCGCCGACGCCGACGCATCGGGGTCTCCGGCGCAGGAGGCCGTGTGATGGACTGGTACGCCGACTGCTCCTATCACGCTGAACGTAAGCGCCGGTTCCACGCGACGGCCCGAGCGCGCCTGCGCCAGCTCGTCGCTGAATTGCGCCTTCCTGCCGGCCGCTTCGATCTACGCTCGAACCAGGGCGGCATCGCCGTCTCGGGCGAAATCACTCTCCATGGCGAGCAGATCTATGTGCAGGTCTGCCAGCCGGTGACCCGCGCCGACACCGGCATTCTCATTCGCACCTGTCGCGATCGCCGCGACTATACCGGCGGTGCCAATCACTTCGCGCCGCTGTCCCTGCTCGACGACATACCCGCCCTCGCCGCGCAGGTTCGCGCCGTGATGGCCACCGGACCGGGCGCATCGCGCGCCGCCTGATGTCCCATCCCCATCAACCTGGCAGCCCGGCAGCGATGCCGGGCTGCTTTCGTTTCAGGAGCACGACGATGCCCGCCTTCACCATCGAGACCACCTACCACCTGCCGGTTTTCCGGCATCAGACTTACGAGGCCGAGACGCTCGCACAGGCGTGCCGTCTGGCCATCGAGGACGACGACTGGTCGCGCGAGCAGCGCGACTATGAGAGCGCCGGAGAGACCTATGTGTCCGGCATCTGGCCCGGCGTCGACGCCGCCTATTATGGCGTCGCGTTGCCGGTGCCGAGCCACTTCGGCGAGGGCGTCACTCGCAAGGCCGATCATTTCGAGATCCTGCTCGGGCTGCTGAAACTGCTCGCCCAGGACCGCGATCTCGATGGGCAGGAAAGATCCTACTGGATTCCGCGCGCCCATGCGGCGATCGCCAAGGGCGAAGCGATCCTTGCCGGCGCCCGCGACCCCGATATCGGCGACATCCCGCCGACCGGTTTCGTCGTCGCCCGCGTGATCAACAGCTTCGGCGAACAGGACTACCTGTGCGGCTGGGACCCCGAATGGGGAACACGCGCTTCCCTGTCGATTGCACGGGCGTTTCGCTTTCTCGAGCGCAGGGACGCCGACGCCGCTTGCGAACGTGCTCGCCTGCTGGTGCCGACCTTCGTCGACGGACGACCCGTCGAATACCAGGTGATCCCGGCGCCGCCGTGATCGACCGCGGTTTGTCCTGTGCACACTTCTCCTCAAGCGTCCCCAACCCGCCCGGCTTCGAGCCGGGCTTTTCATTTTCAGGAGCCCATCATGACCAAGGACAACCCTACGCCGATCACGCCGGCCGGCCTCGACGACTGGTCGAGCAAACTCGACGAAAGCCATCGGCAGGCCGTTGATCGTCTCACATCGAACAAGGAGACGCTGTTCGACGCGCTCGCGGCCGCCGGCATCACCAGTGTCGCCGTCAATTTCGACGGCTATGGCGATAGTGGGCAGATCGAGAGCATCGACGCCCTCGCGGGAGCCGAGGCCGTCTCGCTTCCGGACACCCTGGTCGAAATAGCCGGGCTTGCGTGGGGTGAGCCGGAAGCCAGGACGCAGTTGCTGTCGCTGCGGGCCGCCATCGAGGAACTCGCCTACGACTTCCTCGGCCAGACCCATGGCGGATGGCCGGACGGCGACGGCGCCTATGGCGATTTCACATTCGACGTCGAACAGCGGTCGATCAGCCTCGACTACAACGAGCGCTACAGCGCCACCGAAAACTACGTCCACGAGTTCTGAGGAGGCGACGATGGCACATCCCTATCACCACGCCCTGTCCTCGGTGAAGAAATGGGGCGGAACGGTCGAGGACTATCTCGCAATTCATAGCTGGTTCGATGCATCGAAGCAGATCACCGCGGACTTTCGCCACCGCGCCTTGCGGCACCACGCCGAGGGCATCTTCATGGCGGAGACCATTTTCGGCACCACGATCACGCTCTCGACCGGCCGTGTGATCCCGACCCGCTGGGTCGGCGAACAGCACGTTCAGGAGGATCTCGGCTTCATCCCGTCCTTCGCCGATTGGGTTCGGACCATCCGCCCGGAGCCCTGGATGGGGCGCGCGCAGCGCCTTGAACTCCAGGTCGATCCCGCCCTGGCGGCAGCGAGCACGGAGGCGGCCTGATCATGTACGGCACTTATCTTCGGCTCGACATCACCGTTCATGCGAGCTGGCAAGCCGTCGTCCGCGCCGCGTCTCGCAAGCTCGCGCGACAAGCCCGGCACGATCCCGCCAAGCGTGCCCAGCGCAAGCAGTTCTATCGCGTGATGCTCGAACATCACCGCAACGCTCAGGAGCTCGTCCGCACATTCCGCCTGTGACGCGCTCGTCGTCCACCATCGCGATCCGTCGCATCCGCCGATGCGAACACGTCGTCCGTCCTTTCCGCTTCCCGGCCCTCACGCCAGGCTTTTCATTTCAGGAGCAGACCTAATGGCTGACTATCACTCTCCCACGGTGATCCAACCGACCATCCCCAGTGCCGACATGACGGCGCTCGAGCGCTTGATCCTCGGCCACATCTTCGACACCGAGGCGGACGGAGACGGTCTGTACCTCTTCGCCGAGATCGGTCCGAGCGACAGCTTCGAGCTCCCGGTTCCAGACCTTCGGCGTGCGATCGCCGCCTCGGCCGACACCGAGAGTACCGTGAACGCCTATATCTCTGAAAGGATCGCGGCGCTCACCGATGACGACACCCATGTCGAGATCGACCTCAGCGGGATGTCGTGGGAATTCATCCTGCAGGACATCGTCCGGCGCTCGCCGACCCTCGACCATGTCACCGCCATCTCCGCCTTCACCTGCACCCGGATGCGTCCGGACGGTTTCGGTGGCATGGCCGTCGTCATCACGGCTGACGCCATCCGTGGCAAATCCACCAACGACATCGTCGAGGACTTCCTTGGAGACGATGCGCATGATGCCCTCTATGCCGGCACGCATGTTCTTCTTCGTGTCCGCGAGCACGCGGTCAAGGAGCAGATTGCCGAGGCGATCGGGGCCGACCCCGATCTCACCTCGATCAACCCGGACGCGGTGACCGAGAGCGACATTCGCTCCGCCTGTCTCGATGTCGTCGCTTGCAGCGATCTGTCGGAAGAACAAGGCGCCGCCGAGTTTCGCGCGGCGGTCGCGGCCATTCGTGCCGCCGAGAGGCGCGATCAGGCGCCCGGCTGACCTCCCCTTCCCTGCTCACGCCTCCGTTTGCGCCCGGCCACTGTGCCGGGCTTTTGATTCAGGAGACCTGCCATGGCTATACCCGACCATGCACGCGCGAACTTCCAGACGCTCCTGCGGGCCGCCCGCGACGGAAACCTCGCTTTGCTGGAATGTGCTGACGCGGTGACCGGTGCGCCGCGATACGTGATCTGTGCCGTCGGTCGCGACGGCGCCGACTTCACGATGACCCCCTTTGGTCGTCTCGCCGATGCGGACCCCTACGACGCCTATCTGCCGCCTCTCGAACCGCCGGCGACGTCGCCGTCGACCTGACGCGCCCGCAACAGGTCCTGTCTGGACGCCGCACTTTGCGGGTCAACGGACACGCCGTTTCCGCCCCGACCATGAGGTCGAGCGTGACCTGCAAAGCCTGGCTGCGTCCCGCCGACATGCCGTTGCAGCGCGGATCAGGAGGTGACGGCGATGTGCAAGGTTCTCAACAAGCACAAGGTCGGCGTCCCGCACGGCGCCATCTATATCGGCCGCGGGACAAAGTGGGGCAATCCATTCAGGATTGGCCCCGATGGCGATCGTGCGACCGTCATCGCGAAACATGAGCGCTGGCTGCATGACCAGCATCATCTTCTTCGAGCTCTCGACGAGCTTCGCGGTCACGATCTCGTCTGCTTCTGCGCGCCGGCAGCGTGCCATGGCGACCTCCTGCTGCGGCTCGCCAGCGCGACGCGCGAGGAGCGCATCGCCTGGTGGCGCCAGGCGGCCTAACGCCGCCGATTCATCACGTACCCATGGAGGCGTCCCCGCTGTTCCGGCGCGATCCGGCATAGTTCCGGTTCCGGCATACCGTCTGTCCTGGCGGTCATCTTGCCCATGCCCCGTGTATGAGCCGTGGCCATCCCTTCCATTGCCACCTTGGTAGCGGTCTCGCCGGCTGTGTCGGTCAACCCGCGAGGGGTTCCCCTCGTCTACTCGGTGACCGCGCCGTCCAGCCCTCTCCTATGGCGTCATCGGGAATGACCCCGACCAATTTCAGAAAGACTGGATCATGAGCAGGACGACCATGCAGACGCCGCCGTACCATCCCGACGATATCGCAGTGTGGCCGGATGGGGCGTGGGCGACGCTCGGAGAGGTGTGGCGCGGCGAGTTCAGCCACCGATCCGACGACTTCGAAATTGTCCGTCTCGAAGATGTCGCGAGGCTGAAAGAGCTTGGCCTGGCTGATGACTTCGATGTTTCCTGACCCGCCGCGCGCTGGCCGCCGCCAAGTGCCGCGGCCAGGCGTGCCGACCCGAGAGTGAGAGAAAGGCCGGAACGGGGGGATCCGGCCGGGACTGAGAGAGAGCGACCGGCGGATTGCCCGTCCCAGCTCTCCCGGATCGTCCCACATGAACGGCCTTTCCCCCTCGTCTGCAGCGGGTGCCGCTGTATCTCCGGCTCCCGCCTCGTCCGCCCCATTGACTGCAGCCCAAATTCTTGCGGCCGCCGAGTTCCTTCTGCCAGAGCTCGCACGCGGGCGCCGCATCACCACCCCCATTCTCCGCAGTGCGATGGAGGCGGCCACCGGCGGCTCGGATTCGGATGGCAGGTGGCTCTGGCGCGACGCCTATGAGGCCTGCGAGGCCGCGCAGGTCCTGTTCCTGCGCAAGTATGGCCCGGCCATGCGCCGGCAGGCGGCAAAGCCCGCGGCGCTTCTCGCGATGCTCTCGCGCGTCGCGGCGCTGCTGCCGACCCAGACCCGTCGCTCCGAGGAAAGCCAGAGCTTTCAGCAGTTCTCGACGCCGATCGACCTCGGCTTCGTCGCGGCTGTTGCCGCTGGCGTCACGGACGGGGACGTCGTGCTCGAACCCTCGGCCGGCACCGGGCTCCTCGCCATTCTTGCGGAGCAGCCTGGCGTGAGCATGATGCTCAACGAGCTTGCCGCGACGCGCGCGGATCTGCTCGGGATGCTGTTTCCTTCGGTCACGGTCACGCACCACGATGCGGCCCAGATCGATGATCGGCTCGACGAGGGCAGTGGCCCCACCGTCGTCCTGATGAACCCGCCATTCTCCGTTGCCGCTCATGTCGATGGGACAGTGCGGGACGCCGCGTTCCAGCATCTCGTGTCTGCCTTCGCGAGGTTGAGGGACGGCGGCCGACTGGTCGCGATCACCGGAGCGAGCATGGCGCCGGATGCGCCACGGTGGCGCGACGGCTTCATCCGCCTCCAGGAACGTGGGCGCGTCGTGTTCTCCGCAGCCATTGACGGCCGCGTCTACGCGCCTCACGGCACGACGATCGAGACGAGGCTGACGGTCATCGACAAGGTGCCAGCCGAGGATGCGAGCGCGTTTCCGGTCTCGCCCGGTGCCGCGTCCGACGTCGGCATGCTGCTGGACTGGATCGCCGAGCGGCTGCCGAAGCGCGCGCCCATTGGGATGGCGGCGGCTCGCTCGTCCTCCCCGTCGATCGTCAGGCAGCCGCGCCAGATCCCATCGACCGCGTCGCGTCCACTTCGTTCGACCATGCTGCCGGCGCCTGACGAGCCGGTTGTCGAGCTCGCATACGAGACCGTGGATTGGGCGCCGACCGAGCGCGGCAGCCTCTCGGACGCGATCTATGAGGGCTACGCGCTGCAATCGATCCGGATTCCGGACGCGATGCCGCATCCGACCCTTCTGGTGCAATCGGCGGCAATGGCCTCGGTCGCGCCGCCCAAGCCGGCCTGTCGCCCGCGGCTCCCCGCGAAAGTGATCACCGAGGGCCTGCTCTCCGACGCGCAGCTGGAGAGCGTGATCTATGCCGGCGAGGCCCATGCGGGTCATCTCGCGGGGTCCTGGACGGTCGATGCGACCTATGACGTGGTCGCCGCGGCGCCAGACGATGCCGAGAACGCGGTTCGTTTCAGGCGCGGCTGGTTCCTCGGCGACGGGACGGGGGCCGGTAAGGGCCGCCAGGTCGCCGGCGTCCTGCTCGACAATTGGCTGCACGGCCGTCGGCGCGCCGTCTGGGTCTCGAAGTCGGACAAGCTGCTGGAAGATGCGCAGCGCGACTGGTCGGCCCTCGGCCAGGAACGTCTCCTGGTCACGCCACTGTCGCGGTTTCGCCAGGGCTCGGCGATCCGCCTCGACGAAGGCATCCTGTTCACCACCTACGCCACGATCCGCTCGCAGGAGCGCGAGGGTAAGGTCAGCCGCGTCCAGCAGATCGTCGACTGGCTCGGCAAGGACTTCGATGGCGTGATCGTGTTCGACGAGGCCCACGCCATGGCCAACGCCGCCGGCGGCAAGACCGAGCGCGGCGACCAGGCGGCCTCGCAGCAGGGCAAGGCCGGACTGCGGCTGCAGCACGCGTTGCCGGACGCCCGCATCCTCTACGTCTCGGCGACGGGCGCGACGACCGTCGAGAACCTGGCCTACGCCCAGCGCCTCGGCCTGTGGGGCGGCACCGACTTCCCCTTCGCCAATCGCGCGGAATTCGTCGCCGCCATCGAAGACGGTGGCGTCGCCGCGATGGAGGTGCTGGCGCGCGACCTGAAGGCGCTCGGGCTCTACGCCGCGCGGTCGCTCTCCTATGAGGGCGTCGAATATGAGCTCGTCGAGCATCAGCTCACCCCCGATCAGATCCGCATCTACGATGCTTATGCCGGCGCCTTCCAGATCATCCACAACAACCTGCGCGCGGCGATGGAAGCCTCGAACATCCGCTCGAGCAAGGGCACGCTCAATGGCCAGGCGATGTCGGCCGCGCTCTCGGCGTTTGAAAGTTCGAAGCAGCGCTTCTTTAGCCACCTCATTACCGCGATGAAAACCCCGAGCCTGATCGCTGCCGTCGATCAGGATCTCGCCGCTGGCCACGCGGCGGTTATTCAGATCGTGTCGACCGGCGAGGCTCTGCTCGAGCGACGGCTCGCCGAGATCCCGACCGAGGACTGGGGCGATATCCAGGTCGACGTGACGCCGAGGGAATACGTGCTGGACTATCTCCAGCATTCCTTTCCGACGCAGCTTTTTCAGCCTTTCACGGACAGCGAGGGCAATCTGTCGTCGCGGCCGGTCTTCGAGGATGGCCATCCGGTGCAATGCCGCGAGGCCGTGGCGCGCCGCGACCGGATGATCGAGCATCTCGCGGGGCTCGATCCCGTCCAGAGCGCACTCGATCAGATCATCCAGCGCTTCGGGACGGATATTGTCGCAGAGGTCACCGGCCGGTCCCGCCGTATCGTGCGCAAGGCCGGCAAGGACGGCCTCGATCGCCTTGCCGTCGAAAATCGCCCGGGCTCCGCAAACCTCGCCGAGACGCAGGCGTTCATGGACGACGACAAGCGCATCCTCGTCTTCTCCGATGCGGGCGGCACCGGCCGCAGCTACCACGCCGAACTCTCGGCGCGGAACCGGCGCCTGCGCGTCCACTACCTCCTCGAGGCCGGGTGGAAAGCCGACACGGCCATCCAGGGCCTCGGGCGGACGAACCGCACCAATCAGGCGCAGCCGCCTCTCTTCCGTCCGGTTGCGACCAATGTGAAGGCGGAAAAGCGCTTCCTGTCGACGATCGCGCGCCGGCTCGACACGCTCGGCGCCATCACCAAGGGCCAGCGCCAGACCGGCGGCCAGGGCCTGTTCCGCGCCGATGACAATCTCGAATCGGCTTACGCGAAAGCGGCGCTGCGGCAATTCTATCTGCGCCTCCTCACTGGCAAGATCGACGGGTGCTCGCTGCAGCAGTTCGAGAGCGCCACGGGCCTTTCGCTGACCGATAGCGACGGATCGATCCGGGAGGAGCTGCCGGCGATCACCACCTTCCTGAACCGTTTGCTCGCTCTGACCATCGGCACGCAAAACCTGCTCTTCGATGTCTTCGAGACCATCCTGGTGGCGAAGATCGAGGGGGCCATTGCCTCGGGTCACTACGACGCCGGCGTCGAGACCGTGCGGGCCGACAGCATGGTCGTCGCCAAGCGCCGCACCGTCTACGTCCATGACGCCTCCGGCGCCGAAACCCGCGTCTTCACGATCGCGCGGAAGGATCGCAACGAGCCGATGTCGCTCGACGAGGCGTTGCAGCGCGTTGCCGAGCGTGATGCCAGGCTGCTGATCAATGCCAAGTCGAACCGCGCCGCCGTCCAGGTTTCCGCTGCGAGCCTGATGCTCGACGACGGCGAGGTGGAGCGCCGCGTCCGCCTGCTGCGGCCGACGGAGCGGCATGCGATCGGCCTCGACGCGCTGTCGCAGACGCATTGGGAGGAAGCGGATCGCGAGAGCTTCGTTGCGGCCTGGTCTGCCGAGATCGCGGACCTGCCGGAGTTCACGACGTCGACGTTTCATGTCGTCACCGGCCTTCTGCTCCCGATCTGGAAGCGAATCCCCGACGAGACCTGCAAGGTCTACCGCCTGCAGACCGATGACGGCGAGCGCGTCATCGGCCGGCTGATTTCGCCGGCGGCACTCTCGACGCTCTATCGCAATCTTGGCCAGGATGGCGCGCCGACGCTCACCACAGGGGAAGCATGGGAGGCGGTCTCGGCCGGCCGCGCCGTCCTGCAACTTGCCGACGGGCTCCAGCTTCGCCGGGTGCGCGTGATGAACGATCATCGCGTCGAGCTCACCGGGTTCACTGAGGGCATGCGGGACCGGCTCCGCGCGATGGGCCTTTTCAGCGAGATCATCGCCTGGAAGCTGCGCTTCTTCGTCCCGGTCGGCGTGTCGGGCTTCGATGTCGTTGGCCGGCTGCTGGATCGCCACCCGCTCACGACGGTCATCGACCGCGCGGCCGCTTGATCGGAGGCCGTCACGATGTCCTCCGCCAACTCGACCTCCGAGCTGGCACGCCGCCTCGCGCATCACGCCGAAGCGGTGTGCCGGCATTATCTCCGTGCCGGTCACAAGGAAGGTCGCTATTGGCTTGTCGGCGACACGCTCGGCACGCCGGGGCGATCCCTCTATGTCAGGCTCAGCGGCCCCGACTACGGCAAGGGTGCTGCCGGCAAGTGGACCGATGGCGCAACCGGTGAGCATGGCGACCTGCTGGATCTGATCGCACTCAACCGTGGCCTCACCGACATCCGCGACGCCAAGGATGAAGCGCGGGCTTTCCTCAGCCTGCCCCTGCCGGAGCCCCCTCCCCTATCTGGATCACGATTTTCGTCGAAGCCGCGCAATACCGCCGAGGCGGCACGGCGTCTGTTCGCCATGGCGCGCCCGATCGCCGACACGTGGGCCGATGGTTACCTGAAGCACCGTAGCATCGCCTCAGCGATCGTCGATGACCGGTTCCTTCGTTTCCATCCGCATTGCTATTATCGCGACCATGATGATGCACCGACACGCACGTTCCCGGCTCTGATCGCAGCCGTCACCGACGATCGCGGACGCATCACCGGCGTGCATCGCACCTGGCTTCATCCCTACGACATTGGCGAGAAAGCGCCGGTCGCGTCGCAGCGGCGGGCGATGGGAGACCTTCTCGGCAACGGCGTTCGCTTCGGCATGCGCTCCGACGAATCCAACCCGGTGATGGCGGCCGGCGAAGGCGTCGAGACCATGATGTCGCTGCGCATGGTCATGCCCAGGATGCCGATGATCGCTGGCCTGTCGGCCAACCACCTTGCCGCGATCCAGCTCCCGCCTTCGCTGGGGCGTCTCTACGTCGCTGTCGATGCTGATCCTGCCGGACGCAGTGGGATGGAACGGTTGAGCCGGCGTGCGCGGCAGCTCGGGATCGAGGTTCTGACGCTGTCGCCGAGGCTGGGCGATTTCAACGAAGACCTTCGACGGCTCGGCAGCCCCAGTCTCACTGAGGATCTGGGGTCTCAACTCGTCCCGCAGGACGGAGCGCGGTTCCTGCTCGCGGCGTGACGGAATGCGCCGGGAGGGGAAGAGGTGCGCGGCATCGGGGAGCCGGTCGTGCTGATCGCAGGAGATTGTCCCTTGGCGAGAGAGGGCCGCATCCATGGCCTTCTAGAGGGCGAGTGGGCGTCAGAGCGGCCGGGCCGGCAAGTGCGGTCGGCAACTGTTTTCCGCCGGCAGGCAAGCCTGCCTTTGCATCGCGAATCAAAACAGCCGCCGCCCTGCCCTCCTCCGCGATGCTCCGGCCGCCGCGCTGCGCTTGGCGGTGCAAGCCCGACCCCTCCGCCGCCTGATCGCCACGAAGGCCGCGATGGGCGCGGCCGCCGCCCCACGGAGGACATCCCCATGGCGATCGACCAGCACCCCGACGACGAGCCGATCCACGCTTCGTCCGCGACATCCCAGGTCATCCACGAACTGCAGCTCTACGGCCACCGTCCGCACCAGGACGAGCCCGATCCGAGACCCCTCCCCGACGAGCCCGTGGTCCGGGGCGCCCTCGCCGACATCTTCGATGCCCTCATCGCGACCCTGGCCGACACCCGGCTCGAGCCCGACCTCGAGGACCTGCTCTGGTCGACCGTCAACCTGTTCCACCGCGCGGCGGGCCGCATCCAGCGCGAGCTCGACCGCAATGAGGACGACCAGCGCAAGAGCCAGCAGGAACAGGACGGCTCGGAGGTGCGCTCCGTCGAACTCGAGCGCCTCATCGCCCAGGGCACGACCATGATCGAGCGCCGCGAGACCATGGAGTTCTTCCGTGAGCACGCGGCCGACCTCTTCGAGGCCCATGTCGGATCGGTGTGGCATCCGCGGACCGGTTCGAAGGTCAACCATCGCAACCTGACCGCCGCAGTCATAGACAGCCGGGACTTCCTCGCCGCCAAGCGCCGGATCGAGATCGAGCCTCTGATGCCGGCCGGCGTGAAGGTCGCCTTCGCCGGCGGCCTCGACTGCAACGACTACCAGGCGATCTGGGACGTGCTCGACAAGGTACATGCCAAACATACCGACTTGGTGCTGCTCCATGGCGGATCGACGAAGGGCGCGGAGTTCATCGCCTCAAGGTGGGCGGATGCGCGCAAGGTACCGCAAGTGTCCTTCAAGCCCGACTGGACGCGGCACGCCAAGGCGGCGCCTTTCAAGCGCAACGACGAATTGCTCAGGGCGCTGCCGATCGGCGTCGTTGTCTTCCCAGGCTCCGGGATCACCGACAACTTGGCCGACAAGGCGAAGGCGATGGGCATCCCGGTCTGGCGGTTCGGGGGCGGCGCGTGAGCGTCGTTTCCCTTGAAATCATGGGAAACATGGATATGATGGAAATCATGGATATTTTCGGGGAGCATTCACATGCGCGCCTTCACCACCAATGACCTCAACAAGCAGGTCGGCGAAGTCACCGATGCGGCGACGAAGTCGCCGATCGTCATCACGCGGCATCGCAAGCCCCGCTTCGTCATGATGAGCTACGAGCACTACCAGAAGATCAGGGGCGAAGGCGACCCCCGCCGCGCATACGCCGCCGGTGAAACGCCGGACGACGTCGCCTCGTTGTTCTCGGCTGAGCTCGACCGTCTGGCGACGGGCGAAGGCTACGACGATGACCGGTGACCTGCGTCCCGGCACGATCGTCCAGTATCCGTACCTCTGGAAGTGGCAGCAGGAACGCGGCGAGACGGAAGGTCGAAAGGATCGACCCGTCTGCGTTATCCTCGCAGTGCGCGGATCTGACGGTCTGACCCATCTTGCGCTCCTGGCGATTTCAAGCCGCCAACCGGGCTCCGAGCAGGTCGCGATCGAGGTTCCCGAAATCGAATGCCGGCGCGGCGGGCTCAGCGATCTCAAGCGGGCCTGGATCACCGTCAGCGAGTACAATTACGATATCGTCGAGCGGTCCTTCTATCTCGATGCGGGCGAGCCCGCACTCGGACGTTTCAGTCGTTCCTTCATGATGAAACTTGCGAGCGCGGTGTCTCCCCTCTTCCGGGCCGGACAGGTGCGCATAGACCGCATCGACTAGGGGGTGTTACGGACTTGCCGGAAGGCTTCTGTGCCGACCGCGGAGCGCGTCGGCCTCTTCGCTCACGGCGGTTGCTGAGCGCCGGCCCCGCTTGCCGATGGTGCCCGGCAGCGGTTCTGGCGGGCCGATGTTGCCCAAGATGGGAATGACTCGTCGCCTTGCGAGTTGTCGGGGATGCGCCCTGGACCGTGGCTGGGGATCGACGTGAGGGTTCCTGCCATTGGTGGCGGTCCGTGGTTCCGGCGGGCGCCGGCGCGGCGCCGTCGGCGTGATCGACCTGC
>NCHM01000509.1 GCA_002257205.1 Rhizobiales bacterium 24-66-13 | reverse complement strand
TACTGGAGGCGCCATCATGCCCGCAGTGACGATCCGGAATCTCTCCGAGGCGACGCATCGCGCCCTCAAGGTGCGCGCGGCACAGCATGGCCGCAGCACGGAGGCCGAGATGCGCGACATCCTTGAGACCGCCGTTCGCCCTGACACGCGCCTGCGGCTCGGAACGGCGCTCGCGGAGCGCAGCCGCCGTCTCGGCCTGACCAATGAGGACATCGACGCCCTCAGCCCGGCGCGCGACAGGACGCCTGCCGAGCCCATGAGCTTCGAATGATTCTCCTCGACACCAATGTCATCTCGGAGGCGATGAAGCCTGCGCCCGACGACACCGTGCGGGCATGGCTCGACGAGCAGGCGGCCGAGACGCTCTATCTCTCCAGCGTCACCATCGCCGAACTGCTGTTCGGGATCGGTGCGCTGCCCGCGGGCAAGCGCAAGGACCGGCTCACCGAAGCCCTGGACGGGGTGATGGAGCTGTTCGCCGACCGTGTCCTGCCGTTCGATGTCGCTGGCGCACGACACTATGCCGACCTCGCCGTGAAGGCGCGCGCGGATGGCAAGGGCTTTCCGACGCCCGACGGCTATATCGCCGCAATCGCAGCCTCCCGGGGCTTCACTGTGGCCACGCGCGATACCAGCGCCTTCCATGCCGCGGGTGTGGTGGTCATCAATCCGTGGAACGTCAACAGCTGACGAGCTGCCACGGGCAGCAGGTATTCGCCCTGATAACCCGGCGGAAGCGACCTGCGCAGCAGCCCAACATTACGGTCTCCTGATCGGACGACCATCCCCGCTTCACGACGCTGATCCTTGGGTCCAGCCGATGGCCTGACGCCATCAACCCACGAAGGGTCGGACTACGCTACGCGTGCCGCCGCTCTGGCTGCGCCTCACGCGGTGATTGCGGCCACCGGCCGGCCCTTTCGGGCGCCTGTCAGCGGGGGATGGACCTCCGCTCGCGCAGGAGCCAGGTCGATGTCCGCCCAGATCGCTCACGCCTTCGCCTTCAGCCTCGCCACCACCCTGATGGCCACCGTCGTCATCTTCCGCGCTGGCGACGGCACGCTCTCCGTCGCCCCGGCTGCAGAATACGACGGCGACGAAGCCGCCATCGTCCGCGAAATCGACCCCTTTGCCTCCTGAGAGGCGAACAGGCGGCCATGAATGGTGGCCGCCGCCAATTCTGCTCATCGGGCGAGTGCGTCGGAGGCGGTTGGCGACGCATCCCTCTGATTTTATGGAGCCACCCCCATGATCTTCATCGGCATTCTCCTCAGCATGGCGACGATCGCATTCTTCTGCTGGCTGCTCTTCACGCTGGCGGTATTCGTGATGCCGCTGTTTGCGGGCATCACGGCGGGCACATGGGCCTATGGTACCGGCGCCGGATGGCTCGGCATTGTTGTCGGCCTTGCCGCCGCTGGCCTGACTTACGCCCTCGGCCAGTTCCTGTTCGCGATCGTCCGCCCGATCTGGGCGCGTCTGCTGATCGCCGCCGTGTTCGTCGTCCCGGCTGCGGCGGCAGGCTTCCACGCCACCCATGGCATAGTGAAGCACACCATGCCCTCGCAGACGTGGCAGATGGTGTTTTCGATCCTCGGAGCCGGCGTGGTTGGCATTGTCGCCTTCCCGCGCATCACCGGAAGGAAGGCGTTCGGCCCTTCTGACGGGCACAGCTCCCCTCCCTGACACAGCGATAGCCGCTCGGCGAACCAGACGGCGAATGGCTTAGGGTCCGCGTCAACCGGTCGGGCCGGGAGGGAGCGGAGATCCGCGCGCCGGCTACGCCCCCTGATGCGGCAAGATTGGTGCGCGTGGAGGACGGCGGCCGCGTCGCGGCCGAAAGACCCCTCGGGGCAGAGCATTCGCGACATTGGCGGGACGGGGAATGTGCAGCTTGGCCAAGCTCAGGGCATCGTCCGCCGATGCTGGCTGGGCGGGTCTCTATATCCGGCGCGAGGCCCAACCATCTCCCTCATCCATCCGCCCGTCCCCGCTCCAAACGGCCTCTTCAATGGCCTGGTCTGGCCGAAGGACGGCTGCGCCTCGAGCGCCTATGCCACAACGGCTGGTCCCGACTTTCTTCCCCTGCCGTCGCCCACCCCGCGCGCTGCGCGGGGACCCTGGATCGCCGTCATTCCTCGCGAAGCAACAAAGTCGCGCCTGCGCCGTCCTCCGCTGCGCTGCGGTCGCAATCCTCCCCCCATCGCGCCAGCGCGACGGGGACCCCGAGGCGATGTGGCGTCGCTCGCCTTCGCCTCCCGATCGCCATCGAGGCCGCAATGGTGCGGGCTCAAGAGATAGGACGGAGACGGAACATGGCCACCATCGGCACCTTCAAGAAGACCGGCACCAACGAGTTCACCGGCGACATCGTCACCCTCGGCGTGCAGGCCCGGGGCGTGCGCATCATCCCCGACACCCGCGCCACCGGCGAGAACGCCCCCAGCCACCGGGTCCTGGTCGGCCGCGCCGAGATCGGGGCCGCCTGGGCCAAGCGCTCCACCGAGGGCCGCGACTATCTGGGCCTGAAGCTCGACGATCCGAGCTTCACCGCCGCCATCTACGCCAACCTCTTCGATGACGAGGACGGAGAGAACTTCTCCCTCATCTGGTCCCGCCCCAACGGGCGCCGCAGCGACTGAAGCGCAGACCGCGTCCCCGGCCACCGACGCCGGGGACGCACTCCATCGGCAAGCGGCGAAGATCGCGATGATGTCTACAATCGAGCCCTACTTGTTGTCTTCGAGATCGGTCTCGGTCGGGCCTGTCGGCCGACGCAGGAGCAAGTCGGAGGCCTCGACGCCGAGAACCGAGGCGAGCCGCTGCACCACATCGATACTGGCGTTGTAAACGCACCGCTCGAGCGAGCTGATATAGGTGCGATC
>NCHM01000508.1 GCA_002257205.1 Rhizobiales bacterium 24-66-13 | reverse complement strand
CCTGCTCGGCCGGCCCGAGGCGCGCAAGATCCTGATGATGATCTCCGACGGCGCGCCGGTGGACGATTCCACCCTCTCCGTGAATGCCGGCAATTATCTGGAACGCCATCTGCGCCACATCATCTGGCAGGTGGAGAACCGCTCGCCGGTGGAGCTGATCGCCATCGGCATCGGCCATGACGTGACGCGCTATTACAAGCGCGCCGTCACCATCGTGGATGCCGAGGAGCTGGGCGGCGTGATGACCGAGAAGCTGGCGGAACTGTTCTCCGAAACCCCGCCCGCACCCACCAAGACCAGCGGACGCAAGCGGCTGCACTGATGGGTCCGGACCGGGCGGGAAACACGGCGATGACGCGCGAGTCCTCGGCGGGCGACGGGGACGCGCGCGAGGTTCGCGCTCCCAATGGGGACGCGCGCAAAGCCCGCCCCCGCGAGGGCGGCCCCCGCGCCCGCTGGCGGGCGGGCCTCGCTCTCGCCGCCCTCATCGCGACCGGGCTCGCGGGCCACGCGCTGTCCAAGCCGCCCAGCCTGCCGGTGGAGCCGCTGGCGATCGAGGTGCAGGCGGCGCCCATCGCGACGTTCCATCCGCGCCGGGACGAGACCCGCTTCGGCGCCCTGCTCTATCGCGGCGGGCTGCGGCTCACCTCGCCCTTTCCCGGCTTCGGTGGCATATCGGCCTTCCATCTGGATGCGGACGGCGGGCATTTCCTCGCCGTCACCGATGCCGGCCTGTTCCTGCGCGGCCGGCTCGTCACCGAGGGCGACCGGCCCATCGGTCTCGCGGATGTGACGGCCGCCGCGATTCTCGACCAGAAAAGCGCGCCGCTCGCGGATAACAACCGGGGGGACGCGGAATCCCTGGCCTTCGGGCCGCAGAACGTGTTCGTGGGCCTGGAGGATGTGAACGAGATCTGGTCCTACCCCGGCCTCGATCCGCTGGGGCAGAAGGGAAAGCCGATCCCGGTGCCGGCGGGCGTGAAGGCGCTGCGCGACAATCTGGGGCTGGAAAGCCTGGTCTATGTGCCCTCCGGCCCGCTCGCCGGGGCGCTGCTGGGCATCGGCGAAGTGGGCGCGACCAATGGGGCCGACCTGCCGGGCTTCATCATCGGCGGGCCGAAGCCGGGCACCTTCACCATTCCCAAGAGTGGCGTGTTCAGCGCCACCGACGTCGCGCTCGGGCCGGATGGCGAATTGTTCCTGCTGGAGCGCCATTATGCCGTGAGCACCGGCGTTTCCATGCAGATCCGCCGGTTCCAGCTGAAGGATGTGGCGCCCGGCGCGGTGCTGAAGGGCGACATCCTGTTCACTGCCGACATGGGCTATGAGATCGACAATATGGAGGGCCTCGCCGTGACCGTGAACGCGGCGGGCGAGACGTTGCTGACGCTCATTTCCGACGATAATTTCAGCCCGATCCAGCGCACCATCCTGCTGCGCTTCGCGCTCGCGAAGGACTGAGGAGGCAGCAAGGCATTCCCCCTCCTCCACCCTCCCCCTCCCCAGCCCTCCCCCGCAAGCGGGAGAGGGAGCTGATGGCTCGGCTTCGAAAACTCAGATTCCCAATCTCGACCAGCCCGTTCCCTCTCCCGCTTGCGGGGGAGGGGTAGGGAGGGGGAATGCGGGAGCGGGAGGGAGAACGGGAAGGGTCAGAGACCGCAGCGTAAGTCCCCCTACCCCACCACCCTGCCCGCTTCCCAGCCCAATATGGCGCGCTTGCGCGTCAGGCCCCAATGATAGCCGGTGAGATCGCCATTCTTGCCCAGCACACGATGGCACGGCACCACGAAGCTGATGGGATTCTTGCCCACCGCCGCGCCCACCGCCCGCGCCGCCTTGGGGCTGCCCACGCGGTCGGCGATGGTGGAATAGGTGGTGGCCCGGCCCATGGGAATGCGCAGCAGGGTTTCCCACACCCGCACCTCGAAATCCGTGCCGATGAAGACGATGCGCAGCGGCTGGTCCTCGCGGCAGGCGGCGGGGTCGAATATGCAGCGCACCAAAGGCGCGGTGGCCGCAGGCTCCTCCACGAAGCGGGCATTGGGCCAGCGGGCCGCCATGTCGGCGAAGGCCGAGCGCTCCTCGCCCGCATCGGCGAAGGCGAGCCCGCACAGGCCGCGCGGCGTCGCCATGGCGAGCGCGAGGCCGAACGGGGAGGGATGAAAGCCGTAGCGGATCACGAGCCCGGCCCCGCCGGTCTTCCATTCGCCCGGCGACATGGCCTCGTGCACCACGAACAGATCATGCAGCCGGCCCGGACCGGAAAGACCCAGCTCCAGCGCCGCGTCGAGCACATTGCCGCTCTCCGCCAGCACCTGCCGGGCGCGATCGAGGGTCACGGCCTGCAGAAACGCCTTGGGGGTGAGGCCGCACCAGCGGCGGAACACATCGGAAAGCGCGCGGCTGGTGACGCCGGCGGCGCGGGCGATCTCCTCCACCTCCGGCTGCTGGCGCATGTGGGTGGTGACATAGGCGACCGCGCGGCGCACCACGTCATAATCGGCGGCGGCGATGTCCAGCTCGGTGGCGGGGGTCAAGGGAGCAAAGCCAGCCACCGGGGGCAGCATCAGGGTCGGGGAATCGTGCAGCAGCACGGGCGTGGCTCCTTTTAGGGATCGTTGCGCCATCTCACCAGCTTTCGCCACGGCCGCCCACCCGATTTCCCCGGTCAGAACACCGTGCGGGTCACGCCGCGCTTCACTTCCAGCAAGGCGGCATTGAGATCATCAGCCAGCTCTCCCTTCTGCACCGGGCCGAGATGGATGCCCACGGGCGTGTGGTGCCCACGCGAGACCAGCGCCATGTCGATGGTGCCGAACTCCTCCACCTCGCGCCGCCAGAGCCGGGTGAAAAACGGATTCATCTGGAAATCGCGGGCCTTGCCCCG
>NCHM01000507.1 GCA_002257205.1 Rhizobiales bacterium 24-66-13 | reverse complement strand
CCGGCCGCGGTCATCGGCATCCTGTTCGTGCTCGTGCTCTTCGTGACCATGGTGTACGGGCCGATCGCGGCGGCGCTGGTGGAATTGTTCCCCACCCGCATCCGCTACACCTCCATGTCGCTGCCCTACCACATCGGCAACGGCTGGTTCGGCGGCCTGCTGCCGGCCACCGCCTTCGCCATGGTGGCCGCCACCGGCGACATCTACTACGGCCTCTGGTACCCGATCGTCATCGCCCTGATGACCTTCGTCATCGGCCTGCTGTTCGTCCCCGAGACCAAGAACCGGAATCTCGACGACTGGCACTCGCACTGAGGCAAGTGCTCCGGGAAGCAAGTGCTCCGGCGGCCGGCCCCTCGCGGGCCGGCCAAGGGGGAGACGCCGGCTGCCCCGGCCATCCCTCCGCGACGGCCCCGCCTCGGCGGGGCCGTCTGCGTTTGCGGCGCCGCATTTGCTCCCCCAGCATCTGGGGACCAACAAGACGACATCTTGTTCCGGCCGCCCGGCGCTGATAGGCATGGCGCAGATGGCCACGGCGCCCATGCGCCGCAGGCCCGAAGCCGGTTTAGCTCAGCGGTAGAGCAGCGGTTTTGTAAACCGAAGGTCGGGGGTTCAATCCCCTCAACCGGCACCAGCCCGCTCGCCATGGTCCCGGCTTCGAATGAGCCGCGCCTCAGCCGCAGAGTGCCTGGTGTGCGTGCGAAGCAGCGGCGCCCGCCGCGCCTTTCGGCCTGACGCGGCGCAAACCGGCGTGACCGGGAGAGACGTCAAGCTTTTTCACTTTTCCTGGCCCGCAAGCTCGGCTAATCGAAGCGTGGGGTGTGCCGTCTTTGCGCGGCACGCGGGACGGAAACGGGGAGAGCGGCATCAGGGGCATCTTGCGCCCGGCATTCGAAGCCGAATTCGAAGCCGAAAGCGCAATTTTAACCCTGTCTTGCCAGTCTCTGTCCGCGAAGCTCCTTGGGGGCGCGAAGAAAGAGGCCGGCATGATGCCCAAACTGTTCAAGACCCTGGCGCTGACCGCCCTGCTTCAGGTCGGCGCGTTCGCGTTTGGTTCCTACGCCATGGCGCAGTCGACGCCGGTGCCGCAGCGCGGCCTTCCGGGCGCGACGCTCGACATCGGCGACCAGCCCGGCCTCGTCCCGCCCGCGGACGACGAGGTGGACATGGACCCGGCCTACAAGCGTCAGCCGGTCTATTTCCGCACCACCGAGCCGGCGGGCACCATCATCATCAGCACCGACGACAAATTCCTGTACCTGGTTGAAGGCAACAACCGTGCGCTGCGCTACGGCATCGGCGTCGGCCGCGACGGCTTCACCTGGAAGGGCCTCGTCACCGTGGTGCGCAAGGCCGAATGGCCCGATTGGACGCCGCCGGCCGAGATGATCCAGCGCCAGCCCTATCTGCCCCGCTTCATGGCCGGCGGCCCGGGCAACCCGATGGGGGCGCGCGCGCTCTATCTCGGCGGCACGGTCTACCGCATCCACGGCACCAACCAGCCCGACACCATCGGCTATGCGGTGTCCTCGGGTTGCTTCCGTCTGGTGAACAGCGAGATCATCGACCTCTACACCCGCGTTCCCGTGGGCACCAAGGTCATCGTGCGCCAGGCGGTCACGCTCTGATCCACGGCACCGCCTGGTGCCGCAGCAACGGCCGCCGCATCCGCGGCGGCTTCGTCTTACCTCCAATCACCTCAATGGGGCGGGATTCATGAAGACACTCCTGGCGTTGCTGACCGGCGCCGTCGTGGCGCTGTCGGCGCACGGCGCGAGCGCGCAGACGCTCAAGGCGGTCAAAGATCGCGGCGAGCTGGTGTGCGGCGTCAGCCGCGGACTGCCCGGCTTCTCCAATCCGGACGCCACCGGCAAGTGGAGCGGCTTCGACGTCGACCTGTGCCGCGGCATCGCCGCCGCGGTGCTGAACGATCCCTCCAAGGTGAAGTTCGTGCCGCTGAACGCCGAGGAGCGCTTCGCCGCGCTGAAGGACGGCAAGGTGGACGTGCTCTCGCGCAATTCCACCTGGACCTTGCAGCGCGAAGGCGAACTCGGCCTGCTGTTCGGCCCCATCACCTATTATGACGGCCAGGGCTTCATGGTGCGCTCGGCGCGCAAGATCACCTCGGCCTTGGAGCTGGACAATTCCAAGGTCTGCGTCCAGGCCGGTACCACCGCCGCCAATTATGCGACGGATTATTTCGCCGCCAATAACATGAAGCTCGAGCTGATCTCCCTGCCGTCTTCCGACGAGGTCGTGAAGGCCTATGAGAGCGGCAAGTGCGACACCATCACCACCGACGTGTCGCAGCTCTATTCGCTGCGTCTCGTGCTGGCCAAGCCCGGCGATCATATCGTGCTGCCGGACGTGATCTCCAAGGAGCCCCTCGGCCCCGTGGTGCGCCAGGGCGATGATCAATGGTTCAATGTGGTCAAATGGACCCATTACGCCATGCTGAACGCCGAGGAACTGGGCGTGAACAGCGGCAATCTCGACCAGGCCCTGAAGTCCGAGAAGCCGGACGTGAAGCGCCTCGTCGGCACCGACGGCAATTATGGCGAGCAGATCGGCCTCACCAAGGATTTCGCGGTGCGCATCGTGAAGGCCGTCGGCAATTACGGCGAAGTGTTTGAACGCAACGTCGGCGCCGGCTCCAAGCTCGGCATCCCGCGCGGCATCAACCAGCTCTGGAGCACCGGCGGCATCCAATACGCCCCGCCCGTGCGCTGAGCCCACCTCTCTAAGGTCACACCTCTCCCCAACGGGGAGAGGTCACCCGCTTGCGGGCGGGTGAGGGGCTCGGCCGCGCTTTGACGAGAGGCGGCGGTGGGTGAGGGGCCCCCCTCACCCCAACCCTCTCCCCGACGGGGAGAGGGGGCCTCACGATTTTTTTGG
>NCHM01000506.1 GCA_002257205.1 Rhizobiales bacterium 24-66-13 | reverse complement strand
GTTGGAGGACTTGCCCTGGTCGGTGGCCATGCCGAGCGTGGTGTAGCGCTTCAGCAATTCCACCGCCCGGAAGCCTTCCTTATGGGCGATGGCGATATCCTTGGCCGAGACGTCGTTCTGGAAATCCACGAACGCGAGGCCCTTCGAGCCCTGCACATGCCAGAAGGCGGACAGGGCGGTCGGCGTCTCGCCGGTCTCGGGCAGCGGCGCCGGAGTGGCCGCGAAGCCCGCATCGCGTGCCGCCGCAGCGCCTTGCGCGGTGCCGGTGGCAAAGCATTGGGCGAGCGAAAATTGTCCCGCCGCCGCTCCGGCCACGCTGAGCCCCGGCGGGGTCGTGTCGGGCACGAAGGCGGCGAGCGCTGAATCATATTTCGGCCTTCCGCCGAAATAGCTTGTCAGCGCGAGATTTGGCGTCGTCCCGCCCGAGATGCCCAGCACCTGGGCTTGAAGGGTCTCGGTCCCGCCCCTGGTGCGAACCGTGATGGCCGAGAGGCACTTGCCCGAGGTGGCGATCACTTCGCCGCCGGTGATGACGCGGATAGTGCGGGCCTTGGCGCCTTCCGCCAGCGCGGCCGGCACAATCTCGCGCACATCCACGATGGCCGAGACCTTCACCCCGGCATCGGCCGTGTCGAAGGCGGCGCTCCAGGCATGGTCATTATTGGCGAACACCACGGCATTGCTGCCGGGCGCCACCGCATAACGCACCGCATAGCTGCGCAGCGCCTGGGCCGACATGACCCCCGGCCGGTCGTTGCCGCCGAATACGATCGGCCGGTCGAAGGCGCCCGCGCACAGCACGGCGCGCTTGGCGATGATCTTCCAATAGCGCTGGCGCGGCTGGAATGGCGCGGGCACCGGCAGATGGTCGCCCACGCGCTCCAGCGCGCCATAGGTGCCGCCGTCATAGACGCCGAACACGGTGGTGCGCGGCATCACGCGGACATTGGGGAGCAAAGCCAGTTCCGCCTGCGCCTTGGCGAGGAATACATCGGGCGCGGCATCGTCGATGGCGGTGTGTTCACTGTTCAGCCGGCCGCCGAGGATCGTATCCTCGTCCGCCAGGATCACCCGCGCTCCGGCACGCCCCGCCGTCAGCGCGGCCAGCAGGCCGGACGGGCCGCTGCCGATCACCAGCACGTCGCAGAAGGCGAACGCCTTCTCATAAGTGTCCGGATCCGCCTCTTCCGCCGCCCGCCCAAGCCCCGCGGCCCGGCGGATGGCGGGTTCGTACAGCTTTTCCCACAGCGCCGCCGGCCACATGAAGGTCTTGTAGTAGAAGCCCGCGCCGAGGAAGGAGGAGAACCATTGGTTCGCGCTCAGCAGATCGAAGGCGAGCGAAGGCCATCGATTCTGGCTGGTGGCCTCCAGCCCCTCGAAAAGCTCCGCCATGGTGGCGCGGGTATTGGGTTCGCGCCGCGCGCCGGTGCGCAATTCCACCAGCGCGTTCGGCTCCTCCGAGCCGGCGCAGAACACGCCGCGTGGGCGGTGGTATTTGAACGAGCGGCCGACCAGCCGCACGTCATTGGCGAGCAGGGCGGAGGCGAGCGTATCGCCGGCGAAGCCCTTGTAGGATCTGCCGTCGAAAGTGAAGGCGAGGGGCGTTGCGCGGTCGATCAGGCCGCCGGAGGACAGGCGGCTCACGGCTTCACCTCGGCGTTGGAGGCGTCGGCTTTCGGCGCGCGGGCGAATCGGGCGCCGGAGATTTCATGGGTGCGGGTGTCGCGGCTCACCACCAGCCACTGGCGGCAGCCGGCGGCGTGATACCACAGCTCCTCATGGGCCCCGGCGGGGTTTTCCCTGAGATAGACATAGTGGAAGAACGCCTCCTCGGCGTCCGGCATATCGGCCGCGGGGCGCGAGACGGTCGCATCGCCGAGATAGGAGAATTCGTGGGCGTCGCGAAGCCCGCAATAGGGACAGGGAATGCGCATGTCAGTGCAGGTTCGGCTGGGCGCCGACCCCCTTCTCGTCGATCAGATGGCCAGTGCGGAAACGGTCCAGGCGGAAGGCGGCGTTGAAGGCGTGGGGCGCGTCCTTGGCCAGCGTGTGCGCGAAGCACCACCCCGAGGCAGGCGTCGCCTTGAACCCGCCATAGCACCAGCCGGCATTGAGATAGAGGCCCGGCAGATGGGTCTTGTCGATGATCGGCGAGCCGTCCATGGACATATCCATGATGCCGCCCCAATGGCGCAGGATGCGCAGCCGGCCGATGCGCGGAAACAGCGCCATGCCGGCTTCGCACACATCCTCAATGACCGGAAGGTTGCCGCGCTGGGCATAGGAATTATAGCCGTCGATGTCGCCGCCGAAGACCAGGCCGCCCTTGTCCGACTGGCTGATGTAGAAATGTCCCGCGCCGAAGGTGATGACCCCCGGCACCAGCGGCTTCAGCCCTTCCGACACGAACGCCTGCAATGCGTGGCTCTCGATGGGCAGGCGCATGTCCAGCAGCCGGGTGAGCCGCGAGGTTGAGCCGGCCACCGCGAGGCCCACCTTGCCGGCGCGGATCGGCCCGCGCGTCGTCTCGACGCCGACCACCGCATCGCCCGCGCGGATGAAGCCGGTGACTTCGCAATTCTGAATGATATCGACGCCGAGCCTGTCAGCGGCGCGCGCATAGCCCCACACGACCGCGTCATGGCGCGCCGTGCCGCCGCGCTTTTGCAGCAGGCCGCCCTGGATGGGAAAGCGCGACTGGTCGAAATTCAGGAACGGCGCCATCTCGCGCACCTGGTCACGATCCAGCAATTCGCTGTCCGCCCCATTCAGCCGCATGGCATTGCCGCGCCGCGCATAGGCATCGCGCTGGGCATCGGAATGATAGAGATTCAGCACGCCGCGCTGGGAGACCATGGCATTGTAATTGAGGTCCTGCTCCAGGCCCTCCCACAGCTTCATCGACCATTCGTAGAAGGGTTCGTTGCCC
>NCHM01000505.1 GCA_002257205.1 Rhizobiales bacterium 24-66-13 | reverse complement strand
CATGCTCACCGGCTTTGCCGTCACGGGACGCAATGGCGATTATCCGGGCCTCGGCTGGATCGTGGTCACGCGGCAGGATGCGGCCGTTGCCTTCGCCGACGCGACCCGCCTTGCCCTGACCATTCTCGGCATCGGCCTCCTGGCCCTGCCGGTGACCTTTCTGGGGGCCTATTGGTTCGCGCGGAAGATTGCCCGCCCATTGGTGACGCTGACGCGGGCCGCCGCCCAGATCGGCCGCGACCCCGACGCCACCAACCTCCCGCACCAGCGCGGCAGCCTGGAGGTGATGCAATTGTCCGGCTCCCTGCGTGCCCTGTTGCGCCGGCTCGGCTCGGTGGAGGCGCAGTTCGTGCGCACGGCCGAGCAATATCAGCAGGATATGGAACAATTGCGCCAGCTTGCCGATACCGATCCGCTCACGGGCCTGCTCAACCGCCGCTCTTTCCTCACCGTTGCCGATGCGGCCCTGAACGGCTCGCGCACCAGCGACGGGCTGGGCATTCTGATGGCCGATATCGATCATTTCAAAAGCGTCAACGACGTCTATGGGCATCCCGCCGGCGACGCGGTGATCCGCAGCGTCGCGGCCTCCATCGGCGCAACGCTGCGCCAGCATGACCGTGTTGCGCGCTTCGGCGGCGAGGAATTCGTCGTCCTGCTGCTGAATGTGGATCGCGCCGGCATGATGGCGCTCGCCGAGCGCATGCGCAGCGCCATTGGTTCGAGCCGGGTTCTCTTCGAGGGGCGGGAGATCGCGGTGACGGTCAGCTTCGGGGCGGCGCTGGCGCAGCCCGGGGACCGGGACGTGGACGAGGTGATCGAACGCGCCGACTTCGCGCTGTATTCAGCCAAGAATTCCGGCCGCAATTGCGTTGCGGTGGCGGATCGCAAGGCCAATCCCCGCGCCGCCTGAGCGCGAGCGCCCCGGCGGGCGATCAGCGCGGCAGGAAGGGATTGGTCGCGCGCTCGTCGCCGATGCTGGTGACGGCGCCGTGGCCGGGCAGGCATACCATGGCATCGCCCAGCGGCAGCAGCTTGGAGATGATGCCCTCGATCAGTTGCTCGGCATTGCCATAGGAAAAATCCGTGCGGCCCACCGAGCCCTTGAACAGCGTATCGCCCACGATGGCGACGTTCGAGGGGGCGTGGACGAACACCACATGGCCCGGCGTATGCCCCGGCACCTGCAATACATCCAGGGTAAGATCGCCGATCCGCACTGTCTCGCCTTCGCTGAGATATCGGTTCGGGGTTACGGCGCGGCCCTCGAAATCATATTTCGCCGCGGTCTCGGGCACCGCGTCCAGAAGGAACTGGTCCGCTGCGTTCGGGCCCTCGATCGGCACGCCGAGGCTCTCCGCCAGCTCCGCAGCGCCGGCCGCATGGTCGAAATGGCCGTGGGTGAGGAGGATTTTCTCCACTTCCACGCCGGTCTCCGCCAGCGCGGCGCGGATGCGTGGCAAGTCGCCGCCGGGATCGACCACCGCCGCCTTGTTGGTGGCCGTGCACCACAGGATCGAGCAATTCTGCTGGAACGGGGTGACCGGCACCACCGCGATCTGGATCGGCTGCATGAAGGCTCCCGGACTTGAAACTGTCGCGGGCACCGGCTTTGCTGGCCGATGCCCGCTGAAGGGATCAGGAGGTCTTGCGCGCCCGGCTGCCGAGGGTGCGCAGGCGCAGGGCGTTTAGCTTGATGAAGCCGGCCGCGTCGCGATGGTCATAGGCCACCGCGCCTTCCTCGAAGGTCACGAGATCCTGGTTGTAGAGCGAATAGGGGCTCTCGCGGCCGACCACGCTGACATTGCCCTTGTAGAGCTTCAGCGTGACGCGGCCGGTGACATAGGCCTGGGAATGGTCGATGGCCGCCTGGAGCATTTCCCGCTCGGGGGCGAACCAGAAGCCGTTGTAGATCAACTCCGCATAGCGGGGCATCAGCTCATCCTTGAGATGCGCCGCGCCGCGGTCGAGCGTGATGCTCTCGATGCCGCGATGGGCCACCAGCAGGATGGTGCCGCCGGGGGTCTCATAGACGCCGCGCGACTTCATGCCGACGAAGCGATTCTCCACCAGGTCCAGCCGGCCGATGCCGTTGGCCTTGCCGAGCTCGTTCAGCTTGGCCAGCAGGCTCGCGGGCGAGAGCTTTTCGCCGTCGATGGCAACCGGGTCGCCCTTCTCGAAATCAACCGTGATGAGCGTCGCCTTGTTGGGCGCGTCTTCCGGCGAAATGGTGCGCTGGTAGACATATTCCGGCGCGTCGTCGGCGGGGTCTTCCAGCACCTTGCCCTCGGAGGAGGAGTGCAGCAGGTTCGCGTCCACCGAGAACGGGGCTTCTCCGCGCTTGTCCTTGGAGATCGGGATCTGGTGGCTCTCGGCGAATTCCAGCAGGCGGGTGCGGGAGGTGAGGTCCCATTCGCGCCACGGCGCGATGACGGTGATTTCCGGCTCCAGCGCGTAATAGGCGAGCTCGAACCGCACTTGGTCGTTGCCCTTGCCGGTGGCGCCATGGGACACCGCGTCGGCGCCGACCTTGCGGGCGATCTCGATCTGCTTCTTGGCGATCAGCGGGCGCGCGATGGAGGTGCCGAGCAGATATTGTCCCTCATAGACCGCATTGGCGCGGAACATGGGGAACACATAGTCGCGCACGAATTCCTCGCGCACGTCCTCGATGAAGATGTGCTCGGGCTTGATGCCCAGCAGCAGGGCCTTTTCGCGCGCGGGGGCAAGCTCCTCGCCCTGGCCGAGGTCGGCGGTGAAGGTCACCACCTCGCAGCCATAGGTGGTCTGGAGCCATTTCAGGATCACCGAGGTATCCAGGCCGCCGGAATAAGCCAGGACCACCTTCTTCACGTCGCGCGCCATCTCATCTCTCGAAATACAGGGCCTTGAAGAGCGCGCGGACTATAGGCCGGAGCGTCGCCATGGCAAGGGGAGGGC
>NCHM01000504.1 GCA_002257205.1 Rhizobiales bacterium 24-66-13 | reverse complement strand
AAAGCCGAGGATGCAGCCGGGAGGGAAGGAGAGGATACGCCGGCGGCGATCCAGAAGCTGCTCATGCGCGTGATGGCCGAAGCGGATCCAGTTTTCGATGCGCTTCTCGATATGGGTCAGCTCGACATGGGTCAGGGCATCGGACGGGGGACTGGACGCTGATGCCGTGCTGGCCGCACGGGGCGCAAACGCCGCGCTCATGGCTGATCTCCTGAGGTGGGAGGGAATTCGCGCGCGAGGAGGTCGCGCAGCATCTCGGCGACGGTGACGCCGCGCCGGAAGGCGGCGACCTTGATCCGCCCGCGCAGTTCGGGCGTCACATCGATGGTGAGGCGCGCGGTGAACGCGGTGCCGGGCTGGCGTTCGGCAGCGACATCCGCCGCCTTGATCCAGTGCTCGGGATCGGCAGGTCGAGAGGCGAAGTCCGGGCGGATCGGGCGTTCGCTCATGGCGCGAGCCTCCCGAGGTCGAGACCATTGATCTCGGCGCAGAGCGCGGCGATCTCGCGCGTGGCTGGCCCGGCATCGTCACGCTCGAAGACGAGACGGCCGGATTGCGCAGCCGCCGCGAAGGCGATCCGCTGGCCGATGGTGCTGGCCAGCACCGGAGGATCGTGGTCGGCCAGCGTCCGCGCGGTCTCGCGGGCGAGAACCGTGCGCGCGCCGCAGCGGTTGAGGACGAACCGGACCAACAGCGCCGGGCGGTAGATCCGCGCCTCGCGGATCAGCGCCAGCATTTCGGCCGAGGCCCAGCCGTCGAAGGGCGAGGGCTGCACCGGGATCAGCACCAGATCGGTAGCGAGCAACGCCGAGCGCATCAGCCCGGCGACACGGGGCGGTCCATCGATGACGATGTGATCGGCGTCACGCGCGAGCTCGGGAGCCTCCCGGTGCAGCGTGTCGCGGGCGAGCCCAACGACACCGAACAGCCGTGGCAGGCCCTCGCGACTGCGCTGCTGCGACCAGTCGAGGCTGGAACCCTGTGGATCGGCGTCGATCAGGGTGATCCGCTGTCCCTGCCGAGCCCATTGCCCGGCGAGATGCAGCGCCAGCGTCGTCTTGCCGACCCCGCCCTTCTGGTTGAGGAGCGCGATGATCATCGATGCCCCCTCGAGCGAGGGGGCGTCTGTGAGACGCTGTCAGGCGGCGTCTTTCCCGGCCACTTCGCCCCCAGTCGGGGCTGATCGACGGCGCTCGCAAAAGCGCTCGCGCGCCTCTTAAGGTTAGATTCTGGGTTAGACTCTAAGTTAAGGGCGCGATTTCCTGATTTCGGACAGTGGGTTAAGGCCTGTTTTGGTTCCTGATAGCACGAGGCACCGGTTCCCGATGGCACGATAGTTCGGGTTCCCGATAGCACGAGGCTATCCACAGGTTGTCCACAGGGCGCGGCTGGCTCGAAGGCGAGCAGCAGCCGGCCGCTGACCTCGACCTCGATGAACAGCCTGTAGCCGGGAAGCGGCTGGCGCCGGATCAGATCCCTGAGCTCGAAGGCGAAGCGCTTGAATGGCGACAGGCTGCCCGACTTCTGGTGCAAATGCCGGAAATCAAACCGCCACCCATCCTGTTGCCGCCCTCCATGCTTGCGCACCAGACGGTAGAGCCAGCGCTCCAGCCCGCCCGTCAGCCCGAAATAGGTGCGGTCGATGGTGAGCACGAGCGCGTCGTCGAGCACGGCGCGGTAGAACCAGTCCGGCAGGATGAGGTCGACGCCATCGGGTCGGCCGTTGCGGTCGGTGCGCTCCTGCCATTCATTGATCCAGGAGAAGCGGTGCCGGCGCCCCTCCGCCGGCTGGCGGATGGTGGTCGAGACCGTCGTAGACTGGAGGCGGTCGAGTGCGGCCTTGAGGCGCTGATAGTCGCGCAGGGAGGTGCCGCGCCCGACAAAGGTGAGGATCTCATAGGGCGTCGCGGCCATCAGGCGCGAGGTGCGAAGCCCCGCGTCGCGCGCCTCGACGATCTGGCTCGCCGCCCAGATGAGAATGTCGGCGTCCCAGATCGTCGCCATGCCGTGGTCGGGCACGGCCTCGACCCGGATGGCGATGCTGCCGGTCCGAAAATCGATCGGCGCGACGCGCGGCGTCTTGGAGAGGGAGAAGAAGGGGTAGGCCATGAGATCCTGCGCATCTCGTGGCGCGAAGTCCCCCGGCAGGGCGCGGAACAAATCGAGCTGTCCGCGCTCCGAGAGGCTGTGATGCCGCGCCGCCATGTGGGCGTTCAGCGCGCGGCGCGGCCGGCGAACGAACCTGCGGCAAGCACGTGGCGCTTCGCCGGCAGGACGGAGCCGCGCGGATCGGAGGTCGAGGTGACCGCGCCACGTTCGGTCCAGGCCTGCAGATCGTCGATGGAATAGACGACGCGTCCGCCGAGCTTGCGATAGGCGGGACCGGTGCCGTAGGTGCGGTGCTTCTCAAGCGTGCGGGCTGACAGGCTGAGAAACTCGGCGGCTTCTTTGGTGCGCAGGTAGCGCGGCGGGAGGGTGGCGAGATCGGGTCGCATGGAGCGGGCCTCCGTGGGCGTGGCGGGAACCGCCGGAGTGCGGCGGCGGACGGTGACCACGGTGGCGGAGGAGGAATGTCGGGAGGGATGGGGAAGATTGGGGGGCTAAAATCCCCACCCCTCACGCCCGGCGGCGATGACGGAACAGCCGCAGATATCCGCCGGCGATCAGGCCGGTGCCGCCTTCCACCAGGCCGATGACGCGGTCGCGCAAGGGAGACGTCTTCCAGGGATCGGCCGCGACACGCTCTGTGCCGAAGATGGCCTCCGCGATGACGCGGTAGCTGGCACCCCGGTTTCGTCCGTCGGAGGCTTGAAGCATCAGCCGCAGGCGTCCGCGCTGCTGGCAAGTCATGCGGGTGTCGGGTGGCAAGGGCTTCCCACGGTGCGCATGCCAGAGGCGGTTCAGGGCCTCGATACGGCCGGGCAGATCGTCGTCGAAGGGGATC
>NCHM01000503.1 GCA_002257205.1 Rhizobiales bacterium 24-66-13 | reverse complement strand
CTGCTCTTCGTCCTCGGCGAAGATGACCGCCACGTTCGCATAGGTGACGAGATAAGCGACCTCGTCGGCCAGCGCATCGCGATAGATGCCGAGCGATTGGCCGCCCACCGCATGGATGGCGATTTCGCCCATCAGCCATTCGGGGCGGTTGTCGCCGAGCAGAGAGATCACGTCGCCGCGCGCGACACCAAGGTCGAGCAGGCCGAGCGCCATGTTTTGCACGCGCGCATTCACCTGCTGCCAGGTATAGGCATTCCAGATGCCGAGGTCTTTCTCGCGCAGCCAGGTATCCGTCGGATGCTGGCGCGCATTGAGCGCGAGCAGCTTGGGGAACGTGTCGAAGATCGCCACGTCGGGCAAGGCGGAGGCGGGGGTATTCACGCTCATGGCTGCCTCACGCGGACACGGCCTGGAGGAGGGGCTCATCCTCGACGACAAGGTCTTCCTCGCCGAGATAGGCCTTGCGGACATTGGGGTTGGCGAGCACCTCGGCGGGCAGGCCCTCGGCGATCTTGCGGCCGAAATCGAGCACCATGACGCGGTGGGAGATATCCATCACCACCCCCATGTCATGCTCGATCATGATGATGGTCATGCCCCATTCTTCATTAAGGTCAACGATATAGCGGGCCATGTCCTCTTTCTCTTCGAGATTCATGCCGGCCATGGGCTCGTCGAGCAGGATCAGCTTGGGCTGCAGGGCGACGGCGCGCGCCAGTTCCACGCGCTTGCGCAGGCCATAGGAGAGCGTGCCGGCGGTGGCCTTGCGCACGTGCTGGATTTCGAGGAAGTCGATGACATCCTCCACCGCCTTGCGATGCTCAAGCTCTTCTTTCTGCGCGCCGCCGATCCAATAGATCGCGCCGGTGAACAGATTGTTCTTCAGCAGATGGTGGCGGCCGACCATGATATTGTCGAGCACGCTCATATGGTGGAACAGCGCGAGATTCTGGAACGTGCGGCCGATGCCGGCGGCGGCGCGCTTGTTCGGCTTCAGGCGCGTGATGTCCTGCCCATCGAACGCGATACGGCCTTCCTGCGGCGAGTAGCGACCGGAAATGCAGTTCAGCAACGACGTCTTGCCGGCGCCGTTCGGCCCGATGACCGAAAACAATTCGCCGCTGCGGACAGAAAATCCGACATTGCTCAGCGCTTTAAGGCCACCAAAGCGCAGTGAAATGCCATCGACATTCAACAACGACGAATCGGCGACGGATGCGCCAGGACGCTTGCCTGTCGACATGTTCCCCTCCCGGATTCCGCATATGAGCGGGTGGCTTCTATGGCCACATCCCACATTGTGAGATGAATTGGTTTGATTATCTAGCGAGCGTTTGCTTTTTTCAAGGGAGATCGCATCAAGCCATCCTAAATATTGCGGCGTGGATTTTTTTGTCTCACATTGTAGGACATGAGCGACGACGAACTTGATCCGGCCGCGCCCAAGGGCGCGCAAAGCCTCGGGCGGGCCATTTCGGTGCTGCGGGTGGTGGCCAACGCCGCCCCGCACCCTGTGCGCCTCGCCGATTTGATCCAGGGCACCGGCCTGTCGAAGGCCACCGCCCACCGCCTGGCGACGACGCTGGTGTTCGAGACCCTGCTTGCCTATGACGCCCGCGACCGGTGCTATTCCCTCGGCGCCTTCTTCTCGAAATTCGTTGCGGGCAAAGGTCCGGCTGCCGCCCATCTCCCGCTCGAGGAGGAGGGGGCCCGCCCGCCGGCGCATCCGGGCCGATACAGCGGCAGCAAGATTCCCCTCGCCCATCTGCTGTGCGACCGGCATCTGGCGGTAAAACGCGCCCATCCCGCAATGATCCACGAGACCGTTTCGGGCCAGACCTCCGAATTGAGCTTTGGCAAGCTTGCGGAATATTCATCTCGATTTGCCCGTGTCTTGGCGGCGGCGGGTATCAGGAAGGGCGACCGGGTCGCCGTCCTTTTGCCCAAGGGCATGGAACTGGTCATCACGGCGCTCGCGATCTGGCGGATCGGGGCGGTCTACATGCCGCTCTTCTCCACCTATTCGCCCGCGGCCGTCGAAGCCCGGCTGAAGGCCGGCGGCGTCAAGGCCGTGGTCGCGAACCGGTTCCTGATCGATCGCGCCTCCCGCTACATCAACGAGAAGACCTTCGTCTGCCTGATCGAGGGCGATCAGATCAACCGGATCGACGGCAAGGTGACCCTTTTCTGGTCGTCCATCTATGCATCCGAGCCGCTCGAAGGGGTGGAAACCTACGCCGCGGGCGACCCCTTCACCATGACCTATGCCCCGAGCTTCGTGGAGGCCCGGCTTGGTCTTCTGACCCCGGTGCGGGCGCTGGCGGCGATCGAGCAATACATGCGGATCGGCATGGATGTCCGCGACGACGACATCTATTGGAACATGGCCGACCAGGGTTGGGAATACGGCATCTATTACGGTCTCATCGGTCCTCTTCTGATCGGCTGCTCGATCCTGTTCTGCGATGGGCCGTACGACGTCTCGCAGGGCTATCGCGTGCTGTCGAAATTCCGCGTCACCAACCTCACCGCCGCCCCGTCCCAGATCAAGGCGTGGCGGCGCGGCGATCCGAACGACGCCACCTCCCCGTTCGCCATCCGCATGGTCACGGTGGGGGGTGAACCGCTGCCGCCCGACGTCATTTCCTGGGTCACGCAGAAGCTTGAGGTGCCGCTGATCAACCAATATGGACACCGCGAGACCGGCATGATCGTGGGCATGAAATACGACCCCAGCGATCCCACCTCCTCGCGGCGTTCCTCGGTCGGCCGCGTCATGCCGGGCTTTGCCCTTGCGGTGCTCGACAAGCACGGCGCCGAATTGCCCGCCGGCTCGGAAGGCACCCTGGCCATCGATGTGGAACGCTCGCCCTTGTTCTGGTTCCGCTCCTATTTCAAGGATGATGCCAGGACGAAGACGCGATTCCCGTTCGGTGGCGACTATTAT
>NCHM01000018.1 GCA_002257205.1 Rhizobiales bacterium 24-66-13 | reverse complement strand
TTCCGCGATCACCAGCCGAACCAGGGGTTCGTCCTCGACGACAAGGATTGTGCGGGGCACGTCATCCAATTGCGGCAGGTGCTCCATCATGGCGCTCAATGGCCGGTACCCCCTGAGACCTGTGGGGAAAGAACGGCCGCCTCGCCAGATGGTTCCGTTCCAGGTTTAGAAATTTCGCCGCCGGTTGCGCGGGGCTAATGCGCCGCGTCCGAGAGGGACGCGCCGCCCTCTTCGCGGAACTTTCGCACCGCCGCCGCGCGGCGCACCCGCTCCGCGAGATCCGCCAGGAAAGCGCGGGCAATGGCGGCGTCGAACCCTTCGATGAAGCTCATGGCCGAGATGTTTTCGAACGGCGGGGAAATCACCTCCGCCCGGTTGCCGTCCTCGTCGAGAAAGGTGGCGCCGAACCATACGGTGGCCCCCTGCTCTTCCTCGTGCGCGCCGAACACGCGGAACGTGTCGGCGCCGAGCTCCTTCGCCGCGCGCTCCACCTGATCCCAGCTCATCACCCGATGCGCGGGCTCATCCTGGCTTTGGTCCATCCGGCGATCGCTCATCGCGCCCTCCATGGTGCCGAGGGTCGGCGGACGGGCACAAATGTCAAGGGGACCCATCGCGCGGCATGGACTACGCGGCAAGGGAGGTATCGCGCGGAATGCCCGGGCCGTTCGGGAGCGAAGGACATTGCTGCTATGCAGCATTCACGCAAGTGGGATTTTGCAGTGCGGGAGATGCCGTGCTATTTTCATCCACCATTGGTCTGCCGCGAACCGTTTTCCTCTGCCATGAACCATCTTCAGCGCCTTCAGAACGCCGTGCTGCTCGCGGCCACCCTCTGCTTCGTCATGGGCGTGGCGCAGACCCAGGCGGCCCTGTCCGCATCCCGCGCCGCCCCTCAGCTGGAGGTCGCCGTCGCGCGCGCGATAACGAATATCTCCTGGCACCTGGTGCAGGCCTCCCGCATGGAAAGCGCGGACCCGCTGGCCACCATGTTCGTCAACTGACTGCGTAAGCGGGCCAGTTAGTCCGGCAGCGTCGCGGCAAGCTGGGCGGCCGCGCGCATCAGCGGCGGCAGGAGCGCTTCAGCCTTTTCGAGGGAAAAGCGCGGCACCGGCCCGTGGCATGCCACCGCCCCCACGATCTCGCCGCGCGCATCCTTCACCGGCACCGCGATGGCGCACAGGCCCTCCAGGAATTCCTGGTCGTCGGTGCTGTAGCCGCGCTGGGCGATCCGCTCCAACTCCTCTTCCAGCGCCGCGACGCTGGTGAAGGTGTTGGGCGTGTGTGCCTTCAGGTGCAGGGTCTGCAAGATCCGCCGACGCTGGCTGGGCCGCATGGCCGAGAGGAACAGCTTGCCGCTGGCGGTGCAATGCATCGGCACGCGCGAACCCACCTCCAGATGCATGCGCAGCGGCCAACTGGCCTCCACGCGATCGAGATAGACCGCTTCATTGCCGACCCGCGTGACGAAATTGCAGGTCTCGCCCGCGACTTCCACCAATTGTTCGAGAATGCCGCGCCGCTCCGAGCTGACGGAATTGCGCAGCATGTCGAAGCCCATGCGCAGGAACCGCGGACCGGCCGCGAAGCGGCGCCCGTCGGGGTCGCGCAGCAGATAGGATTCGGCTTCCAGCTTCTGGCACAGGCGGTGCACCGTGGGCTTGGGCAAGGCCAGGCGCACGCATAATTCCGGTACACCAAGTGGCACCGCAGAGCGGGCGACCTCGCCGAGCAGATGGAGCGCCCGCAGCATTGCCGATGCCGCGTCGCGTTCGTCCGCCTTTTCCGGCTTGTCCGCCTCGTCCGCTTTTTTCGGCTTGCCCGACTTGCCGCTGACTTCCGCCATTCCGTTCGTCTCGTCCGCTGCGCTGCGCGCCACCCTTAAAGGCTTGCGCGGCCAAATCAAAGGGGCGCACGCGCGGGCGGTGCACCGGAAAATGCAGATGATCTTTCGCACCGCACAACAAATATCTCATTAAATGAGACGTTTCGTTTCATTAATTGGATTGACTCCTCTCCGACCTTCGTCGCATCGTAGGTCCCGCAGAGAGGAAACTGCCAATGCAAGCCGAGGAATACTTCGACTTCGTCGTCGTCGGCGCGGGGTCGTCAGGATGTGTGCTGGCCAATCGCCTCAGCGAAGACGGCAAAAGCCGCGTGGCGCTGGTAGAGGCTGGCCCGAGGGACACGAACCCTTGGATTCATGTACCGATCGGCTATGGGAAGACCATGTGGAACGACCGCCTCAACTGGCGCTTCCACACGGAACCTGAGCCGAACATGGGCGGACGCAGCATTTACTGGCCGCGCGGGCGGGTGCTCGGCGGGTGCTCGTCCATCAACGGGCTCGTGGTGGTGCGCGGGCAGCGCGAGGATTATGACGGCTGGGCCGCGCGCGGGGCGACTGGCTGGAGCTGGCAGGATGTGCTGCCCTATTTCAAGAAGCTCGAGGACAACCAGCCGTTCGCCGCCGATCCGCTGCACGGCACGGGCGGTCCGGTCACCATCAGCTCCATTCCCCGCAAGCATGAATTGATCGAGGCGGTAAAGGCCGCCGGGCGTGCGCTCGGGGTGCCGGAAACCGACGATTTCAACGGCGCCAGCCAGGAGGGGGTCGGCTATTTCCAGCTCACCACCCGCAACGGCATGCGCGTGAGCGCGGCCAAGGCCTATCTTGCCCCGGCGCGGGCGCGCCCCAACCTCACCATCTTCACCGAGGCGCAGGCGCGCCGCGTGCTGTTCGAGGGCATGCGGGCAAGCGGCGTCGAGCTGAGCATCGGCGGCGGCATCAAGACGCTCAAGGCGCGGCGCGGGGTCATTCTCTCGGCGGGCGCGGTCCAGTCGCCGCAATTGCTGATGCTCTCCGGCATCGGCCCGGCGGCGCACCTCCAGGAGCACGGCATCGCGGTGAAGCTGGACAGCCCCGGCGTCGGTGGCAATTTGCAGGATCATCTGCAATTGCGCCTGCTCTATCGCTGCACCAAGCCCATCACCACCAATGATGCGCTGAACTCGCTCGCCGGGCGGCTGCGCATGGGGCTGGAATATCTGCTGTTCCGCGGCGGACCTTTGGCCATCGGCATCAACCAGGGCGGCTTGTTCACGCGCGTCCTACCGGAATCCCAGACGCCCGACATCCAGTTCCACATCGGCACGCTCTCCGCCGACATGGCCGGCGGCAAGGTGCACGCGCATTCCGGCTTCACCCTCTCGGTGTGCCAGCTGCGGCCGGAGAGCACCGGCACCGTGCGCCTCGGCTCGGCCGATCCGCTCGCGCCGCCGAAGATCTCCGCCAATTATCTCGCGACCGAGACCGACCGGCGCTGCGCCGTTGCGAGCCTGAAATTCGCCCGCGAACTCGCCGCCACCGAACCGCTGCGCCGCTATGTGGCCGAGGAGAAGCTTCCGGGCCCCGGCGTCACCGATGATGAAGGCCTGCTCGCCTTCGCCCGGGAATATGGCGCCACCATCTTCCACCCTGCCGGCACCTGCCGCATGGGCGCCGACGACGACCGGGACGCGGTGCTCGATGCGCGCCTTAGGGTGCGCGGCGTCGAGGGCCTGTGGGTGGCGGACTGTTCCGTGATGCCGGCGGTCACCTCCGGCAACACCAATATTCCCGCGATCATGATCGGAGAAAAAGCCGCCGACATGATCCGCGAGGACACGCTGAACAACAGCACAGGGCGAGACAACGCCCCAAAACAAACCAAGGACGGGAGGAAAACACCATGGCAGGACACGCAGGAGCTTCAAGCCGCGAGTTAAGGCGGGTTGTCGGCGCCAGCCTTATCGGCGCAACCATCGAATGGTATGATTTCTTTCTCTACGGCATCGCCGCGGGCATCGTCTTCAACAAGCTGTTCTTTCCCGGCGACGATCCGGTGATCTCGATCCTGCTGGCCTATACCACGTTCGCCGTCGGCTTCGTGGCGCGGCCCATCGGTGGCCTGATCTTCGGCCATTTCGGCGACAAGCTGGGCCGCAAGACCATGCTCATCATGACCTTGATGATCATGGGCGTCGCCACGGTGGCGATCGGCCTTCTGCCCACCTATGCGCAGATCGGCGTCGCCGCGCCCATCCTGCTGCTGCTTCTGCGGGTCGCGCAGGGCATTGGCATCGGCGGCGAATGGGGCGGCGCGGTTTTGATGGCGTATGAATACGCGCCGGAGAACAAGCGCGGCCTCTATGCCTCGATCCCGCAGATCGGGCTTGCACTGGGCCTGTGCCTCGCCTCGGGCGTCACCGCGCTCATGTCCATGCTGCCGGACGAGCAATTCATGTCCTGGGGCTGGCGCATCGGCTTCGTCGGCTCCGTCGTGCTCATCGTGGTCGGCATGTATATCCGCCTCAAGGTGCACGAAACGCCCGAATTCGAACAGGTGAAGGCCAACAACCAGGAAGCCTCGATCCCGTTCTTCACCCTGCTGCGCGAGTATCCTCGCAATGTGCTCCTGGGCATGGGCGTGCGCTATATCGACGGCGTGTTCTTCAACGTCTTCGCGGTGTTCTCCATCGTCTATCTAGCGAACTATGTGAAGGTGCCGCGCACGTCGACCCTGTGGCTGGTCACGGTGGCCGCCTTCGTGATGGTGTTCACCATTCCCATGTTCGGCAAGCTCTCCGACCGCTGGGGGCGCCCGCGCACCTATGCCATCGGCTCGCTGCTGCTGGCGCTCTCGGTCTATCCCGCCTTCTGGCTGATGTCCTCGGGCTCCATGCCGCTGATCGCGCTCGGCATCATCTTCCCGTTCGGGGTGCTCTACGCCATGTGCTACGGGCCGGAAGCCGCCTTGTTCTCGGACCTGTTCGACGCCCGGGTGCGCTATACCGGCATCTCGTTCGTCTACCAATTCTCCGGAATCGTCGCGAGCGGCATCACCCCGATCATTGCCACTTACTTGCTCGCCCAGGGCAACGGCCTGCCGTGGCACGTGTGCGCCTATGTGGTGTTCGCCGCCATCGTCAGCATGGTCTCCGCCATGGCGATCCGCGTGCCGGTGCCCGGCGCGCAATCATCCGCCCTCGCGCAACGCTCGCCCCAAGGTGCGCGCTGACGGGCGCGCGCTGAAGGGCGCGTGCTGAACGACCGGACCCGAAGGCGGCGCAGCCGCCGCCTTCCTTCCCTTTCCATCAGAGGATTGATCTTCCCATGAAGATGACCACCGAAGAGGCGTTCATCAAGGTCGTGCAGGCGCACGGAATCGACGAAGCCTTCGGCATCATCGGCTCGGCCATGATGCCGGTGTCCGACCTGTTCCCCACGGCGGGCATCCGCTTCTGGGACTGCGCCCACGAGACCAATGCCGGCCTGATCTGCGACGGCTATACCCGCGCCACCGGCCGCATGGCCATGGCGATCGCCCAGAACGGGCCGGGCGTGACCGGCTTCGTCACCGCCATGAAGACCGCCTATTGGAACCACACCCCCATGCTGCTGGTGACGCCCCAGGCGGCCAACCGCACCATCGGCCAGGGCGGGTTCCAGGAAGTCTCGCAGATGGCCATGTTCTCCGACATGGTCTGCTACCAGGAAGAGGTGCGCGACCCGGTGCGCGTCGCCGAGGTGCTGAACCGCGTGATCGAAAAGGCCTGGCGCGCCTCCGCCCCGGCGCAGATCAACATTCCGCGCGATTTCTGGACCCAGGTGGTCGATATTGATCTGCCGCAGATCGTGCGCCTCGAACGCCCGACGGGGGGCCGAAACGCCATCGCCGAGGCCGCCAAGCTGCTGTCGGAGGCCAAGTTCCCGGTGGTGCTCAACGGCGCCGGCGTGGTCATCGGCAATGCCATTCCCGAGGCCATGGCGCTGGCCGAGAAACTCGGCGCGCCGGTCTGCGCCGGCTATCAGCACAATGACGCCGCCCCCGGCAGCCATGCCCTCACCGTCGGCCCGCTCGGCTACAACGGCTCGAAGGCGGCCATGGAACTGATCGCGCAGGCCGACGTGGTGCTGGCGCTCGGCACAAGGCTCAATCCCTTCTCCACCTTGCCCGGCTACGGCATGGACTATTGGCCGCGCGAGGCCAAGATCATCCAGGTGGACATCAATGCGGACCGCATCGGCCTCACCAAGAAGATCACGGTGGGCATCTGCGGCGATGCGCGGGAAGTGGCGAGCCAATTGCTCGCCCAGCTCTCCCCCGGCGCCGGCGATGCCGGGCGCGAGGAGCGCGCCGCGCTGATCCACCAGACCCGCTCGCGCTGGCTCCAGCAGCTCGCCTCCATGGACCATGAGGACGACGATCCCGGCACCTCCTGGAACGAGGACGCGCGCACCCGCGATGCGGACCGCATGTCGCCCCGCCAGGCGTGGCGCGCCATCCAGGCCGCCTTGCCGAAGGAGGTGATCGTCTCCACCGACATCGGCAACAATTGCGCCATCGGCAATGCCTATCCCACCTTCGAGATGGGCCGCAAATATCTCGCGCCCGGCATGTTCGGACCCTGCGGCTATGCCTTTCCCGCCATCATCGGCGCGAAGATCGGCTGCCCCGAGGTGCCGGTGTTCGGCTTCGCCGGCGATGGCGCATTCGGCATCTCGATCAATGAGATGACCTCCATCGGCCGCGAGGAATGGCCGGCGGTGACCATGGTGGTGTTCCGCAATTTCCAGTGGGGCGCGGAGAAGCGCAACACCACGCTCTGGTACGCCAATAATTTCGTCGGCACCGAGCTGGATCCCAAGCTCTCCTACGCCAAGATCGCGGAGGGCTGCGGGTTCAAGGGCGTGCGCGTGGACAATCCGGCCGCGCTCACCGAGGCCATCGCCACCGCGGCCGCCGAGCAGAAGGCCGGCATCACCACCTTCATCGAAGTGGTGCTGAACCAGGAACTCGGCGAACCCTTCCGCCGCGACGCCATGAAGAAGCCCGTCCAGGTGGCCGGCATCGCGCGGGCCGACATGCGCGCGCAGATGGCCCGCTGACGAGAGGGCGATGAATCGCCCTCTAACTTATTGAATAGAGGCGGATTCACCAGATCCGGCTCGAAGGCCGATCGCCATTCATGGCTTGACGCCGTTCAGGAGAGAAACGTCATGCACGGGCTTGTCCCGTGCATCCACGCGGCACCGCTGGCGCTGGCTTTCCAAGGCCGGTCCGGTCGGCGCCGCGTGGATGGCCGGGACAGGCCCGGCCATGACGACCGGTGAAAGAAAAGACAATCGCACGCACCCGGCGTCAGGCGCATCGTCGATGCGCCACGCCGCTGAATGTCGATCGCCCTCTAACTTATTGAATAGAGACGGATTCACCAGATCCGGCTCTTGCGGCGGGAGGCGTTCCCTGACCCGCCTCCCGCCGCCCTTTCCTCGCCGTGCCATTCGCCCCCGCCATGAGGCCCGACATGCTCGCCCTCGACCGGATCATCGACGCCGCGCGCGCCGCGCCCCGCCGCATCGTGCTGCCGGAGGGCGCAGACCCACGCATCGCCAGCGCCGCCCGCCGGGCGGTGCGCGAAGGCATTGCCCGTCCGATCCTCCTCGGTTCGCCGCCGCAGGTTCTGGCCGCCCTCGATGGGGATGCGCGGGGCATCCTGATCGAGGATCCGGCCGCCTCCGCGCATCGCGCGGCCTATGCGGGGGACTTGCATGCGCTGCGCCGGGCCAAGGGCATGGACCTTGCCGCCGCCCAGCGCCGCATGCTGGAGCCGCTCGCATTCGCCGCCATGATGGTGCGGATGGGGGATGCCGACGGCACGGTGGGCGGGGCGGTCGCCACCACCGCCGAGACCGTGCGCGCCGCGCTCCAGATCATCGGCCTCGCGCCGGGCGCCAAGCTGGTGTCGAGCTTCTTCCTGATGATCCTGTGCGAGGATTACCACGCCCAGAAAGGCGCCTATGTGTTCGCCGATTGCGGGCTGGTGATCGATCCCGACGCGGCGGAGCTCGCCGACATCGCCATCGCCTCCGCGCGCTCCTACACCGCCATGACCGGAGAACCGGCGAAGGTGGCGATGCTCTCCTTCTCCACCGCCGGCAGCGCACGGCATGAACGGGTGGACAAGGTGGTGGAGGCGGTGCGCATCGCCCGCACCCTGGAGCCCGGCCTCATCATCGAAGGCGAGTTGCAGTTCGACGCGGCGTTCGTCGCCGCCGTGGGGGCCGCCAAGGCGCCCGGCTCGGCCATCCGCGGCGATGCCAATGTGTTCGTCTTCCCCAATCTCGACGCCGCCAACATCGGCTACAAGATCGCCCAGCGCATCGGCGGGGCAAAGGCGATCGGCCCGGTCCTGCAAGGCCTTGCCCGGCCGGCCAATGATCTGTCGCGGGGCTGCTCGGAAGACGACGTGTTCCACATGATCGCCCTCACCTGCGCCCAGGCGGGACCGGCCCCAGAGCGCCCGCGCCCGCCCGCCCTCGCACCGGCCTGGCAGGGCACCAGCCCGCACGGCCTCGGCGCTTCCCAGGCCCGATAGTCGAAGCGCTAAAGACCGGGACAGGATGCTCCCAGGCGCGACAGGGGTTGCGGCGGCCGGCGGCTGTCCGCGCGGCCTCTTGCGCCGATTGGCGTGCTTAAGACGGTGTTCCGACCGCCGCACGCAAGCTCAACGCAGCAATGATCCAATAAAGCGAAGTGGACCCGCGCCCGCCGGCCTGGCATCGCGTTCAGCTGGCAAGGTCGAGCGTTTGAAATTTGGCTGGGGGACTAGGATTCGAACCTAGATTGACGGAGTCAGAGTCTCTCCCAGCCACATATCGCAGATTTGCCCCAGGCCATCAAACTATCGATAATCGTTGCTAATGTTCACTTTTAACTCGGCTGCAGATTTCCGAAATTTGTTGCACATTGCGCCATCGGACTTACCATGCGCTTACACGCCACCCTCAGCGAGGCTGACGGAGCGCGTCGTGTAAGCACGATCTGGGATGACGGACCATGGCAACGGCGCGGCTCACGAAAGCCCTCCTGAAGGGCCTGACGCCCTCCGGGAAAACCGAATTCTGGTGGGACGAGGATCTTCCCGGATTCGGTGTGCGCGTCGCGCCGGCCGGCAAGACAGCCTTTGTCGTGCAATTCCGCCAGCGGAAGGCGACGAAGCGAATCACCCTCGGCGCCGTTGATGTGGTGAACCTCGATCGGGCTCGGGAGCGGGCGAAGGAGATCCTTGCATCCGTCGCATTGGGGCAGGATCCATTCCCAGAGGAAAGCAGCACACCGACTTTCGACACGGTGGCCGATGACTTCCTTGCCTTCACCCGCGCAAAGCGCGCGGAGCGCACCGCGGCCGATTACGGGAAGCTCCTCGAGACCAAGATCCGGCCGACGTTCGGCGCGAAGCAGATCGGCGACATCACCCGGGCCGAAGTGGAGAAGTGGCACGAGGCGATGAAGGGTACCCCGCGCCGGGCGAACTACGCTCTGACGATTCTGGTGGCCGTGTTCTCCTTCGCGGTGAAGCGGCAGATCATCGGAGCCCATGATCACCCTGCCCTCGGCATCTCAAAGTTCGGCGAGAACAAGCGCGACCGCTATTTGACCCTGGAGGAACTCGCGCGCTTCGGCGCCGCGCTCGCCGCACTCGAAGCGGAGCGGACCGTCTCGCCATGGGCTGCTGCTGCCCTGCGGCTCCTGATCCTCACTGGCGCCCGCTCTTCGGAAATCCTCACCCTGGAATGGAGCTTCGTCTACATGGAACGGGGCGTGCTCCGGCTTCCGACCTCAAAGACCGGCCGGAAGGACATCGTCCTGTCGGGCGCCGCCCTGGCCGTCCTCAGGGCCGTTCCGAAGGTGGAAGGTTGCGCCTACGTGATCGCCGGCCGCCGCCACGGCGAGCGCATGACGTCGCTCCAACGCCCCTTCGGCGCGGTGTGCACGAAGGCCGAAATCATTGGGCTCCGGGTCCATGACCTTCGGCACAGTGCAGCGTCATTCGCCACCAGCGCCGGCGTGGGCCTGCCGATCGTAGGGAAGGTGCTTGGCCAGTCTCAGGCCTATACGCAGCAGCGCTATAGCCACATTCACGACAGCGCCGAACGGGCCGCCGTCGAGACCATCGCGGCGGCGGTCGGGCCGTTGCTGGGCACCGGTGCGGTGTCATCCCTCAAGAAGGGCAAAGCGTCGTGAACGCAAACCAGCATCTCGCCGCCACGATCGAGCGCATGGGAGGCTTCACGCCTGAGCATCGGGATTTAATCCACATCGCGATGACGTCACACTTGGCCTTTTTGAGCAGCAACGGTGTGAACCATTCCTTTCAGATGACCGCGGCACGGCGCGATCGCATGGCACGCCTCGAAAAAAACCTTAGGTCCATCGCGAAAATACTTGACGATGACCCACTGATTAAAACGCTCATTCGACAAGAAGAGTTGGAGCAAACCTCCTCAAATCCAAGTGACGGAGGTGTAGACGCTTCGATTTTGCTTCAGATCTTAGAGGAGAGCACGGACGGCCTGTCACCCCTCGCCAACCTGGTGAGCGGCGCGGTACGCACCAATGCGATCACCACGAAAAGACCGGAGACCGAATTTCGAGAACGGCTCTGGTCTTGTCTCGCGGTGATCTACAAAGCCGCGACCGGAAGAGAGGCTGCCGTCACGACAGATCCCATCGACAATTCTGTGAGGGGCGATTTCGTCGACCTCGTCGAAGCGGTCCACGGCTCACTCGCGGACATGGTCTCAGCGCGGCGAATGCCGCCCGCCAGCCGGCATGAACTCAAGCGCTTCTGCACGCACTGGCGTGATGTAAGGGGCGAAGACGAGATTATTTTGATGCGCGAGTTGACCCTTTTACGCCGGCAGGCCGTTCGCGCTTGATGTCTCCGCAACGCCGCAACATGCGGAGAGAACGGAGACACGGAATGAATAACGCCAACGTAGGCGAGGCGCCTCGCCTCCTGGATCCAATCGAAGCGGGGCGACGACTGTCGGTCTCGCCGGTCACACTCGCCTCGTGGCGTTGCCGCGGCAAGGGCCCCTCGTATGTGAAGATCGGCGGCAAGGTGCTGTACCGCGCAGCCGACCTCGACGCGTTCGTGAGCGCGGCGGTGATCGACCCTACCGCCACCGCCATCTGATCGCCAACGAAGGGACCAGGCACATGACAAGCGACGCAACAACTAAATCCGAGGGCCGGATCGCTCACCTCGTGCGCGAGCTCGACGCCACGCGGGCGATCAGCCTGCGGTGGGACATTCAGGACGAAGGCCAGGAGGCGGAGGGTGCGCGCGTCCGTGCGCACCGCATTGAGGAGGAACTCCGCGCCATCCGGCCTCAGACGACCGCCGACGCCCGCGCAGCACTGCGGGTGGTTCGGCGAGAGTTCATGGAAGACCGTGCTGGCGAGCAGCTCGGCTCAGCTGAACTGCTCGTCTTGAGCCTCCTTGAAGGCGTCGGAGAATTTCTTCTCTCCCGAGATGTGCGCTGAGAGGAGGATCTGTAGATGTCGGTCTATAGTTATGATTTGCACGGATTAAGGGAAATATCTGAATTCACAGGTCTCTCTTCATGGAAAATTCGCGAGTTGGTGAGGGATAAAAAAATCCCGGTCTCCAAAATGGGCGGCATATTCATCGCCCGTCGATTCAGAATATTGAAATGGATCGAAGACAACGAGAGGGAAAGCTATTCCGCACCTGGATCGTAATGAACAGTCCAGGGGCCGGCGCTGTCTATGCGTCGGCGCCGGCGGTGCATTTAGCTTGGCGCGCCGCTACGGCGCGGGCCCTCTTTTCGGCAAGCTTCCTTCGCAGTTTCCCCGGAGTCTCCGGCATCAAGCGAGGAAAAGACTCTACGGGGCGGGGCGATAGAAGGTCGATGGCTTTGACCGTGTCAGGGGTTAGAATGAGCTCCCCGGTCTTGGCCATTCTCTGCAGCGCGTGCGTCAGCCGCCTGCCACCCAGTGCCCCATGTGAAATCCGATATTTTTCCCGAAGCTCGGCTCGCAACGCTGCACGATCGATTTCCGGCCTCTCACGCAGGATCCTTCGGATGCATCCCGTCAGGCGGAAGCCAGCTCGGAATGATCGACGAGAGTCCATGATCTCAACTGCGGTAATCTGCCCGCGCTCAATCGTGATCTCCTTGCGGCCGGCAAGATAGCCAAGGGCATGGAGGAGCATCCATCTTCCTTGCGCTCCGGCCGGCAAGTGCCCGGCTTCTCGTAGTACCCTCGATAGCTCGGCGTTTTTCATCGTTGGCATGGCGCGCAGCCGCCGCCGGATGCGTTCGATCAGGCCGTGGGAGTGTGGCTCGCCCATGCGGGCGATGGGTGCTGGATGGGAAGGGGGTGCCTTGGGTCGAGGGGGGAGCGCCATCAGCCGAGCCCCCGCGCACGGTTCAAGCCATACTGGCCCTCGAATGCCTTCGCGACTGGTCCGCCCGACCGAATGCTTGATGCTACGACATTCTCAAGCTGTCGGAGGACGACCTTCATATTGATTGATCCGTCCGCCGCGACCGTCGCTGGCTGCACCTCTGCAGCAACTGGCGCGCCGTGGTTCTCGAATGTCAGGTTGACGACCGGAGCCTGTTGAGCAGCCACCGCGCGGTCACCCATCCGCATTTCGACGGGGATCCGGCGCCCATCAGGGAGCGGCACCGCCGCCTCGGGCCCGGCCTCGCCGAAGATGGAAGGCCGGCGGGCGACACCGCCGCCGGCGAACTTCGGCATCGCCGAGAACAGGGAGCCGATTAGCCCGCCCGCATTGCCGCCCGACGCCGCGGTGCCGAACATGCCACCGAAGGTGGCCATCGCCCAATAGCGCCGCCTGAAGCACCAGGTCCGCCATGCGCTTCGTGACGTTGGCGAGCGAATCCCCCCAGCTCTCGGTCCCATCAATCAGGCCGGAGATGGCGCCGCCGGCGATGTTCCCCAACTCTTGCTGCAGCTGGTTCACCCGCTGCTGATTTTCGGCCGTCCGCTCCAGCTGCTCGGATGCCCGGCCATAGGCTTCGGCTTCCTGCTCGATCTGGGCCCGCAGCTGCGGGGTGATGTCCAGGCCCTCCTTCTTCGCGGCCGTGAGAAGGCTGAGCGTCGCCCGGGCCCTGTCCGTCTCGAAGGTGCTCTTGCCCATCATCTCGGCTTCGAGGCGCAGCGACTCGGTGTGCTTGTTCACCGCCGCCACTTCCCGATCGTAATCGCTGATCTTGTCCGCAGCGCCCTTTTTCTCCTTGCCGCCAATCACTGGATAATCGGCCGCCTTGATCGTCTTCGCGGCAGGCTTCGTGCTGCCGCTGGCAAGGTCCGATACCTCGAACCCGGCGCCGAGCTGGGTCCCCTGGCCGTTCTTGAGCGCGGCGAGACCCTGATCGCGCGGCGCCGGCAAGAGGCCATTGCGCGCCGCCTCCGCGGCGGAAAAGTCCACGCCGATGAGCGGGCCGATCTTCTGCCAGAAGGGGGAGTTGCCGACGCTGGTGAGCCAGCGCTGGAGGTCCCCGAGCTTATCGACAGCGCCATTTACAGCGGTCGGGATCGCCTCGATCGCGGTAGCGACCGATTTCATGTTCTCGACGGCATTCGCTGAGGCGCCGGAGGTCTTGTCGAGTTCGCCCACGGCCTTCGTGATGGCGTTGGACACGCGCGTGAAGCCCTGCGCAATGGTCTCGGTGGCGCTTCCGGCCTGCTCCCTCAACCCCTCCGCGCCAGCCTGGAAGCCCTTGAAGAAGGCGACGTTGGAGATCTTCCCGTCCGTGACCAGCGCCTTCAGCTTCGAAACGCTGCCGCCGGCCTCTTCAATCCCGTTCGCCACCGCCTGCAGGATCGGCCGGGCGCCCTCGTTGATGGAGTTGAACTCCTCGGCCTGAACACGGGCGCTGCCGAGGAGCTGAGAAAGCTGGAGCAGCGCGCCGGTGGCTTCGCCCGGCGACGTACCAGCGACGCGAAGCGCGACGGCCACGTCTTCGGAAAACTGCACCAGATCCTGACGCGTGGCGCCAAGCTCCTTGGCGGATTGGGCGGCGCGGCCGTAGAGCGTGGTCAGCGCCTCGATCGGCGCGCCCTGCCGTTGGGCAGCATCGAAGAGCTGACCCATGACGGTGGTCAGCTCGCTCCCGGAGAGGCCGGCGACCTTCAACGAATTGTTCGCCCGCGTCCAGGAGTCGGCGAACGCGATCACCTCGCGCGCACCAAGGCCAATGCCGCCCAGCGCCAGCAGCTTTGTGCCGAGGCTCATGGCGTTCGTTTCGACCGCTTTGAAGGTGCTGGCGAGCTTGCTCGCTGAGTTCTGAGCCCTCTTCTCGATCGAGGCGAAATTGTCGTTGGCGCTTTTTTTCGCCTTGGCCATGTTCTTCTCGAAGTCCCGGATACGGGCTTCCAGGGCAACGACAAGGCGCTCTTCAGCTGCATCTGCCATTTCACATCACCATGAGTTCGGGCGACCACTCGTCGCTTTCGTAGATCGAGGGAAGCGAGCCGGCGGATGCGCGCGCGACGGCCATCGCGCAGGCCACTGCGCCGTCGATCCGGTCGCGGCTCCTGCCTTTATGAAACGAGCGCCCGCCGGCGGGATCGACCCGGACAACCAGGTTATCAAAGCACCACCGAAGGACGGGGTTACCTCCATGCGTGAAGCGTCGGCCAACGATCGCGCGCTCCAGCTCCTTTACCGCTGGAGCCATCGTCATCCAGCCCTGCCGCATCTCGGATGCCGGTAGGCCCTCCTCCATAAGGGTGTTCAGGGTGTTGCGGGCGAGGTGCGGGTCAAAGGAAATGTCCCGCACATCGAAGCGATGGCAGAGGTCGCGGATGCGATTTTCGACGAATCTGAAGTCCACGACATTCCCGTGGGTTGCAGTTATGAGGCCCGCCTCCGCCCAGACCGGATAGGGCACCCCATCCCGCTCGGCCCTGGCCCGCAGGTTGTCGGCGGGACAGAAGAACCAGGGATGGACGATGTAGCCGTCTTCCCCGTCGCGCCAGGCCGCCACGATGCAGGTGAGGTCGGTGGTGCTGGAGAGGTCCACGCCGAGCCAGCACGGTTCGCCCTCCAGCGCATCGAGGTCCACGGGCGAGGCACCTTCGTCGTACACGTCCATGTCGACGAAGGGGTCGGCGGAGTGGTCGAGCCAGACGTTCAGGTTGAGCTGACGAAAGGCTTCCCGATCGCCGGGCCGACGTTCGCCTTCGCGGGCAAGCTGGCGCAGGCCTTCAATGTCTGGATAGCCGTGGGCGAGGCCGGGGTTCACCCGGTGCCACACCGCCTCGTCTCGCCAATCCTCGTCCTTCTCCGCCTCGAAGAGGATCGGCAGCACGGACGGATCGTCCACCTCACCACGGGCCACCTTGCGGGCGTCGTCGACGATGTCGTGGGCGATGTTCTCCTGTCCGCGGCCGGCCGTGGTGGCGACGATGAGGAGCGAACCAGGCGTCTTCACGAGGCCGGAGCGCAGCACGTCCCATAGATCGCGCTTCTTCCAGGCGTGGAGCTCGTCCGCGAGGACGAACACCGGCGTGCGACCGTGCTGGGTGCCCGCGTCACAGGAGATGGCCTCGTAAAAGGAGCCGTGTCGTACCGAAGTGATGCGGTTCTTGGAATCCACCGGCGCGCTGACTTTCGCAAGCCGGCCGTCAGCGCGGATGATACCGAGCGCTTCGGCGTAGCCAAGCCTCGCCTGCTTCCGATCGGCCGCCGCGCTGATCACCTCGCCGCCGGGGATGCGCTCCGGGCCGAGGGTATGCAGGAGAGCGAGGGCCGCGGCGAGCGAGGTCTTCCGGTTGCCGCGCGGCAGGAGCAGCACCACCGTCTTGACGATGCGAGTACCGTCCTCATGGCGCGGGCCGTAGATCCTGCGCACGATGCGCTCTTGCCACGGGTCGAGCCGAAAGGCGTGTCCGCGCGCGAGGTTCTTCGGGTGCTTCAGGGCCCGCAGGAATTTGACCGCCCGCTCGCCATGGCCGAGCGGATCGGGGATCGGCGAGCCGTCAAAGATCCAGGTCGGAAATGTCTTCGTCATCGCCATCCTCCCGGATCGTCGGACGCGAACGGCTCACCGGCGTGAGGCCGAGTTCGGCGGCGTGCTGGCGCGCCGTGGCCATCGTCTGGTTCTGGAGACGCATGAGCTGCAGGTCGATCCCGCCAATCTCCTGCAAGCGACGCTGTATCTGCCTCACCTGCCCGATGGCGACGCAGTAATTCTCCAAGGTCCCAAGGTCCGTGGTCGTGATGATTCGGCGGTTCACGAGGCCCGGAATGACCCGACGCCATTCCGCCTTCGCCTCCCGCGCCAGCCAGGTCGGCGCCCCGGGCGCGCGCGCCATGGCGCTGTTGTCCACCACCAGGCGCGGCTTGGTCCCCTTCACTGCGCGTTCCTCGCGACGGTGCGGATGTCGATACCCTTGCGGCGCCCGATCTCCTTGAGCTCCTTGATGTCGTGGGCGATGCCCTCGCAGAGCACGCGGTCTCGAACGGTGAGGCCATCCAGCCACCGGGTGCGGAAGATAACAGCGGCTTCGCCCTGGATGCCCGCACCCTGGAGGAACTCCGTCGTGCTAGCCTGGATCTTGGCGGCGCGCAGGGTGGCGATGGTGGCATATGTCTGTGTGACTTGGCCAAACTCGTCGCGCGCCTCGTTCGCGCGCTGCACGGTGATGACGCGATCAAGCGAGCCCGCCCTCACGACGCCACCTCAATGAGGCTGTCCACCGTGACAACGCCGTGCGCCGTCTCGCCGTCAGGATCGCGAAGGAAGCGAGCATCGGCGACGACGGTGGATATGGCCCGGTTCTCGCCATCGAGCCGGAGCTGCTCATGCTCGATCGCTGCGAAGATGGCCCCACCGATCGCCCGGGCATGCGGCATGGACTGCGTCCAAATGTGCAGGGTGGCGTAGACCCGCCGATGACGGCCGGCGATGGTGATCGGCTCGCGCACCACCTGGCCCTCGCCCACCAGGATGGAGGGAAAGCGTTGGGGCAGGCCGTGCCCATCGATCATAGCGGCAGCCGGCACAAGGGCCGTCACATCCGGGGTTGCAGCGAGGCGGTCGAGCAAGGCCTTCTGCAGGGCGAGGTCCGGACTCATGTCGTTTCCCTTTTGACCTTGGTTGTCCCGACGTGCGCCATGACCGCCTTCAGCTTCTTTCCGAGCGGGACGGCGCCCTGCGGCTTCTCAGATCCGCCGAAGATGGCTCGCAGCATTTCGGAGCGGCCGGCAAAGGCCATTTCGAGCTGCGGGATCGGTGTGGCCAGGACCACCGCCGGGGGCCATCCGAGCCAGCCGGTGCCGATCTTGAAGAGCCACTCGTAGAATTCGGCGTGGCTCACGCGGCGAAAGGGCCGGCCGACGGATCCACCTCGTCGATCTTCGGGGCTTTCCCGCCGTTGGCGAGGCGGATCGCGAACTTGATGAGGTCGGGAACCATCTCGACCATCCCGGTCGCAAAGACCTCTTCCGCCGTCTGATTGCGCTGGGCATCGGTCCGGCCGAGGCCGAAATGCACCACATCGATGCAGGCCTGAAGGTCGTACGACTCCAGCTTCGCCAGCAAACTGCCGAAGCTCTGGTGCGTCCGATTGAGGGTCATCGCCGCCCCCAGCGAGGGCACCAGCGTTACCGCTTCGCCCTGGAGGGCGATCTCCACATGCCCATCGAGCATTATGCAGCCTCCGCCGTCTCTTCGAGAATGTCGGAGTTGATGGCGAGGGCGAAAGTAATGCTGGTGACGTCATCGGGTCCGCTGAAGCTCAGCTTCGCCGACATGGCCAGAACCTTCATATAGAAGGTGGTCGGCGTACCGCCGATGGGCGCGTCGTCAGCGACGATCTTGAGGTTGTAGGCATCGGCTGTTTTTTCGGCCGCGATCAGCGCCTGTTGTCCCGCGTCCAGGGGATCACGGTAACAGACGAGGTTGAGAAGGCCGGCATCGCGCGTGCCTTTCAAGCGCCGCTTGCGCGCATCGCCGACGGCCGTGACTTCGATTTCAGCTGCTTCATCGCCGAATTCTCCGAGATCTTGTACCTCCTTGATCTCGACATAGGTGTCCGCCTCGTAGGCTGCGATGTTCGCAGCCGCGGCGGTGGTGCCGATGTAGATTTTGGCACCGGCGGTGGCGGTGATTCCCATAGTCTAAGCTCCGTTCTTCGCGCCCTTGCGGACGGCTTTGCTGATGGCACGTTTGATGGATGCTAGGGCCTTCTTCCGCTCCAGGCGGAATGCGGGCCAGAAGAAGGGGTGCGCTCGCGTTTTCTTGGTTCCGTATTCAACGAGGTGCGGATAACGCACCTTGGAATTACCGGCCGTGATGGCGACCTGATTTTCCGGAACCACATGCTCACCGCCCGGCTGGCTGTAAGGCGGCGTGGTCTGCCCGCCCGGCGTCACGGTGATGGAATCGATAAGGTCGCCGCTATCGCGCGACGGCTCGGCAAGCTGGCGCATGGTGTCTGCCATGCGGTTGCCCGCCTTCAGCAGCGCCGGCTGCACCTCGGCAATTGCGGCCTTGGTGGCACCGTCCAGCATGCGGTTGACGCGGGTGAGCTGGTTCGAGCGGGCCACGTCAGAATTCCCACTGCCGATAGGGGCCGATGAGCGCGAAGAAGCCGAGCGGCGTCTCGTTCAAGGTCTGTGGAGTCGTGGCCTCCGGGTTTTCATAGAGGTGGCCGGCGTACATCTTCAGCGCTTCCTTGAGCGCATCGGGCACGGCGTCGGCGCTCTCGAAGGCGTCCAGCGGTCCGACATAGCCCTCGACGAAATCGCGCGCCGCTTCGAGCTTGTCGAAGAGCTTCCGATCGTCCTCGTACAAGGTGACGTTCAGCGCGTCCTTCAGGCCTTCGAGCGGCACAATATCGGTGGTCCGCAGCAGGTCAGCCATGACGCTTCTCCTGACTCTGCTTCCATCTGTTGTGGCAGGGACCGCAGAGCGGTTGCCAGTTGCTGCGATTCCAGAACAGCTTCATGTCGCCGCGATGGGCCACCTTGTGGTCAACCACGGTGGCTGGGGCGGAACATCGCGTGCACTTGGGGTGCGCCTTCAGATAGGCCGCGCGCTCCACGTCCCACTTGCTGTCATATCCGCGTGCTCGCGCATTCGGCCGGCGTGCATCGGCCTGGGCCTTGCGCTTGGCCTCGCAAGGGCAGCGCTCGCCGCTGGCGATCTTGTAGCCGCAACCGCAAATCCGAGGGGCACACATCGGCATGGTGGAGAATGTCCTTCTGGTGATCAGGAGACGGGCCGTGTGGCCCGCCTCCCGTGAGCCGTTCGCGGGTGGGTAACCCGCCGTGCTCGCGACCTCATCCGCCTTGACCCCTCCAAAATGCGGCATCAGCCGGGGCGCCGGGGAGGCGGACTTTTCGTTGTTGGGCAGGCCGCCAAGTGCCCGCGAGAACGCGGCGCCCGAAGCTCGATCAGGAGACCGGACGGCTCCGCGCGTGGCCCTTGACCACCAGCGCGCTCAAGGCGGTACCGGTGCCATGGGTGCCGCCGAAGTCCGCCAGAAGCTTCAGGAACCGCTTGTTGCCGATGTAGCCGAGCCGGTGGACGGTGGAGGCCGCGTGCGCCGTCTTGAATGCCTGGACGATGCCGCCGCTCACGCCCGTGACGCCGATCAGGTCGGCATCGGTGACGGCCACATAGGCGGAGCCATCGTCGGAATGGGTGAGCACGAATTCCAGCTTGTTCGTTCCGGTGAAGGTGATGCCGCCGACACCGACGTGGATGACGATCTCCGCGGAATCAAAGCCGAGAAGATCGATCGCCGCCGGAGTGCTGTCGGCGTCATAGACGGCGGGCGGGATCGCTTCCACGATGCCGAGGTTGTTGTGCAGGTCGCGCATGGTCGGTCTCCTCAGCTCACGGCCATCTTGAGCTTGCGCAGCGCCTTCGGCTGCACCACGCCGGCGCCGACGCGGCGCGTGGCATGGATGCGGGTGATGCCGTTGGTCGCGAGCAAATAGGGGTTCACCAGGATCGACAGAGCCAGGCGGTCCACGATCCGGTAGGCGGTGGCGAAATCGCCGAACATGATGGGGAATGTTTCGGACGCCACGTCGGGCATGTCCACGGCTTCCACCACCGGCCGGCCGAGGATGGTCTCGGGCTGGCCCGCCTGGAACGACGGCTGCCACAGGTAATTGCCATCCACATCCCTCAGCTTGCGGATGGTGGCGAGGGTGGTGCCGTTCAGCAGCCAGGAGCCGCGGTTCCGGTAGGCGGCGGGGAGCGCGTACATCAACGAGATGAGCGCATCGGTCTGCAGGTTGGTCGCGTGACCGTTGGCCGTAAATGCGACGCTCGCGTCGGTCAGGAGGCCCATGGGCTCCAGCACGCCGTTGCCCTTCACGAAGGCGGCGCCCTCCTTCTGTCCGAAGTCTTCGGCCAGCGCCAGGCGCACTTCCGCCTCGGCTGCGCCGGCGCTGTCGGCGAGCAACTGGTTGGAAATGTCCACGAAGGTGTTCACCTCGCGCATCGGGATTTCGAGCTGACCGAATCCCGGCTCGGAGCCCTCCTGCGCCTGCGCCTCGCCCTTCCACTTGGCATTCGTGATGCCGGTGCGCTTGGGATAGGTCACCGATGGCGAGCCCGTGGTGCGCACGCTGACAACGGCGCGGATGGGCGAGAACTCCACGATGTCGCGGATCATCTCCGTGGACATCTCGGACGGCGCGAGATAGCCGCCGCCGGGATCGCTGGAGACGGTGAGCGTCTTCAACTCGGCTTCCGGCGTGCCCTGCTCACCGCGGCGTAGATAGGTGCCGAAGGCCTTGCGCTCTTCGCTCGGCTCCTTCGGATCGTCGTTGCCGCCGCCGGGGCGGTTCAGCTTGGCCTCGATCTTGTCGAGACGGGTGGTGAGCTGCTCGGTGCCGCCGGCCTTCGCCTCCACCTTGTCGAGACGGCCGACCACCTCGCCTTTGAAAGCCTCAAGGGCCTGGGTGACGATGGCGGCGGGATCATCCCCTTCGCCCTTGAGTTCGATGGCGCCAAGCGGCGCCTGCGCTACGTGAAGCATGTTCACCTCTTGGAAAGCGCCGCGGCGGCGCGGTTGATGGCCCCGGCAATGGCCAGGGCGTGGGTGGCGGTCTTGGCGCTGGTGACCCGGGCGCCGGGATGCATGGGGATGGTGACCAGCGATACTTCGAGAAGATCGAGGGCGATGATGGTGCGGCCGCCCTTGCGCGGCGCGTCCTTGCGGGTGACGAAGCCGATGGAGAGGCCGCCCACGGCGCCGGCGCGGACCAGGGCGCGGACCTCGCGGGCACGGGCGACGTCATCCACCAGGAGCCGCCCCTTCAGCCGCAGCCCATCGGTGGCCTCAACCGCTTCGGTCCAGGCGCCGACGGGGTCGCTCGGGTCGTGGCCGAAGAGCATGGGAAGGGGCAGGCGGGCGCCGGCGAAGGCACCCTTCTCGATCATGTCGCCGACGCGATCCGGCGTGCCGAAGGGCCAGGCCAGACCTTCGATGGCGCCGGCATCGTCCATCAGGATCTTGGTTTCGAGGAATAGCCGTTCCATCACGCGCAATTCGTCGATCGGAACAGAAGAGGATGGACCAGACGCGCAGCCAAGGCCGCGAGGGACCGGAAGTCCGCCGTTTCGATCCGCTCCGCCATCAAGTCGCTGGCTTCGTTCAGCGAGAGACCGCCCCCAACCAAAGCGCAGGTTATGATGTCGGTGACGAGGCGAGAGGAATAGTTGTTGGAGGTCATTTTACTCGCGAGTTCGCAGATGGAAGCATCGTGGGTTTCTTCCAGCAAAGCGATTACTGCCGTGTCGAAGCGAAGCGTGCGGCTCTCGAAGAGCGGAATATTGCCGGTCACGGCTCAGGCTCCTTGGGGCGCGGCGGCGACGGCCGAAGTCGCGCTGGTGGTGAAGGGGTTTCCGAACTCGTCGCCACCGTCGCGCGCCGGCAGGCCTTCCCAGCCCCTGGCTTCGTTGGCGTTCAAAACGCCGCTGGCAATCAGGCTCGAATAGGCCGTGGCGCGGGCGCCGATATCGGCGCGCGTGAGGTCGTCGCGGTCGAACACCACGCGGTGCGTGGCGAACTCCTCCGCCGTGAACAGCGCCCGACGCAAGCATCCTTCCAGGGCGCGCAGCCAGGGTTCGAGGCAATAGACCAGGAACTCGCGGCCCATCTGCTCGCTATTGCTCCAGGTGGCCCGCTCCAGATCCTGGAGCATGGTCACCGGGACGCGGAAGGCACGGGCGATCTGGAGCACCTGGAAGCGGGTCAGCTCAAGAAATTGCGCATCCACGGAGCTCATGGTCAGAGAGACGTACTCGGTCTCACCTTCGACGATGGCAGTTTTCCCGGAGTTGGCACCGCCGTGGGCGAGATGCCATGCCTCGCGAATCTTGCGCACCGCATCCGGCGAAGTTTTTCCTTTGACGGTGAGTACGCCGCTCGGCCGCGCGCCGTTGCCGAAAAGGCGAGCCGCATGCGCGTCCAGCGTGAGCGCGAGACCGATGCTCTCTCGGGCCAGCGAAAGAGGTGAGCGGCCGAAGGGCGAGCGCAAATGGACGATGTCAGCGGGCGGCATCTCGCGGCCGTTGAGGAAGTACCGGCATGCGCCCGTGCCGTCTTCGTGACGCTGCGCCGTGAGGTGGCTGGAATCGTAAGCGATCAGCTCCACCGGACGGCCGTTAACGCGGTTCACCCATGCGAGCCCGCCCTGATCATATATGAGCGCCTGCGCCACCAGGTCGCGCAGGAAGGTGAAGCTGTCAGTCCAATCATTCACGGCGTCGCGCAGCAGCGTGGCGGCGGGATGATCAGGAATCTCGGTGTCGGCGCCGCTTGCCTCGCGCCGAAATACCTTCACGTCGAGTGAAGCTGCAGCCTCGGAAATGGCCAGCACTGCGCAGGCCACGGCCGGCACGGTCAGGGCATTGCCGGGACTGACCGTCACGCCCGCCGCCGTCGGCGCGCCGGCGCCGAACAGCGTCAGCAGCTCGGCATCGGGAGTCGAGAGAGATTTCCTCTGATAGCTGAGCAAGGGGGCGGGGCGATCCAACATGACGGCGAAATTGGCGCCGCTGCAGGTTCACCGCCACCCGGACCGTTAAAGATCGAAGGAAATCGGTGGTCCTTCAAAGTCCGCGGAGAATCGTGTGGCTGGAGCGCCCTGGCCGGAATTTCCAATTAGGCTCGATGTTGCGCGAGACACCCCCGCCGGTCCCGACGCCTACCGCCCGAAGTCGGAGACCACCCCCGGGGACATCCTCTTCGCCACGCGATGTCGGCTAAGATCAGCACAGGAGGCCGTCAGCGGCCGCTTTCGGGTCCGGACGACGTTTAGCGCGCCGGACAGCTTCAGCCGCCTGCGACGCTCCAGCTTGATTCTCGCCGCATCGGGTCGCGCGGGCGCGGTTGCGGTATCAAAGTAAGAAGTTGAGAGCGGCTCTTGATGTGACGGTTCAGGGGGCGCCTTCAAGCGCCCCTCCCGCTGTCACAGTCCATCAGGATCGAGAACAGCCTGTCCTCTTGGAACAGAGGTTCCTCATAAGAATGGTTATCTAAATGCGCGCGTAGTCATACTCGCGCGCGCAGGGGAGTAATTCTTAAAAGTTGTATGGCTACAACCATGCGATGCGTAATGTCACCAGATCCGCGGCTTTTGTCACGCTGAGCGTCCAGCCTGTCACGGAATCAGGCATTGCCGTCACGAAATCGGCGACCGATGACTGGAAAGTTGACACCGCTGTCACAGATTCGAGACCGCGTCACCTGATAGCTGTGTCACCCTGCGCACTCACGATAATGGAATGGAGACGAGCTATGATTCGAATGAGAGATGTGTCATTTCTCGTCACGGGAATTATTGCTGGCTTGGCCCAGGTGTCATTTGCCAGCGGCGCGTTTGCGCAGGCCAATGGCTTGGATTCATGTTGGATCATTTCGCCGGCCGATCCGAATGCTATTCCTTGGGCGCCTATCCTTCTCGACCGCTGCAACGGTAAGACATGGATCTTGGCAAAAGTGCCATTATCCGACGGGAAGAACCCAAGCTCCGCTTACGCATACAGATGGCGACCATTGAGTATCGATAACGGTGACGAGCCGCTTTTCCGGGAGCGAGCTCTGCCCACGCAAGTTTTACCGATGGCGCCTCAAAATCAGCAGTCGCGTTGAAGAAATGCAGAACAATAATTGTATCTACCTATTTCCACTGCACTTATCGCGCAATGACCTTCAAGGTCGGCTTCCCCGGTTCAATTGCAGGCCGGGGCGCGGAGCCCGCAAGCCCCCATATTAAGGCTTCCAGTTCATCTGCGGGGATATTGAGAAGCGCAGCAATTTCGGTCTTGGTGGTTCTCTCATGCCATAGATGGGAGAGTGCCTTCCGCCATATCGCAGAAATCTCCCGTTCAACGCCTACTGGCTCTCCAGTGCGATATCCTCTGCGCCCCAACTCTATGCAAGCTGATTTATACTGCCATTCGCTCATGAGGCCCAGGTGATGCAGGCGATACGCCATGGCCATGGCTGATACCCTCCACCGTGCTTTGGCCTTCAAGATTATATCGACGGTAATGAAGCGAGGTACCCGTGAACGTACGTCATTGTTCGGCATGAGGAATGCTGAGGCAAATTGATTGGCTTCTCTTTCCGTCTCTCGTGAAGACTGCGGACCGGCATGCCTGTGCATCACAAGATGCCCGAGTTCGTGAGCCGAATCAAAGATGCTGTGTTCAGCGCTCTTGAAGTTATTTAGAAAAACATAGGGGCGCTCATCTCGCCAGAAAGAAAAGGCGTCTACCGTCTTTGTCGCTTCGGACAATGAAAAAACGCGAACCCCTTTGACTTCGAGCAAACCCAGCATATTGCTTATCGGTTGCTCCCCTAGACCCCAATACGCTCTCAACGCACGTGCGGCAGCTTCGGGGTCAGTTTCGTAACTCAGATCAATGAAATTGGCAGCCGGGAGGGAGAACTGCTTTTCTAGCCAGTCACTCAATTCCAGGCCGAGGGAGCCGGCAGCGATTGCCGCATCTCGCTCTTTTGCACTCATTTTCGACAAGCTGCGAAAGCTTACGGTACCCGTATCGAGAATTTCCGGATTTTCCGCATAGAAAAATTCAGGAGGATAACCCAGAGCAGTCGCGAGCTTTCGTACCGTAATATCGTCCGGCTCATTCCCCGAATTCTCTAAGCGGGAAATAGTAACGGCCGATACGCCTGCAGCATTGGCCAAATCTTTCCCCGTGAGGCGCCGCCTTTGGCGGGCCAATGCAAGGCGATTTGGATTAAACTTTGCAACCATAGCTCACTTGCGCACAATCTGAGGATCGAAATTTGTCGCGGTCTCGTTATCTTCCAGGGGCTTGATGGATTCAACGTTAAAGTCGGCACCATCCGACAGAAAAATGCGCTCCACGAACGATTCGAAAACCCCTCGCCGAACAACGGGCCGGCTCAGTTCGGCGGCCCCATCCGCAGCCACCATCAGGTAAAAAATCGCATGGCTCTCCGTGGCCTCGGAGGGGAAGTAGGCCGGCATATCGTCACCAAAGAGATTACCTTCACAGAGGCGTTCGGAACCTGCTCCCTTGGTAGACCGGGCCTTCGGCGGATTTGCAAAATCGCACGCAACATCCACGTTGGCGAAAATGACCTTTACAGAACCAGTCGGGTGGCCAATAGCTTCTACGCCGTTGGGGCGCTGGACCTCCCAGCCATCGACAGCGAACTGCGACCGCAGTTCGAAAGTGCCGTGCTGGTAAGCGAGAGTACCTGCAGCGTTGGCGGGATGGAATGCAGTAGCATCCGCGGCGGCCCCCCCGCGCAGTGTCGCGAACGACCAGGAGCTTCTCCTTATTCAGCCCCAGTTCCGCGAGGCGGTCTTGCACTTCGTCCTGCTCCCGCAGGATGCTCGTAATTTCCAGGGACATCGCCAGCACCCATGTTAACAAAATCAACCATACTGTATGGTAAAATTTATTAACATTCAAGGCCCGGATTAGCGATGTGCCCAAGCCGCATTATGGAGCGCCGTCCCGCCAGATACTGCGCGCTGTTGTAGGCGCTTCGGACCTCGTCCCTTCGTCACGAGCGGTCGCGTCTCATTCACAGGCTTCGCTACGGGACTGCGGCCTCATCCCTGCTCTGACGCGAACCTCTGGTCCCTCTATGGTGCTTGCCATGGGAGACTTGGCGTGAGGTCCCCGCTTGTAGCGGGGCCCCATCTCTGCGGGGACGGACGGATTACAATGCGCTTACATGCCCGCACCCGAAATTTGGCTGGGGGACTAGGATTCGAACCTAGATTGACGGAGTCAGAGTCCGCAGTTCTACCGTTGAACTATCCCCCAATCGCCGCGCCGGTGACAGGGTCGACCAGCGGAGATTGACGCCGCCGACACATCGGCGTTCGAGCGAGCGGTGAGCCCGTCGGGCGAGGGCGCTCTATACGCAATTCGCCGGCCGGGGTCCAGAGGCTTGCCGGCGAAAATAACTTCTCCACAGGCTGGTATACATAATGCGCAATGGTGCCATGCACAAAACCCTATGTTGCAATGCAAGATCTTCCCTTATGTAAAGGGTCATTGATGGAGAACGATCATGACCACGATCACTGCCCACCCGTTTCGCGAGACCTCCCTGTTCGGCCGTTTCACCGCCCAGGTGTCCGAATTCTTCGCGGCCGTGCGTGAGGCCCGCGTGATGGCGGATCGCTACGAGCGCCTGCGCCGCATGTCCGACAGCGAACTCGCCCAGCAGGGCCTGACCCGCGAAACCATTCCCCAGGCGGTCGCCAACGGCTTCTGAACCGCACCCTGCGGTTCTGAGCGAGGCACGTCCGGCCGCACGTCGCGGCCGGCGGGAATAAGTTAGTCCAAGACGCCGCCCTGCGCCTTCTCCGGCAGCAGGACATGGGCGCGCAGCACATGGATGCGGCGCCGCCCGATGCGGGAGAACAGGCGTTTCTGCGGCGCCACGCCCGACGGGTGCCCGCCGAGCCGTTCATAATGCCTGCGCGAGATCAGCAGCCCCTGCCCGGCCTGAGGAAGGCCGAGCAGCGCCAGCCGCGCCGCCGCCACCGCCTCGCCGAAACGCGGCTTGAAGCCGTAGCCATCCACCGACAGGCGGAAGGTCGCCACCGTGCGGTCGCCGAGCCCGCGTCGCTCGACCGTCTCCAGGAAGGTCGCGATCTCGCGCGGCCAGCCCTCCTCCAGAATCGAATTGGGCTGCAGGAACAGCAGCCAGCGTCCGCGCGCCATCGCCGCGCCCTGCCGCAGCCGCATGCCCATGTCGTGCATGGAGGAAAACAACGTGCATCCGGCGGCATCCGCGATGGCTGCCGTATCGTCCGTTGAATCGGCGTCCGCGAGGATCACATCGCGCAGGACACCGGCCGTCACGCCCTGAACCAGCGCCGCGAGCACAAGCACAAGCTGGCGTTCGGAATTCTTGGTGGGAATGATAACGGAAATCAATCTGGCGCGGCTCCCGTTCCCTCAGCACAGCTATACCTTCGCCATTCAATCCAGTCGATGGCGGATCTTGCTTAAACTAAGTGCAGCACACCTTGAAGGCGGGCCTCGCCGGCCCTCTCGCCCGCCGAGGCCGGGAGTTCACCTCGCGCGCCCCATGCTCTAGAACGGCGCAGGTCCATCGCTTCAGGCGGTGCGCGTGCAACCCGCCGGATCGCCTCGCGACCGGCCCGCAAGAGCGAAAAGCGCCATGAATTCCGTCATGACATTCGAAGACTGGGACAAGGACGCCGCCGGACGGCTGAAGGTGTGGCCGCTGCAGGCCTTCACCACGGCGATCTTCGACGGG
>NCHM01000502.1 GCA_002257205.1 Rhizobiales bacterium 24-66-13 | reverse complement strand
GCGGTCTATGGCCTCGCGCTCGCCTGGGTGCTGGTGCGCTATGAATTTCCCGGCAAGCGCTGGCTCGATGCCCTGGTGGACGTGCCGTTCGCCTTGCCGACCGCCGTCGCCGGCCTCGCGCTGACTGCATTGTTCGCCAAGAACGGCTGGTTCGGCCGGCCGCTGGCGGAGTGGGGCATCCAGGTGGCCTATGCCCCGGCCGGCATCGCCTGCGCCATGGCCTTCACCAGCCTGCCGTTCGTGGTGCGCACCGTCCAGCCGGTGCTGGAGGACCTCGCCGCCGACGTGGAGGAGGCCGCGACCACGCTCGGCGCTTCGGACCTGCGGGTGTTCTGGACCGTGATCCTGCCGGCCATCTTCCCGGCCTTCCTCGCCGGCTGCTCGCTGGCCTTCGCGCGCTCCCTGGGCGAATTCGGGGCCGTGGTGTTCATCGCCGGCAACCAGCCGTTCCGCACCGAGATCGTGGCGCTTCTCGCCTTCATCCGGATCGAGGAATATGACTACCCCGCCGCCGCCGCCATCGCCGCCACCATGCTCGGCCTCGCCTTCCTGCTGCTGGTGAGCGTCAATCTCATCCAGGCGTGGCACCAGCGCCGCGCCATCCGGGAGGATTGAGCCGTGAGCGACCGGGCCTCTCCTCCCCGCCGCCGGGTCGGCGACGGCCGCCTCACCCGCACCATCCTGGTGTCGCTGGTGCTGGCGGTCACACTGTTCGTCCTGCTGGCGCCGCTCGCCTCGATCTTCTCGGAAGCCTTCGGGCGCGGCTGGGCCACCTTCGCCGAAAGCCTGGTGCGGCCTGATACGCTGCACGCCATGGGGCTCACCCTGTTCGCCGCGCTGGTGTGCGTGCCAGTCAACGTGGCCTTCGGCATCGCCGCCGCCTGGACGGTGGCGAAGTTTTCCTTCCCCGGCCGCGGTTTCCTGCTGGCGGTGATCGAACTGCCGTTCTCCATCTCGCCCATCGTGGCGGGCGTCGCCTATCTCTTCGTCTATGGCGCCCAGGGGCTGCTGGGGCCGTTTCTCCAGGCGCACGACATCAAGATCATGTTCGCCATTCCCGCCATCATCCTCGCCAGCCTGTTCGTGACGGCGCCCTTCGTCGCGCGCGAGATCGTGCCGCTGATGATGGCCCAGGGCCGCGAGGAGGAAGAGGCGGCGGTGACGCTCGGCGCCTCGGGCTGGCGCATCCTGCGCACCGTGACGCTGCCCAATGTGCGCTTCGCGCTGCTCTATGGCGCGACCCTGTGCAATGCGCGGGTGATGGGGGAATTCGGCGCGGTGTCGATCGTGTCCGGCAATATTCGCGGCCAGACCTCAACCCTGCCGTTGCAGATCGAGCTTCTGTATCAGGACAGCCAGGTGGCCGCCGCCTTTGCCGCCGCAACCGTGCTGGCGGGGGTTGCGTTGGTCACGCTGGTGGCGAAGCTGGTGATCGAGCGGCTGGATTCCGAACGCGCCCGGCTGGAAGTGCCGCGCGGCGTCGGCCACTGAGTCGCAAGGACCACTCAGTCTCAAGGGCCGCTCAGCCGCAAGGGCCCATGAATCGGAAGTCTTCTTCCGGCGCAGGTTTGCATGCCGGAAGTTGCCGGGCGATTTCCCGGCGACGATCAGGCGTTGCGGATCGGAGCGGGCAGCGCCGGCGCGCCGGAGGCGGAGCGCGGCGGCTCGGGCGGCAGGATCTTACGGGCGCGCTTGGCTTCCTTGCGGAAGCGGCGCTGGCCGAGCCAGGTCACGGCGCCGCCGATCACCACGCCCGCGATCAGTGTCGCGAAGATCAGCGCGAACAGCGGCAGGGTCACGGCCAGGGTGGTGGAATCGGGGTTGAACGGGTCCAGGGAGACCGTCACCATCTTGCGATTGGCGACCGCCAGGGCCACCACCACGATGCACACCGGCAGGCCGATGAGAAGGGAAAGAAAGCGTCGCACGAACCGAATCATCCCTCGATATTGAGACGCTCGCGCATCTCCTTGCCGGTCTTGAAATAGGGGACGATCTTCTCGTCCACGTCCACCTGCTTGCCGGTGCGCGGGTTACGGCCGGTGCGGGCGTCGCGCTTCTTCACCGAGAAGGCGCCGAAGCCGCGCAATTCCACCCGGTCGCCGCGCGCGAGGGCGGAGACGATCTGCTCCAGGATCGCGTTGACGATGTTTTCCACGTCCCGCTGATAAAGATGCGGGTTCGCCTCGGCGATCTTCTGGACCAGCTCGGACTTAATCATGACCGCTCAGCTTCCTTCGTGACCGATCCGTGGTCGCCTGCAACCGGAACGGCTGCCGGCTCGTTCACGCGTCCCCAGGTTGCGGGCGCGGCGGATTTGGATGTGGTGTTCTGCCTGTGGCATCACGACCCGATCTGAGGGTGCCAGAGGGCCAATAACCCGTCAAGCTGAGTGCGTTCCAGAGCCCCCCGGGCGATCCGCGACACAAGCTGCGCCGCCTCTTGCAAACCCACCGCCGAGAGCAGCCAGGATGCACTGCCGCGCAGCCAGCCGAACTCGTCGCCCACCGTCTTGCTGGACCAGGTACGGGTGCGCAGGCTTTCGGGAACCCCCTTCTCGCGGCTCAACCAGGCGCGCGCGGTGCGTTCGTCGCCCAGTTCATCCACCAATTGCAATTCAAGCCCCTGGTGTCCGGTGAACACCCGCCCGTCGGTGACGGCGGCGAGCTTCGCGTCGGAGAGCGCGCGGCGTTCCGCCACCAGGCCCTTGAACCAATCATAGCTGTCCACCACCAGCGCATTGATGGCGGCGCGCGCCTCGGGGCTGGTCGGCTCATAGCCATTGGGCGCGGCTTTCAGGGGCGAGGACTTGATGTCCTCCATCTTCACCCCGACGTTCTTCAGCAGGTCCGTGACATTGGGAAATTGAAAGATCACCCCGATGGAGCCCACCAGGGAATTGCGCCGCGCGACGATATGGTCCGCCCCCATGGCGGCGATATAGGCGCCGGACGCCGCCATGCCTTCCACC
>NCHM01000501.1 GCA_002257205.1 Rhizobiales bacterium 24-66-13 | reverse complement strand
GTGTTCCGCCTGGGCGATGTCGCCACCGTGCGGCGCGGCTATGAGGACCCGCCGAGCTTCCTGGTGCGGCAGAATGGCGACGCGGCCGTGGGCATCGGCGTTTCCATGTCGGCCGGCGCCAACATCCTGACCCTCGGGGAAAATCTGAAGGTCGCCATGGACAAGGCGATCCGCGAGTTGCCGGTGGGCATCGACGTGACGCAGGTCGCCGACCAGCCGCATATCGTGGGCGAATCCGTGGGCGAATTCCTCCACACCTTCGCCGAAGCGCTGGTGATCGTGCTGGTGGTCTCCTTCCTCTCGCTTGGCTTTCGCACCGGCATCGTGGTGGCGCTCTCCGTGCCGCTGGTGCTCGCCATCGTGTTCCTGGTCATGTTCTCCTCGGGCATGGATCTGCACCGCATCACGCTCGGCGCGCTGATCATCGCGCTCGGCCTGCTGGTGGATGACGCGATCATCGCCATCGAGATGATGGTGGTGAAAATGGAAGAGGGGCTCGACCGGGCGAGCGCGGCCACCTTCGCCTGGCATTCCACCGCCTTCCCCATGCTCACCGGCACGCTGGTGACGGCGGCGGGATTTTTGCCCGTTGGGTTCGCGAAATCCAGCTCCGGCGAATATGCCGGCGGCATATTCTGGGTGGTCGGCATCGCGCTGATCGCCTCCTGGTTCGTGGCGGTGATCTTCACGCCCTATCTCGGCTACATGCTGCTGCCCACCTTCAAGGTGCACGCCCATGGCGAGGCGCATGACGGGCGGCTGTATCGCCTGTTGCGCGGGCTGCTGAATTTCTGCCTGCGCCACCGGTTCGCGGTGATCGGCACCACGTTTGCCCTGTTCGCGGTGTCCATCGCCGGGTTCGGGCTGGTGCAGCAGCAATTCTTCCCCACTTCCACGCGGCCCGAGCTGTTCCTGGAAATGCGCCTGCCGGAGGGCACCTCCATCAAGGTGACCGAGGCGACGGCGAAGAAGGCCGAGGCCATGCTGGACGGCGATTCCGACATCGCCACCGCCACGACCTATGTGGGCCAGGGCACGCCGCGCTTCTGGCTTGGGCTGAACCCGGTTCTGCCCAATCCCAATTTCGCCGAGGTGGTGATCGTCGCGAAGGACATCGCAGCCCGCGAGCGCATCAAGGCGCGGCTGGAAAAGCAGATCGCCGACGGCGCGCTCAGCGAGGCGCGGGTGCGCGTGGATCGCTTCGTGTTCGGCCCGCCGGTGGGCTTCCCGGTGAATTTCCGCGTGATCGGGCCGGACCCGCAGAAGGTGCGCGAGATCGCCGAGCAGGTGCGCGTCGTGATGGCGGGCGATCCCGCGCTGATCGATCCGCATCTCAATTGGGGCGAACGGGTGAAATCCGTGACGCTCCAGGTGGACCAGGACCGGGCGCGCGCGCTCGGCACCACGCCGCGCGACGTGGCCGAGACCTTGCAGACGCTGCTCTCCGGCTACACCGTGACCCAGCTTCGCGAAGGCACGCTGCTGATCGACGTGGTGGCGCGCGCGGTGCCGCAGGAGCGGGCGGACCTTCAGGACCTCGCCGGCCTGACCGTCAGCTCGCGCAACGGGGTCGCCGTGCCGCTCGGCCAGGTGGCGCGCATCGTCTATGCCTCCGAGGAGCCGATCCTGTGGCGGCGCGACCGCGACCTGGTCCTGACCGTGCGGGCCGACGTGAAGGACGGCATCCAGCCGCCCGACGTCACCACCCGCCTGCTGCCCAAGCTCGCCGCCATCAAGGCCGGCCTGCCGCCCGAATATCGCATCGAGACCGGCGGCTCCATCGAGGAGAGTGCCAAGGCCAACGCGTCCCTGGCGGCGGTTTTCCCGATGATGCTGGTGGTCATGCTCACCTTGCTGATGATCCAGCTCCAGAGCTTCTCGCGCCTCGCGCTGGTGCTCTGCACCGCGCCCTTGGGCGTGATCGGCGCCACCTGGGCGCTGCTGGTCGCCAACAAGCCGTTCGGCTTCGTGGCGCTGCTGGGGCTGATCGCGCTCGCCGGCATGATCATGCGCAATACGGTGATCCTGGTGGACCAGATCGACACCGACATCAAGGCCGGCCACGCGCCGGGGCAGGCGGTGGTGGACGCCACCTTGCGCCGCGCGCGCCCGGTGGTGCTGACCGCGCTCGCGGCGGTGCTGGGCATGATCCCGCTGGCCGGCAGCGCCTTCTGGGGGCCCATGGCCATCACCATCATGGGCGGGCTTCTGGTGGCCACCGCTTTGACCTTGCTGGTGGTGCCGGCGCTTTATGCCGCCTTCTTCCGGGTGAAGGTGCTGGAGCCGGAGGCGACGCATGGCGAACCACAGGCGGGGGCCGGGCACGGGGCCGGAGCGCCCGCGTGATGGGTTCGGATAAATAGGAATAAATTGACAATAGGAATTTGATCCTTTAATCCCATGCGCGAGCATTTGCGCATGGGAGGGGGACGTGCGGTCCATCGAAGACGATCATCTGGAGCTGGCGCAGATCGCCAGCGCCTTGGCGGCGTTGAAGTTCGAAGTTCAATTGCTGCGCTACGGCCTCGCCCGCAAGGCGGGTTTCAATTTCGCCCAGCCTCGGGTGCCCGTGGGCAATACCGGCGGCGGGAGATGGACCGACGGGGGCGGGTCGGGCGGTCTTGTCTCCGTGCCGCGCACCGTCACGCGCGTCAGCCACAGCGACGCGCAGGAAAGCGCGACCCGCAGCATTTACCGCGCGGACGGCAGCTTGGCCGAGCAGGGGGTGGCCAATGCGGATGGCAGCCGCATCGTGTCGCTCTACGCGGCACCCGGCGACAGCCCGGAATGGGACAGCATCCACCGCGTCGAACTGGCGGACGGGGCCGTCGCCACGTTTCGCAACCGCGGCAATACGCAAGAGATTTACGACGGCGAGGGCCGGCTTCTCAGCCAGACCGTCTGGGCCGAAGCGGGGCCACAGCCGCAGGCGATCATCCAGCCCGCCTTCCTCCCGCTCGTCGCCGCACCTGCT
>NCHM01000500.1 GCA_002257205.1 Rhizobiales bacterium 24-66-13 | reverse complement strand
CGCGTCCGAGGTGTGCGCCTGCCGGCCGATCTGGTCATTGGTTGTGGCGAGGGCGGTCAGGGCGCCGGTGAGCTCCGCCGCGCTGGTCCTGGCCTGTTCGGTCTTTCCGGCGAGATGGTCGCTGTCGTGGCGGATCGCCTCGGTGCCGCGGACGCCGTCGGCGCAGGCGCCGGCCATCTGCGCGGCGGTCTCGGCGAGGCGGGTGCGGGCGCGATGAATATCAGCCTCGACCAAGCAGATGAGCGGATCGGAGGTCGCGGTCGCAGGGGCCGGTTCGGGGGGAGGGGGCGCGATGTCGAGCGGGCGGACGGGTTCGTCCGCGTCCGGTGAACGCTTACGGAGCAAGGCCCCAAACATCGCATGCCCCTTCTGCGCCAGGATACGCCGGTACCGGGGAGCGGGCTGGGCTCACGGGATGGCCGACGGTGATCGTCCGGATTGTTCCGGTGTCGGCTTGCGTGGACATTGCATGGCGGCATCGGGCGCCCGAAATTTCCATAAGTCCTTGTTTTTGCGCGATCTAAGATGCGAAAACGGTTCGCGCTTCCGCGCAGCTGCCCCAAGCCGCCCTAGCCGAAGCGGCCGGTGATGTAGCGGCGGGTGCGCTCGTCTTCCGGATTTGTGAAGATCTGTTGCGCCGGGCCAAACTCGATGATCTCGCCGAGATACATGAAGGCCACGTATTCGGACACGCGCGCCGCCTGCTGCATGTTGTGGGTGACGATGACGATCGTATAATCGACTTTCAATTCGTCGATGGTCTCCTCGATCTTCGCCGTCGTCAGCGGATCGAGCGCGGAACACGGTTCGTCCAGAAGGATCACCTCCGGCTTTACCGCGATGGTCCGTGCGATGCACAGGCGTTGCTGCTGGCCGCCCGAGAGGCTGAGCCCGCTTTGGGGGAGGATGTCCTTGACCTCCTCCCACAGCGCGGCCCGCCGCAAGGCGTCTTCGACCCGGCCATCTAATTGAGATGGCGAGAGTTCTTCGTTCAGCCGCATGCCCAGGGCGACGTTGTCATAGATCGACATGGGGAACGGTGTCGGCTTTTGGAACACCATGCCGATCTTCGCCCGCAACGCAATGGGATCGACCGCATGGGACAAGATATCCTCGCCGTCCATAAAGACGGAGCCGGTGACATGCTGGTCCGGATATAGATCATACATGCGGTTGAGAATGCGCAGCAGCGTGGATTTTCCGCAACCTGACGGGCCAATGAAGGCCGTTCCCTTGTGCTTATAGATGGGAATGCTGATGTCCTTCAGCGCCAAGTCCTTCCCATAGCGGAAATTGACATGACTGATCTGAAGCTTTGCCTCCAATTCAGCGCTCGGTTCGGGCGCTGGAGGCATCGACCTCGCCATGGCTTCGAGCGAGGACAGGGGTCCGGGGAGCGCGGTCGGGAAAACCGGGGGGCGGGCGTGTGAGGACATGATTTAAATACCATAAATGGTTCTATCGCAAAGATTATCCTGCGTTTCGCTCCGATGTCTTTGCGCCATGTCACGTCATAAAAATGCAATATAATGACGTTGCTTCATCGCTTCTCACTTGAATTTCAGATGCATGAAGCCTCTTCACCGCGCGATTTCGCCCAATATTCGGCGCACAAGATTTCGGCAAGCCGAAGTTTACGGAAATCCGCGGTCATGTTGCCGATTTCGGCGCGAGGCACGCAATCGCCGCGTCTGCACCACCGGCCGGTCCACCGGCGCGCCCAGCAGATCGGCGAGCCGCTGCATGGTGTAGTCCGAGGCGCTCATGCCGCCGTCCACCCGCAACACGGTTGCTTCGCCTTGCCCGGTCCAGTCGGCGCGCATGGCGGTGAGGAGGTCCACGGTCTGGAAGCACACGCTCTCCAGTGCCGCGCGGGCGAGCTCCTTCGGCCCGGTGGCGCGGGTGAGGCCGAACAGGGCGCCGCGCACATCCGGCCGCCAGTGGGGCGCGCCGAGCCCGACGAAGGCCGGCACCAAAATCACGTCCTGCTCGGGATCGGCCGCGGCCGCGAGCGCGCCGGTCTCATGGGCATGGGCGATCACCCCGAGCCCGTCGCGCAGCCATTGCACCGCCGCCCCGGCGACGAAGATCGCGCCCTCCAGCGCATAGGTGCGCCGCCCCTCCAGCTGATAGGCGATGGTGGTCAGCAGGCGGTTGCGCGAGGCGACCGGCGTTTCCCCGGTATTGAGCAAGGCGAAGCAGCCGGTGCCATAGGTGGATTTCACCATGCCCGGCGAAAAGCAAGCCTGCCCCACCATGGCCGCCTGCTGGTCTCCCGCCACGCCGCAGATGGGGATGGCGCCGCCGAACAAAGCGGGGTCCGTGGTGCCGAACAGGCCGGAGCTGTCGCGCACCTGCGGCAGCAAGGCGGCGGGCACGCCGAACAGGGCGAGGAGGTCTTCGTCCCAGGCGCCGGCGTGGATGTCGAACAGCAGGGTACGGGCGGCATTTGTGGCGTCGGTGGCGTGCACGCGGCCGCCGGTGAGGCGGTGCAGAAGGAAGCTGTCCACCGTGCCGAAGGCCAGTTCCCCGCGCTCCGCCCGCGCCCGCGCGCCGGGCACCGCATCGAGCATCCAGGCGATCTTGGTGGCGGAGAAATAGGGATCGATCAGCAGGCCGGTCCTCGCGCTCACCATGGGTCCGTGGCCCTCGGCCTCCAGCCGGGCGCACAAAGGGGCGGTGCGGCGGTCCTGCCAGACGATGGCGCGATGGATGGCCTCGCCGGTCGCGCGGTCCCAGATCAGGGTGGTCTCGCGCTGGTTGGTGATGCCGATGGCGGCGATATCGCCCGCCCCGGCGCCGGCCCGCGCGAGCGCCGCGCGGCACACCTTGAGCGTGGTGCGCCAGATGTCCTCGGCCTCCTGCTCCACCCAGCCGGAAGCGGGATAATGCTGCGGCACTTCCTCCTGCGCCATGGCGGCGATGGAGGTGTCGGGACGGAACAGGATCGCCCGCGAGGAGGTGGTGCCCTGGTCGATGGCGAGGATGTAGGTAGCCATGTGCGCTCCCCCCGGTGTCTTCTGGTTCTCGCGAAACTAGGCGACTCGGGGCGCCGGAGCCACCGCGCTTCCCGGCACGCATTGCGCGTCGGGCCGCCGTTTTAATATGGCCGGGCCGTGAAGGGCCTTAACCCTCCTCCCGCGGGGGAGGGGTGGGAGGGGGCTGGCGCCGCGAACAACCCCTCGCCCGGACAGGTGGAGAGATACCCCCCTCCCTGGCCTCCCCCGCAAGGAGGGGCGCGGCGGGTGTTGGATGTCGTCAGGGGTGAGGTGCCGTCGCTGCATGCGACCGGGCCGCGAGAACGCTCCAGCGACGGCGGCTTAATCGGCCTGGGTGCGGCGCTCCGCCCCGTCGCGCCGGGCCACCACATAATCCTCCAATGCCGCCGCCTGCTCGGCCGAGACCCGCAGGCCGAGCTTGGAGCGGCGCCAGAGGATGTCGGCGGCGCAGCGCGCCCATTCCGCTTCCATGAGATAATCCACCTCGCGGGCGTAGAGGTTCGCGCCGAAGCAGCGGCCGAGGTCGGCCGGCGCCGCTACGCCCTCCAGCAGGCGATCAACACGGGTGCCATAGGCGCGGGCGAGGCGCCGCAGCAGGGCGGGGTCGAGGGCGGGATGGCGCCGTGCGAGGTCCCCCACCAGGGCATCGAAGCGCGTCTTCTCGAAATCGCCGCCGGGCAAAGGCGCGGTTGCGGTCCAAGGACGTGCGTCGCGCAGGGGGGCCGGCAGATGGGCGTGCAGCTTGTCCAGCGCGCTTTCCGCGAGCCGGCGATAGGTGGTGATTTTGCCGCCGAACACGCTCAGCACAGGCGCGGCGTCGTGCGGGGCATCGAGCACCAGCACATAGTCGCGGGTGGCCTCCTGCGCCTTGCTCGCGCCGTCGTCATAGAGCGGACGCACGCCGCTATAGCTCCATACCACGTCGCCGGGCGCGACGGCCGTGGCGAAATATTCGCTCGCCGCCGCGCACAGATAGGCGATCTCGGCTGGGCTCGCGCGCACGTCCTCGGGCAGGCCGGCATAATCCTGGTCCGTGGTGCCGATCAAAGTGAAGTCGCCCTCGTAGGGGATGGCGAAGATGATGCGGCCGTCGGCATTCTGGAAGATGTAGCAGCGGTCGTGATCGAACAGGCGCGGCACCACGATGTGGCTGCCCTGGACCAGCCGCACATGGGCGCGCTCGTGCAGGTTCAGGGTGTCGAGCACATGGGAGACCCACGGCCCGCCGGCATTCACCAGCGCCCGCGCGCGCACGCTCTCCCGCACGCCGCCGCGCTCGGCCTCGATCTCCCAGTGCCCGTCCGCGCGCGCCGCGCCGATGACCCGTGTGCCCGGGCGGATATCGGCGCCGCGCTCCTTCGCATCGAGGGCGTTCAGCACCACGAGGCGGGAATCCTCCACCCAGCAGTCGGAATATTCGAACGCGCGGGTCAGCTCCGCCCGCAGCGGCGCACGAAGCGCAGCGGCCAGATGATGTGGGGCGCGAGGCCCCACAGGATCTCGCGCTCCATCAGCGCCTCGCGCACCAGGCGGAATTCGTAATGCTCCAGATAGCGCAGCCCGCCATGGATCAGCTTGGTGGAGGCGCAGGAGGTGCCGCAGGCGAGGTCGCCCTGTTCGAACAGCACCACGGATGCGCCGCGCCCCGCCGCGTCGCGGGCGATGCCGCAGCCATTGACCCCGCCGCCGATGACGGCGAGGTCGAAGGGAGGAGCGGCCGCGTGCATGGCCGGGCGGCGATCAGCGGGCGACGTCGATGACGATGCGTCCGCGCACCTGTCCGGCCAGGATCTCCTGTGCCAGCTCGGGCAGGCGCGACATGGGTTCCACCCGCGTCATGGCGGCGAGTTTGTCCCGGTCGAGGTCGCGGGCGAGGCGCGCCCAGGCGTTCGCGCGCCGGGCGGCGGGCGCCATCACGCTGTCGACGCCCAGCAGCGCGACGCTGCGCAGGATGTGGGGCAGCACCGTGCCCGGCAGGTCGGCCCCGCCGGCAAGGCCGCAGGCCGCCACCGCGCCGCCATAGACGGTCTGCGCGATCACATTCACCAGGGTCGTGGAGCCGACCGAATCCACCGCGCC
>NCHM01000499.1 GCA_002257205.1 Rhizobiales bacterium 24-66-13 | reverse complement strand
GAGCAGCGTCATGGCGGCGGGATCATTGCCGGCCTCGACCCGCTTCATGGCTTCCTTGTAGGCGGTGAGATAATTGCCCGCCTGATAGGCGCCGAAGGCCACGTCCACGGGCCCGCTCGGCGCCGGCGCCGGCGCGGCGGCGGCGGGGGCCGGTGGCGCGGCCGGTGCGGGGGCGGATTTGGCCCCGTTCGCCCCGTTGCCCGCCTTGGTGCCATTGCTCGGCTTGGCGCCGTTGCTTGTCTTGGCGCCGTTCGTGCCCGAGGCGGCGGGCTTCTCGCCGGTCTGCGCCTCGGCGCGTAGCGGCGCGGCAAGGCCCGCCAGCAGCAAAAGGCCGGCCACGGCGACCGCGATGCGCAGTGCCGGCGTCCGGCTCTGGCGGAAATTCTTGCCCTGGAAAAGCAGATCCAAGCCCTCGGGGCATGTTCCGCCCCGCAGGAAATGGCGCAATGCGGGCGGCCGCCTCAAGGCGCGCGCTCCACGGCGGCGATGCGGGCGGCGATTTCGGCGATGCGAGCCTCGGCCTCGGCCCCGGTAATCCAATCGCCGGACAAGGCGACGAAATCGGCCCCGGCGCGCGCCAGTTGCTCCGCCTCCTCGGCCGAGGTGGCGACGCCCACGCAGGGCACCTCGAACACTTCCGCCCACCAGGCGATCATGTCGAGCACCTCCTCGAACGGGGGGGCATCTGCCTCCCAGCCGCCGAACATCACATAATCGGCGCCGGCTTCTCCCGCCTCCATGGCGTCGTGGCGCGAGGTGAGGCCGCCAGCCCCCGCGATCCGCGCCGGCTTGAGGGTGCCGATGGCTTTCTTCAGCGCCGCGACGCTGGAGAGATGGGCGCCGTCGGTGTCGATGTCGATCGCCACGTCGGCGCGTCCATCGACGATCAGGGCGGCGTCCGCCTCCTGGACCGGGGCCATCAGGCCGCGCAGCCGCTCGCGTTCGCCCTTGCCCTCGCCCATGCGGGCGATGACGGCGGCCATGTCTCCGGCGCGCACCCGCGCGGCGACGGCGCTGCGGCCGAGGGCCGGCGCGGCGGGAAGGATCAGCATGAGCCGGGCGCCCTGCGCCTGTTGCGTATTCGACATGGGTCCGATCGGTCTGCCAAGAAACGGGCGAAAACACGGCCGAGGAAATATGGCCGTGCAGGATGGCTAGAGCACGCGGGCGGAAAAAAGCAAGGGCCGCCCGCCGCTGAAGGGGTCGCGAAGGCGTTTCCTGCCCGCATCGCCCCTCCTCATCGCCCCCCGCGCGGCACGAAAAAGGCCCGCCCCCGGCGGGGGACGGGCCTTTCACATCAGGACATGAAGGCTCAGGCGGCCTTCTGTTCCTGCGCGCTGGACCACTGGCCGAGGGCGGCGAGCGAATTCATGCGCGCGCGATGGGTGAAGGCGGCCTGGGCGGCGCCGACATTTTCCGCCTTGCCGGACCACGCCTTCTGCGGCGCGGCCTGGAGCGCGCGGCCGTAGGAATAGGTGAGCTTCCAGGGCAGGCCGCCCAGCTTCACCATGGCGTCGAGATGGGCGGTGGCGTCCTCGTCCGCCTGGCCGCCGGAGAGGAAGGCGATGCCCGGCACCGCGGACGGCACGCAGCTCTTGAGCACGCGCACTGTCTTTTCCGCGACTTCCTCGACCGAAGCCTGGGTGCGGGCCTTCTTGCCCGGCACGATCATATTGGGCTTCAGCACCATGCCTTCCAGGCGCACGCGCTGATAATACAGCTCCTCGAACACGGTCTTGAGGACCCATTCGGTGACTTCATAGCAGCGGTCGATGCCGTGATCGCCGTCCATCAGCACTTCCGGCTCGACGATCGGGACGATCTTGTTTTCCTGGCATAGGGCCGCATAGCGCGCGAGCGCATGGGCATTGGCGCGCAGGGCGGTATAGCTCGGGATGCCGGCGCCGATGTCGATCACCGCGCGCCATTTCGCGAACCGGGCGCCGAGGGCGTAATACTCCTTCAGCCGGCCGCCGAGGCCATCGAGCCCCTCGGTGATGGTCTCGCCGGGGCAGAAGGCGAGGGGCTTGGCGCCCGCGTCCACCTTGATGCCGGGGAGCGCGCCGGCGTCCTGGATGATCTGCACCAGGGGCGTGCCGTCCTTGGCCTTCTGGCGGATGGTCTCGTCGAACAGGATGACGCCGGAGATATAATCCTGCATCGCTTCCTTGGTGCGGAACATCAGCTCGCGATAGTCGCGGCGATTGTCCTCGGTGTTCTCGACGCCAATGGCGTCGAACCGCTTCTTGATGGTGCTGGTGCTCTCGTCTGCGGCCAGGATGCCCTTGCCGCCGGCCACCATTTTCTGCGCGATCGCGTCAAGCTCAGCCGTCATCATCTTAAGTCCACCCATCTGAGAAGCCGCTTTTCGCGGCCGATTTGACCCTGGAACCGATTTTAGCAAACACGCCTCAGCGGCGCAGCGCCTCGACCCCAGGTAGCGACTTGCCTTCCAGCCATTCCAGGAACGCGCCGCCGGCGGTCGAGACATAGGAGAAGTCGTCGGCCGCTCCGGCATGATTCAGCGCCGCCACCGTGTCGCCGCCACCGGCGACCGAGATCAGCCGCCCCTCGCGGGTGGCCGTGCCGACCGCCTGCGCGACCGCCACCGTCGCCGCATCGAACGGCGCCAGCTCGAACGCGCCGAACGGGCCGTTCCACACCACCGTCTTGACCGTGCCGAGCTTGCGCTTGACCAGCTCGACCGTGGCCGGGCCGGCATCGAGGATCATCTCGTCGGCGGCCACATCATCGATATCGGCAATGCGATGGGGCGCGTGGGCGGCGAAGGTCTTCGCCACCACCACATCCACCGGAAGCACGATCTCGCAGCCGCGCGCCTTGGCGTTTTCCAGAATATCGCGCGCGGTTGCGGCGAGATCATGCTCGCACAGCGACTTGCCCACCGTGTGGCCCTGCGCGGCGAGGAAAGTGTTGGCCATGCCGCCGGCGATCACCAGCACGTCCACCTTGCGGCAGAGATTGCCCAGCAATTCC
>NCHM01000498.1 GCA_002257205.1 Rhizobiales bacterium 24-66-13 | reverse complement strand
GGGCCGGCCATGCCATAGGCCGCCGGATCGCGCCGGGCATCGGCCACCATCAGCAGCAGCGGCAGGGATTCCACGAACACCCGCCGCGCATGGCCCTTGGGGTTCAGCATCAGGCGGTGCAGCCATTCCAGGCCGAACTTGCGATAGAATTCCGGCGCGCGCTGCACGATGCCGGTGACGAAATTGAGCGAGGAACCGACGCACAGCCCGGTGCCCACCGCCCCGCCGCGCTGCTCCACCATGCGCGCCATATATTCGGACGCCGGGGCGCCGACCGCGAAGAACACGTAGCGCGCCGGATGGGCGCGCACGAAGTCCACGCAGGCCTCCACCTCCTCCGGCTTGGTGATGAAGCCCATGGAGGGATTGAGCAGGTTCACCGCCTTGAGGCCGAATTGCGCGATCAGGCGGCGCCGCATCTCCTCGCCGCCGCCGATCACGGTGACGCTGTCGCCGGGGGAAATATGATGCGCGAACAGATAAGCGGTCAGATCGCTGCCGGCGGCATGGGGCAAATCGAGCCCGAACACCCGGCGGGCGAGCGCGCGCGGCGTCTTGCCGTCTAGCAGGCGCAGCCAGGCATGGTCATAGGCATCGGCGAAGCGGGCATCCTTCAGCCGGCCGAGCCGCACGAAATGCTGGGCGTTGGGCGTCACCACATAGGCGAACGGGGCATCGGCGCCGCGCGCGGCGATGCGCGCCGCCGCTGCCGGAACGTCGAGGCAGGAAATTCGCACGCCGAGATAGGGCACTTCCCGGATCGGCGCCGCGCCGGCCTGTGCTAGCATCGTATCCACCGTGGTTGGCGCGGCGCGCGGCGCCGCCGGTCAGGAACATATCCTACCACGCTGCGGCGCGGAAAGGCTCACGGGATCAGGGTCGAAGCGCCGCTGGAGGTGGTGGAATAGGCGCCCAGCGTATAGCTGAAGGTGCGCTGGAACGGCACCACCTTGTTGATGAACTGATCGATCCACAGATTCAGCTCGGCGATGTCGCTGCGCGGCACATAAAGGATGTCGCCGGCCACCAGCGGCACGTCGGCTTCGTCCGAGCCGGTCTGGATCATGTCGCGCAGATTGATGATCTTGAGCATGGCGCGGTTGGAGGGATCGCGGCGGATCAGCGCCACCTCGCCGAGGCGGGCCTCGTCCGTGAAGCCGCCGGCGAGCAGCACCGCTTCCAGCGAGGACACCCGCATCTCGGCGATCTTATACAGCCCCGGATGGGCCACGCTGCCGCCCACATACACCTTGGAGGAGCCGGAATCCTCCAGCGAGACCACGACGCGCTGGTCGGTCAGCTCGCGCCGCGCGGAGACACGGATGGTCTCCTGGAGGCCGGCGAGTGTCATGCCCTCGACCCGGATCTGCCCCACGGCGCGCAGGCCGATGGTGCCGTCCGGGGAGACGACGAGGTCCTCGTCCATTTCGCGGGTGATGGAGAATTTGACCTTCAGCTTGTCGCCCGGACCGATGCGATAGGCCGGAATGCCCGGCGTCCAGGGGCGGAAGCCCTCGGGATTGACCTGGGTGAAGCTCAGCTCCTGCCCGGTGAGCAGGGGCGTGCGGCCGGATGTGGTGGTGCAACCGGCAAGGACGGTGCTGCCCAGGAGCAGGAACACGGGCAGCCGCAGGGCCGCCCACGGCCCGGCACTTCGGCCGCGAGGCGCACCCAGCTCCGGGCTGCGATCGCGACGGGTCGCTTCGCATGCGGGGGAGGGCATCGAGCAAGGCTCCTAGTGGGGCGACCCCGTCCAGGACCCTGCGCCGGCCTTCCTGCCCCGCGCCAAGCGGAGCGGAGGGCGGAGGGAGAGGCGTGAAGCGGGGTCGCTGAACCGATCAACGTGGTAAAGCAACCCTAAAGCTCCATGGTTAATGAAACGTTTCTTCTCAGGCTCTCCGGTAAATCCACTCTGGAAGATAGTATCTACGGCCCATAAATACAAATCCGAGAACAAATCCGCCGTTTTCCATAACAATAGAGCGCAGCCGAAGCGCGGCGGGTTTACGGGTATGCTCGGCCCGGATCATCAGGACATTGGCATCCACGAGCATGTTGAGCCGCTGAATCACGGGAGAGGCGCCCTGGGCGGTGGAGCAGATCACGATGGCGTCGAACAGGTCTTGCAGCTCCTCCATCATCTGCCGCCCTTCCACGAGGGAAAGCCGCACGCTCAGCAGCGGCGATTCGGCACTGTCGGTCAGCGACCACAGCAGCGGCACGGGCGTCGCCGACATGGCCAGCCCACCCTTGACCTCCGCGCCGACCGATTCGAGCGGGAACGGGTCCGCCGAGCACAGGTCCACCAGCAGCGTGCGCAGGCCGCGCTGAAGGCTCATCTCCTCGGCGAGGCGGCGGCACAGCAGCGGCACGTCGTCGTCCCGCTCCGAGGTCAGGAAGTGCATGGTGCGCAGCGGCTTGCCGTCCAGCTCCGTGTCGAGCAGCAAGGTCGCGAGCCCGCCGATGGCCTGTTCCGCCGCCGGCGTCGCGAGGGCGTTGCGGCCGTCGGCGAAATCCGCGAGGCAGGGCAGGGCCAGCACGCGCTCGCCCTCCGTGGGCTGGATGAAGACCGTGCGCAGGGCGGAGGCGAGCGCGCCAGCGGCGGCGCCGAACAGCAGCCCGCCGAAAATGCCGGCGGCGAGGAACGGCAGCGCCATCGAGCGGCTGGTGACGGCAGCGCTCGCGTCCTGGACCACGCGCACGTTGGAGGCGCGCACCTTGGCGGCGGTCTCCTCGATGGTGGCGGCGACCGCGCGGCGCAGATATTCACGATAGCCGTCGCTCAGCGAATCGCGCTGACGGTTGAGCTCCACGAGCCGGGTCTCGGTGTTGCGCAGCATGGTCAACCGCTCCTCGGCGACCTTCTGCTGCTGGTCCAGCTCGTCGGTCTGGCGCGAGAGCGCGTCTTTCTCCACCCGCAGGCTCAGCACCATGTTGTTGACATAGCTGATGGCCGGATTGCGCACGTCGCGATTGGTGGAGGCGAGGCGCTGGTCCGGATCCGACAGGCTCTGGCGGATGGTGGCGATCTT
>NCHM01000017.1 GCA_002257205.1 Rhizobiales bacterium 24-66-13 | reverse complement strand
CTCAAGCCGACTGATCGGTGTGTCTGTATAGACGTCCATACAGACGAATTCTCACCACCAGGCCTCAATTCGCAAGACGGCCGCCGTCGGAGGGATACCATGGATCGGCGCTTTTTCGATTGCTACGCAATCACCCGGGAAAAAGACCGCGCACGCCGAGGAGGGCCGTCCCGATTGAAGCGGCGCCACGCTTGGTTCGACCGCCAGTTGGACCTTGACCTCGAGCGCCTCGTCTTCATCGATGACACCTGTGCTTCGCGATCAACGTGACGCATCGCCTGGGCCCCTGCTGGCTTGGGGAATGCCAGCGGGCGGGCGTGCCAAATGGCCATCGGAAGGCAGCCATCTTCCTCGCTGGGCTGAGATCCACCGGCATCCGCACGCCCATGGTGCTCGCGGCCCGACCAACGCCGTGGCGTTGCAAGCATATGTGGAACAGATTCTCAGCCCCAATGTGAAGCCGGCGACATGGGGGTGATGGACAATCTCTGCTCCCACAAAGGGCCTCAGGTGTGTGTCGCCATCGAGGGTGCCGGGGTCCGCCAGCCTGCATTATCTGTCCCCTGAAGCCCGCTTTCGATCCCATCGAGCGCGCCTCCTCAACGTTTAACGCGCTTCCGCGCAGAGCTGCCGAGCGCGCCGTCGCCGGGCTGTGGAGCGCCATTGGACTTCTCCTCGACCGCTTCACGCCACAGGAATGTCAGAACGTCTCCCGGGCCGCTGGACACGAACCGATATGAGTCGAAAACGCCTTCATCATTGACTTGTGCGGTGCGAAATTTTATAACGCGCGCACATTTAACCTAGCGACGAACGACTTTTTGCTCTTGGCCTTTTATGCGCCTTTAAGGGCTCGAGGGAGGGGGTTGCGGGTGCGGGCTATGGACGGCGGCCGTTGTCAGCGAAGTTCCCGGTTTCTATACTTTGGCCGGGCGGCGGCGAACAATGCCTCGCTGGGACCGATGAAAGCATCCTCGATGCGGCGCATGCTGCGGGCGTCCCCGTTCCGCATTCTTGCCGGAGGGGCGATTGTCTGCAATGTGTCGGCGAGATCTTGGGCGGTGAGGTGGAGCCCGTCGCGGGTTTTACCACGCTGGACCTGCGTAGCGCGCCGCTATGCCGGCTGACGGTGCGGAGCGCGGTGACGGTCAAACTGGCGGATGATCCGCGCGTCGAAACCATTCCCGCACGCATGTTTCCGGTGAAAATTGTCGGATTGTCGCGCGTTGCCCCCGAGATTGTCTCGCTGGAGGTCGTCACTCCGCGCAATCAGTTGCTTTCTTTCCTGGGCGGTCAATATGCGACGTTGAGGCTGAAGAACGGAACGGCGCGGCACTATTCTATTGCCGCCGTCGAGCCCGAGAGTCGTGTCGTGACGTTCCATATCCGCCTGGTAAATGCGGGAGCTTTCAGCGACTGGCTCGCCGGCGCTGCCAAGGTGGGGGATCTTCTCCAGATGGAGGCTCCGCTCGGGCGCTTCGTGTTTGATACCCGTCATGCCGAGCGAACTTTGATGGTGGCGACGGGAACGGGCATCGTGCCCATTTACGCAATGCTGGTCGCCCTCACACCTGTCGAGCGCCGGCAGGCTGGCCCGATGACGCTTCTGTGGGGCAATCGCGTCTCCTCCGATGCATATCTTCATGAGACGCTGGCAGCCTTGGGTGCGTCCATGGACTTTGATTACCGGCCGATTTTCTCCCAGGAAGGTACGCGGCGGCGCGTCACCTCGGAGTTCCCAACAGTGCCGCTTGAGGGCGCGCGCGTCTATGCGGCTGGCCACCCTCAAATGGTGGTGGATATCAGACGTCTCGCCTTGACGCAGGGCATCCGCCCGTCTGATTTGCGTGTCGATGCCTTCACATTCTCATGATCAGACATCGTTTTGGAGAAGCCACGTTATGAAAGCGGTGATCCTGGCAGGTGGTCTTGGCACTCGCATTGCCGAAGAGACCCATCTCAAGCCAAAGCCGATGGTTGAGATTGGTGGGCGGCCGATCCTGTGGCACGTGATGAAGATCTATTCGGCCCACGGTATTAATGATTTTATTATTTGCTGTGGTTATAAAGGATACGTTATAAAAGAGTATTTTTCAAATTATTTCAAACACATGTCGGATATGACAATCGATCTCACAAATAATAGCGTTGAGATACACGAGCAATTTGCTGAGCCCTGGCGCGTAACTTTGGTTGACACCGGTGAAAATACCATGACGGGAGGGCGTTTGAAGCGAGTGGAGCGGTTTCTGAAAGATGAGGAAGCCTTCTGCTTCACGTATGGAGATGGCGTGGGCGACATGGATATCTCCGCAGCGGTCGCCCTTCACAAGTCCTCCGGACGTCTCGCAACGCTGACTGCTGTCAATCCTCCCAGCCGTTTCGGCGCTCTCCACATCGAGGCCGATCAAGTCTGCGAATTCAAGGAAAAACCGAAGGGCGACGGCGCCTTCATCAATGGCGGTTTTTTTGTGCTGTCACCGAAGGTCATCGACTTCATTGACGAAGACGCCACTATCTGGGAGCGGGAGCCGCTTGAGAGGTTGGCTCACGATGGCCAACTCGGCGCATTTAGTCATGATGGTTTCTGGCAGCCCATGGACACTCTAAGAGACAAGAATTTGCTTGAGGACCTGTGGTCTTCCGGCAATGCTCCCTGGAAAATCTGGTGATGAACGCGCAGTTTTGGTCCGGTCGCCGGGTTCTCGTTACAGGACATACGGGCTTCAAGGGCAGCTGGCTTGTTCTCTGGCTTAATGCCCTGGGGGCGCGAGTGTGTGGCTACGCTTTGCCGCCGGCCACACAGCCGAGCCTTTTCGAGGCGATCGACGGCGATGGCCTATGCACATCCAGGCTGGGCGACATTCGGGACGCGGAGCTTTTCAACAGGGTAGTGCAAGACTTTCAGCCAGAAATCATATTGCATTTGGCGGCCCAAGCAGTCGTGCGTGTCTCCTATCTGGACCCGGTTGAAACTTATTCCACCAATCTGATGGGCCTCGTAAACGTGTTTGAGGCTTTGCGCCGCTGTCCTTCTGTTCGGGCGATCGTCAATGTCACGTCCGACAAATGCTACGAGAACAACGAGTGGGTCTGGGCCTATCGGGAATCTGATCCCATGGGTGGCTATGATCCATATTCCAGCAGCAAGGGCTGCGCGGAACTGATCACCTCCGCTTACAGGCGCTCCTTTTTTGCGGGAAACGGCGTCAATCTCGCCTCCGCACGAGCGGGTAACGTGATCGGTGGTGGTGATTGGACCTCGGACCGACTGATTCCCGATTTCATTCGCTCCATCGCGGCGAGCGAGGAGCTGGTTCTTCGCATGCCGCGTGCCACTCGGCCGTGGCAACATGTATTGGAGCCGCTTTCCGGTTATCTCGCTTTGGCTGAAGCCTTATGCGAAACAGGCGAAAGTGCAGCATCGAGCTATAATTTCGGCCCGAGTGACGACAGCATCAAGTCGGTTGAGTGGATCGCCCGGCGGATCTGCGAAATCTGGGGAGACAGCGCTTCCTGGCGTGTGGTTGAGAATGCGGATCTCCACGAGGCGCAGAATCTGCGCCTTGAAAGCGCTAAGGCGCGTCATCAACTTCGCTGGTCGCCGCGCTGGCCGCTAGAAGAGGCGCTTGTGCGTGTGGTGGAATGGCATCGCGCCTTCAATGAGGGCCAGTCCATGCGAGAATTTACTCTTCAGCAGATTGAAGCGTATCAGCAGGCACGCTGACGTCGCCGTTCGAGGTTCAGATGGTCAATTCCAAGATTCTTGCCTTCGTCCAAGAAATGCGAGGTCCGACGGCGAAGCGGTCCTTCGTGCCTGGTCAGACAACGATTCCGCCGTCCGGAAAGGTGATCGACGAGGCGGAAATTGGGCTGATGATCGAGGCATCGCTCGACGGCTGGCTCACCACGGGGCGGTTCAACGATCAATTCGAGAAGCGCCTCGCCGCGTTCATCGGGGTTGATCATCTTCTGACGGTCAATTCCGGCTCGTCAGCCAATCTGGTCGCCTTTATGGCTTTGACTTCGCCCAAGCTGGGCGAGCGCGCCATCAAGAAAGGCGATGAAATTATCACCACCGCAGTGGGTTTTCCAACCACCGTAAACCCGACCCTCCAATTCGGCGCGGTCCCGGTCTTCGTCGATGCGGATCTCGCAACGCTCAACATCGACGCCAGCCGCATTGAAGCGGCAATCACCCCGCGTACCAAGGCGGTGATGATCGCCCACACGCTGGGGAACCCCTTTGATCTGGGCGCAGTCAAGGCCCTGTGCGACAAATATGGCCTCTGGCTCGTCGAGGATTGTTGCGACGCCCTCGGCTCCACATACGACAATCGGAATGTCGGCACCTTCGGTGACATCGGCACGCTCAGTTTTTATCCCGCTCACCACATCACGATGGGGGAGGGGGGCGCTGTCTTCACGTCCAATGCCGAGCTGCGCACCATTGCAGAGTCATTTCGCGACTGGGGGCGTGACTGCTATTGCCCGCCGGGCAAGGATAATACGTGCGGAAAACGCTTCTGCCAACGGTTTCCAGACCTGCCCGAAGGCTATGATCACAAATACGTCTATTCTCACGTCGGGTATAATCTGAAAATCTCGGACATGCAGGCGGCCTGCGGGCTTGCTCAATTGGATAAACTGCCCGACTTCATCGCTAAGCGTCGGGCGAACGCGAAATTCTTGACAGAGCGGCTTGCTTCCTGCGAGCCCTTCCTCCATCTGCCGCAGGCGACGCCGAACTCCAATCCTTCGTGGTTCGGCTACCCCATGACCCTGAGGCAGGGTATCGATTTCAACCGGCGCGATCTCATCCGCTATCTGGATGAAAACAAGATCGGCACGCGCTTGGTCTTTGCTGGTAACCTTATCCGTCAGCCTTACATGAAGAATCAGACTTACAGGGTGCATGGAACGCTGCAGGTGGCTGACCGGGTGGTTACCGATTCCTTCTGGGTCGGTATCTTCCCGGGTCTCGGCGAAGAGGAGCTCAACTTCACTGCTGAGAAGATCGAAGAATTCTTCGGTCTCAGCTTTTGATGCAGGTTGACGCCATATCCGTCCTACGGGTCGGCGCGGCCAACCCCTGCTAAGGAACAAGCGATGGGCGCTTCCATTTTGTCGGTTCTACACCTTCTACGATTGGATGGACGCGTGGCGATCGTGACGGGCGGCGCGGGCCACCTCGGGTTTGCGATGGGCAGCGCTCTCGCCGAGGTGGGCGCGCAGGTCGTGTTGGTCGACATCGATCTTGAACGGGTAACGGCTGCTGCCGAGCAAGTTGCGGCGGACACAGGAGTGCGCGCCTGCGGAATTGCCTGCGATCTTGCGGACGAAAATGCGGTGCGCCGTCTACCTGAGCGGGTAGTCGCGGACTTTGGGCGATTGGACATCCTTATAAACAACGCGGCCTTTGTCGGAACCAGCGGGCTGGACGGGTGGGCAGAGCCCTTTGAGCGCCAGACCTCCGCGTCCTGGCGCCTGGCGATGGAAGTCAACCTCACGGCCGTGTTCTCGTTGGTCCAGGCATCCACGCCCTTCTTACGTAAGAGCGGCTGCGGATCGATCGTCAACATTGGGTCGATTTATGGTTTCCTCGGTCCGGATTGGTCATTGTATGGCGGAACTAAAATGGCCAATCCCGCGGCTTATGCGGCCAGCAAAGGCGGGCTAATTCAGTTGACACGTTGGCTTGCCACAACGCTCGGCCCCGATATTCGCGTGAATTGCGTGAGCCCAGGCGGCGTTGCCCGAGGGCAGCCGGAATCGTTTACAGAACAATATGTCGCTCGCACCCCGCTGGGGCGCATGGCGACGGAGGAGGATTTCAAGGGCGCAGCGGTGTATCTCGCCGGCGATCTATCCCGTTACGTGACCGGGCAGCATCTTGTTGTCGATGGAGGCTGGAGTGTTTGGTGACAGCCCTCCCGATCGGGTCCGTCTTTTTCGCTTCATTCCTCTCTTCCTCATATCTGCCCTTGCGGGAACGATTATTCTAATCCTCACCCCGGGATATTTCTGGGACGACTGGGTTTGGCTTCATCAAGACCCACAAGCTCGCATCCGCGTCGGCCTTGAACTGGGTGTCTGGTGGGCGGGATATGTTAGTAATTTCGTCCTAGGCAGCGCCAATCCGGTCTTGTTGATGCGGATTGTCGCGTGGACCGGTTGGGTGATCACCGCGATCTGCTTCGCATTTGTCACCTATCGCAAGTGCATTCTCAGCAAGCTTGACGCTACCTTCCTTTGCTGTCTCATCGTTGCCTCGCACGTTGCGCCGGTCCGCTTTCTCGTAAGCGTCGGAATGTACAATGTTTATATTGCGTCGTTTTGGCTTGGCGCTGCCCTCTATGTGAGCAGCGTGAGGCACTCGGCACGCCGCGCCTTGGCACTGATTTTTTTCTTCTTCTCCTTTTATTTGAATTCACTCATTTTGCTCTACGGGCTTTTCTTTGCGTTGCTATTCGTTGAATACTTAGACTTTTCGTCCGCAAAATCGAATGGGGCCGGGGCTCTGTCTTTCAAGGATGTTTCGGAGGTTGGAGCGAGGCTGCGGGAAAAGATCTCCCATTTCCGTTTCTCTTCTGTCGAGGGCGGCCGCCCTCGGCCAACCGCGTCCGAGGTATTTCAGGGTTTGAAGACACGCGTGGCAAGCCTGAAATTTCGGGACGGCATCACGCGCCTATGGTCGAGTGGCCTTTCGTTCGCGCGACAGAATATTTTCTTCGCTGTACTTCCTGTTCTTTTCATTATCACAACGAAGTTGATAGGCCTCGTATTTGCAGCTATTTCGTCAGATGGAAACAGGATCTATGCGTCTTATAATGCGATACAAAATCAAAATATTCTGAAATCTGTTTCGCGTGCGATTCGTTTTAGTTTCAGATATTTAGTGGATTATTTTAGTATAATATTTTCAAGCACGCCGCCTAAGATGATCGTACCCTTCTTGGCGCTCACGCTGTTGGCTTGCTTCATCGCGCTATGGCGCCAGCCGCGCGATGCACATATACCACCGATCATACGGCCGATTTTGATTGGCGTCTTATTGATCGCGACGGCCGTCTATCCGTATCTATTGGTTAACAAGGCACCGAGTGTTTTCGATTTCTATGATGCCCGCAATATTCTGCCGGCGATCCCAGGCATCTGCCTCCTAATTATAGGGTTAGTCAGCATCATCCGCGCGCTGATTCGACTGCTCGCCCCAAATCTGGAAGGGTGGATTCATGGAGTTATCATCAGTGGACTGCTGAGCCTGTGCTTAGCTACTCAATTCATTTTGGGCACCGACCTGACTAAAGACTGGATACGCCAAATGGCATTTGGCGAAATGGTGCAAGAGCACAAGCAGGAATTTGATGCCTACAGCACATTCTTGTTGATTGACAATGCGCGTGGTTATCGCAGCGGCGGGCGGAACATCCTAAATTACGAATATACTGGTCAGCTCGCGGAAATATTTAACGATCGTAAGCATTTTGGCATTGAATTAGATGAATATGACAGTTGGGACGCTCCAGTCCCGCTTGTTATCGATCCCGTTTATCGGAAGCGCTATAATATAGCAGATTACGACACCTCCGGTGCGCAGCTGTTGATTGAAATAAATATGACTAAGGAATATCCCGAGATTACAGATATATTCGATATCTTGAAAAGGTATTGGCTTGGAAAATCTGTAACAGGAGAGGCAGGGAAATATTTTTCCTTTCGTATCAATGAACGTGCTCTGGAAGCAAATCGTGAGTTGCCAAAACTCAGGAAAATCGCAGATCAACTTGAAGACTATTATCAAAGGCATGGAAGTTATCCCTCAGCGTATTTCGATGTGCCCTCTGCGATCGGGCAATCCTCGAAGCGTCCCGTTGTGGGGCTGAGCCGAGACCGCTGGACCTACGTGAACCGAATTCCCAGCGTCTCGCCCGATGGGACGTGCCCCGTCGGGACCACCGCGGTAACGGCGTCGCGCTTAGGTGCCCCAGATTTCCAGGAGGCAGCCGCTGCCGAAGCATTGCGAGGGGGCGGCGTGAAGACGGACGAAGCGCGTCCGGGAGAGCGATCCTGCGTCATCGAAAGGACCTGCCTCGGCAGGTATTGTGAATACTTATATATAACGAATGGATCAGACTATAAACTCGTCCTGCATCGGCCGACGGACATGACCTATGCTCGCCAGGCCTTTGAAAAACGGATCGACCCCGTGCGCCTCGGGTATGGATACTGGTCAGCCGGTGCAGTCGGCTGGTAGGGAGAGGGAATGCCCCGAATAGCCATCTTCACTAGCACCCGTGCGGACTATGGCCTGCTGAGGACGCTCATCGGGGCGTTGCGCGAGATCGACGGCGTGACCCTGGTTGCCCTGATCTCAGGGACGCATCTCTCCCCCTCGCATGGTCGCACCGTAGCAGAAATCGACACGGTGGCCTTCGAGGCTGTCGAAATGGTGGACATCCTCCTGGACACCCAGAGCGACGACGCCATGGGGCTGGAGATGGGCATTGGGCTGTTCCGCTTCACCGAAGCGTTCCGGCGTCTCGCCCCAGACGCGCTCGTGCTTCTCGGCGATCGCTACGAAGCCCTCGCCGCTGCCGCCGCTGCGACCGCCTGTAAAATTCCTATCGCCCATATCCATGGGGGCGAGGCGTCCTTCGGGGCGATGGATGATGTGTTCCGGCACGCCATCACAAAGATGAGTCACATGCATTTTCCGAGCACGGAGTTATATCGTCAGCGGGTGATCCAAATGGGTGAGCACCCTGAACGGGTCTTCAATGTCGGTGCGCTCGGCGTGGAGAATGCGCGACGGACGGTGCTGATGGAGCGGGAGGAGGTGTGGCGCCGCCTTGGCCTCGCGGCGGGACAGCCGTATGTCATCGGCACTTTCCATCCTGCCACCCTCGACGAGGGGCAGCCCCTGGAGCAATTGGACACGCTTTTGGGCGCCCTCGCCTCCGAGACCGACGTTATCGCGATTTTCACTGGGGCGAATTCCGATGCTGGCGGACGAATGATCAATGAGGCCCTGAACGCCCGCGCCAAGGCGACACCCGGTCGTCTGCGGTTCTTCATGTCGCTCGGCTGGCTGCTCTATTTATCTTCGGTACGGTATGCGCGCTTTGTCATTGGCAATTCATCAAGCGGCCTCATTGAGGTTCCGAGTCTTGGGGTGCCCGCTATCGATGTCGGCTCGCGTCAGGCGGGCCGCGCCCGCAGCGAGGCGGTGCTATCATCAAGTTGCGATTCCGTTTCGCTGCGCGCAGCCATTCGGTTCGCCATGACGCAAGAGTGCCAGATGCGTGCGACTATGACTCCCAATCCCTACGAGAAGGCCGGCACGGCAAAGGAGATCGCGACCCGACTTGCGAACGCCGACTATCGTGCCCTGCTTCGCAAGGGTTTCTATGACGCGGTGAAAGGGTCATGACGAACGAGGGGGTTTGGATCGTAGGGGCGGGGGGGCTTGCACGAGGGGCAGTGGACCTTCTGCAGCGGGCAGGGCGGCCTGTGGCGGGATTGGTTACAATAGATCTCAGCGGCCATGAATGGTTCGATGGCCCTATTGTCTTGGAGTCGGCGTTCCGGCGGCGCACGACTCAAACCACGGCTGTGATTGCCATCGGCGATACCGGGCGTCGGCTCGGTGCGGCAGTTGGCCTTCAGGCGGCCATGCCACTGTTGCGCTTTGCGACGCTGATTGATCCGGAAGCCGTCGTGGCGCGCAGCGCCGAGATTGGTGAAGGTACGATTCTTATGGCACGCGCGACCGTCGCGCCCCAGGCCCGAGTCGGGCGGCATGTGGTGATCTATACAGGGGCTATCATCGAGCACGACTCCATCGTCGACGATTTCGCCAGTCTCGCGCCCGGAGCTGTGCTGGGGGGGGGCGTGAAGGTCGGAGAGGCCAGCTTTATCGGCCTCGGTGCGATGGTGTCCCATGGTGTTTCAATCGGGTGCGATACTGTCGTGGGGATGGCTTCGGGTGTGACGCAGGATTTGCCGGCCAATGTGGTAGCGGTTGGGACGCCGGCTCATGTCATCCGCACGAGGTCTAGGGGCGAGACCTTTCTCTAGGAAGTTACGTGACCGGCGGATACTTCGCCGTTCGCGTCACGTTTCCCTGGATCTAAATATTATCGGCCTAAGGTCGGCGTGTTGGTAAAAGTATAAATACCGAGTGACTGAATTAAAAAGCCTGTTGTTTCCGGACAGGAGTGTCACTCTGGCGGCGAAATGAGGGAAAAATGAAAAACTGGCCACAAATGTTGACCCGACCGGATGCTTCTTTGGTCGAGGCCGCGCGTATCATTGATTCCGCCGGTGGCCAGATCGCCATCGTGACTGACGAAAACGGGCGGCTCCTGGGGACGGTCACCGATGCCGACTTGCGTAAGGCTATCCTGAGTACCGGGCATCTCAACCATCACTGTTCGCAGTTCATGTCCAAGTCGCCGCTCTCGCTGCCGGAAACAAGTAGCCATGCGGATTGCATGGCTATGATGCGCAATAACCACATCAGTCAGGTCCCTCTTGTAGATGACGCTCGCCACGTGACTGGGGTTGTCATTCTGGACGAACTTCTCTCGCCGGAGATTCTGCCCAACACGGTCGTCATCATGGCAGGGGGATTAGGGTCGCGCCTGGCGCCGCTCACCGAAAGTCGCCCCAAGCCGATGCTGGATGTGGGGGGGCGTCCGCTTCTCGAGACGATCATTTCCGTCCTTTGCCGCCAGGGATTCATCAATATTGTCCTGTCGGTGAACTACAAGGCGAAAATGATCCGCGACCACTTCGGAGATGGTTCGGATTTTGGCGCCCACATCAAATATGTGGAGGAAGCCAAGCGGCTCGGGACGGGTGGCGCTCTCCATCTGGTGCCCAAGGTTCTGGACGGACCGCTAAACGCGGATCTGATCGTAATGAACGGTGATATCCTCTCTAAAATCGATCTCCGGAAGATGCTTGCGTTCCACGAAATCCACCGCTCGTCCGCGACCATGGCGGTAAAGCAATATGAGGTTGATGTTCCCTACGGCGTCGTCCAGGTCGATAGTGATCATCGCATTCTTGGAATGACCGAAAAGCCAAAGCATCGGCATTTCATCAATTCCGGCATTTATGCTATTTCACCCCAGCTTATTGATCTGGTTCCAAGGGATGAATATTTTGATATGCCGACATTATTCTCTTGTGCTCGGGCGGAAGGCCACGGAACGTGCGCCTATCCGTTGCGGGAATATTGGATTGATATTGGTCATCTTGATGATTACGAACGGGCCAATCTTGAATTTGACGAGGTTTTTTCCAAGGCATGAGACGCGCGCTGGTCGTCGGCTATGGGTCAATCGGAGCGCGGCATGCGCGCATATTGGCTGAGATGGGAAGCCGGGTGGCTTGTGTCACGCGCAATTTCGATTGCCCGTATCCAGCTTTCCCCACCTTGGAGGCCGGAATAGCACACCATGCGCCGAGCCACGTGGTCGTCGCTAACGCCACCGCAGATCATGAGTTGACCTTACGAACGCTCGTGAAAATGGGCTGGGATGGCCCTATTCTGGCCGAGAAGCCGCTCTTCATGCGGGCGGTGAACCCGGTCGACTTCTCTGCCTTGAAGCTCGTGACCGCTTTCAATTTGAGATTCCATCCACTCGTGCAGCAGCTTCTAGAGCGCTGTGCGGGCCACCGATTGTTCAGTGCTGAGTTCCATGTGGGCCAGTATCTGCCGACATGGAGGCCGGATCAGGATTACCGGACGGGCTATTCTGCGTCCCGCGAAAGAGGCGGCGGAGTTTTGCGAGATCTCAGCCACGAAATCGACCTCGCACAATTGTTTTGCGGCCCGTTCATGCAGATCGCGGCGCTCGGGGGGCATTTCAGCGATCTCGAGATCGATGCGGATGATGTGTTCCATTTGCTAGCGCGGACCGAGCAATGCCCCGTTGTCAGCGTTCAGATGAACTATCTCGATCGGGTGCCACGCCGCACGCTTTGTTTGAACGGAGAAGGCTTTACGGCCGTTCTGGACTTTCCGAACGGTCTGCTCGATGTCAACGGGGTGACGGTGGCTGCAAAGCCGGAGCGTGATCATACCTATCGGGGTCAGATGCGCGCCTTCCTGGATGGGGATTTCGCCCGCCTCTGCTCCCTGAGAGAAGCGCTTCAGGTGGATCGCGTCGTCGGCGCCGCCGAAGCTGCTGTGCGCAACGCCTGTTGGATCGATTTGCCGCCTGACGTGCTCCCGGATTGCTAGACTAGGCGGAGCCGGAATTTTTCAAAAATGGTTGCCTGTTGGGGTCCGAAGGGAGTTTCCTGAACGCGTAGAAGTTCACGGAGGCGCAGATCGCGTTTGTTCTGAAGCACGCAGCGACACGGGCGGCGCAGGTGTGCCGCGAGGCCGTGGTTTCAGCGGCGACGCTCGACAATCAGCGCAAGAAATACACCGTTCCGGCCGTCAAATCGGCACCACCTCAGGAGTTGGTTTTCTGATGGCTGCTTATCCTTGCGATCCGGCGACTCGGCAGGCTATCCTTCATGCACAAAAGGGGCGTTCGCAGTGTCAGATGCGAACTCGTCCAAATAATCACATTGCAATAATATATTTTATTGAGGTAAGGCGATAAGCTTCGTCGTGTGCGATGCGCGCACCGTTCTTAGGGGGCTGACCACACTTGAGGCATGGTCTGCGGTGTTGGTGAATAAGCCGGCTCGCAATCTCTGGAGGCCGCTGGGAGCGAACGTGTTGATGGAGATGGACGGGGGGCATGCGGCGAAACTGGCAGCGCTTCGGGCGACGCTGGACAAGGAGATCGCCCGGGCCGAAGAGCGCATACGCCAGCAGGAGACCGAACTTGGAGTTTTGAGCCTGCGGCTTGAATCTGCACTCTCACATGCCGAGGTGGAGCGCCGTCGGCGGCATAATATTTCTCAGGTGATCCGAGCCTTGCCGGTGTCGGCCCGCCGCGGATGGCGCGGCGTGTGGGGACGGCTGATCCGTCGGTTCGGCTCTGGGAAATTGGAGGCCAATTGCCGGCTGCTTCTGGATTCTGGCCTCTTTGACCGTCAATTCTACCTGGATCAATACCGCCAGCCCGATTCGGTCGGTGTCGAGCCGGTCGTAGATTACCTGCTGCGCGGCGGTTTCGAGGGCTGCTGGCCAAATCCCGCCTTTGATTCCGATTTCTATCTGTCGACATACCCGGACGTGAGCAGCGCGGCCTTGAATCCATTGTGGCATTATATCCTCTATGGCGAGGGCGAGGGCCGTATTCCCAGCGCCACCTTCAGTCCGATCGCTTATCGTGACGAACATCCCGAGCTGGAGCCCTGGCAATCGCCCCTGGCCGACTATCTGTCGAAGCAGGTGCCGGACAGGTTGCGCGGCAGCGGCTTGAAAGCGGTTCCGGGCGCCGTCTGGCGGACATGGTTGCGCTGGTTGCGAGCGCTTCGCTACAGGAGAATGGCCAAGACCACGGTCCCGGCCTTCCGGGCCGGGCTTTTGGGGCATCACGCCCGCCATGTCGCCTTCCGGCCGGGCCGCAAAGGCATAATGGACGGCACGCTCCCGGCGGTGCGCACCGGCACCTACGAATGGCGCAGCCAAGCCCCAGGCTATACTTACATCGCCCCGCGGTGCCCGGCCGATCTGGATGAGCGCATCGCACGCTTCCGGGCGACGCCGCGCTTCTCCATCATCGTGCCGCTCTACAATACCCCGCTTGACGTGCTCCGCCGTATGGTGGCCTCGGTCGATGCGCAATGGTATCCGCACTGGGAGTTGATCCTGGTGGACGACCGCAGCCCCCGCGACGATGTGCGCCAAGCCCTTGCCCTGCTCAAGGATCCGCGCGTCATCGTCAAGAATCTCACTGTGAATCAGGGCATTTCCGGCGCTACCAACGAAGCCATCGCACTGGCGGGCGGCGACTTCCTGGTCTTTCTCGACCATGACGACGAACTGACCGAGGATTGCCTCTACGAGCTCGCCGCCTGCATCGATCGGGACGATCCAGACTTCATCTATAGCGATGAAGACAAGATCGCGACCAACGGCACGTTCGTGGAGCCGTTCTTCAAGCCGGACTGGTCACCCGACACGCTCATGAGCCTCATGTACACGTGCCACGTCAGCTGCGTGCGCCGCAGCCTAGCGCTGAAAGTCGGGCCGCTTCGTTCGGAATATGACGGGTCGCAAGATTGGGACTTTGTGCTGCGCATCACGGAGAATACCCGCAAGATCTCCCACATTCCGAAGGTCCTGTATCATTGGCGCATCATACCGGGCTCCGCGGCGGCCGAGTTCGACGCCAAGCCGGAAGCGCTTTCGGCCGCGGTGCGGCTGCGCCTGGAGGCGATGCAGCGCCGCGGCGTCAGCGGCACGTGCGAGCCGGTGGAGGGCCTGAAGGCCTATATGCGGGTGCGGTACAATGTGGCGGAAGCGCCGCGCGTTTCGATCATCATCCCGTCCAAGAACAATTGGGCCGTGCTGCGCCAATGCCTGCGTTCGATCCGGGACAAGAGCAGCTACCGCAATATCGAGCTGATCATCGTCGATAATGGCTCAAGCGAAGCGGAAACCCTCGCCTATCTGGACGGTCTCGACGCGGAAGAGGGCGTGCGCGTGGTGCGGCACGATTTCCCGTTCAATTTCTCGGCGCTCTGCAATGTCGGCGTGCGCGCCTCATCGGGCGCGATCCTGCTGTTCCTCAACGACGATACCGAAGTGATCACCCCCGACTGGCTCGACCGCATGATCGGCTATGCCCAGCAGAGCCATGTCGGTGCCGTGGGGGCCAAGCTGCTGTATCCTAAGTCGCAGCGGGTTCAGCACGCGGGCGTGGTCTATATCGCCGATGGCCCGAGCCACGCCTTTCTTGGCGCGAACGCCAAGGACCCCTGCTATTACGCGCGCAACATGCTCGACGGGAACTGGCTGACGGTCACCGGCGCGTGCCTCATGGTGGAGCGCAGCAAGTTCGAAACCGTCGGCGGGTTCGACGAGTCATTCCCGGTTGCCTATAACGACGTGGATCTGTGCTTCCGCCTGGTGGAGGCGGGCCTGTTCAATGTGGTGTGTCCGGCTGCGGAGCTGCTGCATTACGAATCCATGAGCCGGGGCATCGACCACGTCAGCGCGGAAAAAATGGCGCGGCTGCGCGCTGACAAGAGGCGGCTGGACGTGGCGCATCCACTTTTCTTCATGCGGGATCCCTTCTTCTCCCCTAATTTGCACCCGAACGACCTGACATTCCGCGTTCCTTCCTGAGGGCGGGATGCGTAATATCGGCGTGGTATGTTGGCGGCTGCGGCCTTGCGCCACCGTGCGATAGGATGGGCGAAAGGGGTCCGGTTTTGACAATGAACGCGGCCATGGAGGCGGCAGATATCGTCTGGTTCGATGCCTGCAAGACCTTATTCATCCGCCCATTGGTGGAGCCGGAACATCTCTTCGACCTGGTGGGCGCGAGCGTCGGCATGCCCGATTTCAGGGCGCGCCGCGTCGCCGCGGAGGCTTTGGCGCGACAGCAGACTGGGGGCGACCAGCCGTTCACCCTCGACCTGATCTATGCCAACCTCGAGGCGAGCCCGACCGAGCGCAATCTCGCCAAGCGCACCGAAGGCCGGTTCGAGCTTGCCCTGTGGCTTCCCAACCCGCGCGTTGAAGCGATGTTCCGGGAAGCTGCCGCCAATGGGCGCGCGGTCCTTGCGGGTTCGACCCATCTTCCCGCCGCTTTTTTCGAGGACTTGCTCGCGCAGCATGCCTTGCCCAAGGTGCCGCTCTTCCTGTCGCATGATGGGATCGGTTCGCCCGATGCGGCCGCCCTGGCAATCCGCATCGCGCGCGACCTTGATGTGGCCCCAGACCGGATTTTCCACCTCGTGGATGATCTTGCGGAGAACGGCCCGCCGGATCGCGACGCCTTGCCTCTGCCTACGGAGGGGGCAGCCTCGGTGGCCTTTGGGCTGAAGCGTCTAGCCAGCGGGCTGCCCGAAGGATCTTGCAAAGCGCTGGGCTTCCACGTCGGCGGCCCTGTAGTCACAGGCTTTCTCCATTGGCTGGATCAACAGGCGCGGCGCGACAACATCGACCTGCTGCTGCTTTGTCCGGGCGTGGGCACTGCCGTCGAGAAAATTTCGCAACATCCCGATGCGCCGCAATTGTCCCGCCATGGCTATTTCTGCATCGGCCCCACCGTGATCATGCTGGCCGGCACGCATGACCGTAATTTCGATACGCGGATCGACATGCTTCTGGCGGGAGCACACGGCCTGCGGACATTCGAGCTGCTGCAACGCCTGGACATTCCCGCGCCCGCCAGTTTTGTGCTGGCCGACATCGGCCTTGGAGACGAGGTCATCATCGATTCCACCACCGAGCCGCTGCTGCGACGCTTCCTCGGAGCCTATCGCTGGGAAATCCTCAAGGTGGCGCGCCGCAATCGCCGCGGCTTGTTCCGTAGCCTCCTGGACCACGGGCTCGCCCCCAAGATGCGGGTCGCGCTGGTGGACTTCGGATGGGATGGCACCCTGGTCGAATCCTTCTCCCAAGCGCTGGAACACATGTTCGACGTGGAGATCTTCGGCTATTCCCTGTGCCTGCTCGATACCCAGGAGAGTCGCCGGCGCCAGGGGCGGTTCAATCTGAAGGGGCTTTTCTCGCGGGCAAGCCTGCCGGCGGAGCGGCTCGAGGCCATGGGCGCCAATCGCGCAGCGATCGAGCTTCTTTTCACGCCGCCACACCGGGAAATCATCGGCCTCGACGATCTGCCCGGTGCCGTCACGCCGGTCGAGAGCAGCATTGGCGCATCCTCGAAGCGGCTGGAGGCGGTCTCGACCGAAGTGACGGACGGAATCGCGGCCTTCGCCGCGCCGTTCAACACCTTTTGCATGCGGGCAAGATTCCAGCCCGAGCCGATGGCGGTCTGTCAGCCGTTTCTGGCGGTCGCGGACGATGCGCTGGCGGTGGCCGGCCCGGTGCTGGCCGCGCTTGCGAAGCCCGCCGCGTTCTGAGCGGTCCTCGATCTTGATCCTCAAATGAAAAAAGCCGCCCGTGGGGGCGGCTTTTGTCGTTTCGGTGGGTCGCGGCGTCAGGACGCGTGCGATGGCGCGGGATGGGGCGCGGGATGGGGCGCATCGTGCCCGTCTGCGTCATGGCCTCCGGCTGTAGGGTGAAGATCCGAAAGGGCCTCGCCATGCTGCACCAGCGGGCGGTTTCCGGCGAGGCGGCGCAGCAGCACATAGAATACTGGGGTGAGGAAGATGCCGAACACCGTCACCCCGATCATGCCGGCGAACACCGCGACCCCCATGGCATGGCGCATCTCTGCGCCCGCGCCGGTGGAGGTAACCAGCGGCACCACGCCCATGATGAAGGCCAGCGAGGTCATGAGGATCGGCCGCAACCGCAGCCGGCTCGCCTCGATGGCGGCTTCGATCGGCTTTCGTCCCTGGAATTCCAGCTCGCGGGCAAATTCCACGATCAGGATCGCATTCTTCGCCGACAGGCCCACCAGAACGATCAGGCCGATCTGTGTGAACACATTATTGTCCCCGGCGCTGAGCCACACCCCGGCCATGGCCGCGAGCAGGCCCATGGGCACGATCATGATGATCGCCAGCGGCAAAGTGAGGCTTTCGTACTGGGCGGCGAGCACCAGGAACACCAGGAAGATCGAGAGCGGGAACACCCAGATCGCCGAATTGCCCGCCAGAATGTCCTGATAGGTCAATTCGGTCCATTCGAAGCCGAAGCCCTTGGGAAGAGTCTCGGCCGCCACCCGCTCGATCGCCGCCTGCGCCTCGCCGGAGGAGAAGCCGGGCGCCGGCCCGCCGTTCACATCCGCCGAGAGGAAGCCGTTATAGCGCATGGCCCGCTCGGGTCCCGCCGCCGAGCGCACCTTCAGCAAAGCGGAGAGCGGCACCATCTCGCCGGTCTTGGAACGCACCTTGAGCTGGCCCACATCCTCCGGCCGCGCGCGGAACGGCGCATCGGCCTGGACGCGCACCGTGTAGGTGCGTCCGAACTTGTTGAAGTCGTTCACATAGGACGAGCCCAGATAGATCTGCATGGTGTTGAACACGTCCGTCACCGCGACGCCAAGCTGGCGCGCCTTGGTGCGGTCGATGTCGGCGAACAATTGCGGCACGTTCACCTGGTAGGAGGAGAACAGGCCGGCCAGCTCGGGCTGTTGCATGGCCTTGGCCATGAACGCCTTGGTGGCTTCGTCCAGCGCCTCATAGCCGAAGCCGGCGCGATCCTCCAATTGCAGCTTGAAGCCGCCGATGGTGCCCAGCCCCTGCACCGGCGGGGGCGGGAACATGGCGATGATGGCTTCGCTGATGGAGGCGAACTTCTGGTTCAGCTGCATGGCGATGGCGCCGCCGTTCAGCTCCGGCGTCTTGCGCTCCTCGAACGCCTTCAGCCCCACGAACACGATGCCGGAATTGGAAGAATTGGTGAAGCCGTTGATCGACAGGCCGGGGAAGGCGATGGCCGATTCGACCCCGGGCTGCTGGAGCGCGATGTCGCTCATGCGGCGGATCACCTCTTCGGTGCGGTCGAGCGTGGCGCCGTCGGGCAATTGGGCGAAGCCGACCAGATATTGCTTGTCCTGCGCCGGCACGAACCCGCCGGGGACCGCGCGGAACAGCACTACGGTGCAGGCGACCAGCACCAGATAGAAGGCGACCATGATGCCCTTGCGGGAGATCGCGCCCTTCACCCCATTGCCATAGGCGCGCGACCCGCGGGTAAAGACCGAGTTGAAGCCGCGGAATAGCCAGCCGAGCGAGCGGTCCATGATGCGGGTAAGACGATCCTTCGGCGCATCGTGGCCGCGCAGAAGAAGAGCCGCCAAAGCGGGCGAGAGAGTGAGCGAATTCACCGCCGAGATCACAGTTGAAATGGCGATCGTCAGGGCGAATTGCTTGTAGAATTGACCCGACAGACCAGTGATGAAGGCGAGCGGAACGAACACTGCGATCAGCACCAGAGCAATGGCGATGATCGGCCCTGAGACTTCCTTCATGGCGCGATAGGTGGCTTCGCGCGGGGCGAGGCCCTGCTCGATGTTGCGCTCCACATTCTCCACGACGACGATGGCGTCATCGACCACGATGCCGATGGCCAGCACCAGGCCGAACAGGGTCAAGGCATTGATGGAGAAGCCAAAAACATACATCACGCCGAACGTGCCGACGATCGAGACCGGCACCGCCAGAAGCGGGATGATGGAGGCGCGCCAGGTCTGGAGGAACAAAATCACCACCAGAACCACCAGCAGCACCGCTTCCAGCAGGGTGTGGATCACCGCGTCGATGGAGGCGCGAACGAACTGTGTGGTATCGTAAACGATAGAATAATCCACTCCGTCGGGCATGTTCTCCTTGATTTCGGCCATCACCCGGCGAACTTCGTCGGCGATGCGGATGGCGTTCGATCCGGGCGCCTGGAACACCGGCACGGCGACGGCGGACTTGTTGTTCAGCAGCGAGCGCAGGGCATAATCGGCGGCGCCCAGCTCGATGCGGGCGACGTCGCGCAGGCGCACCACTTCGCCATTGTCGCCGCTCTTCACAACGATGTCGCCGAACTCCTCTTCCGTTTGCAGGCGGCCCTGGGCATTCACCGAGAGTTGCAGGTCTAGCCCGTCCACGCCCGGCGAGGCGCCCACCGTGCCGGCGGCGGCCTGCACGTTCTGCGCCTGGATCTCCGCCACCACGTCGCTGGCGGAGAGCCCGTGCTCGGCCACCTTCTGCGGGTCCAGCCAGACGCGCATGGAATAATCGCCCGAGCCGAACAATTGCACGTCGCCCACGCCGGCGATGCGGGCGAGGCGGTCCTTCACGTTCAGCACCGCGTAATTGCGCAGATAGGTCATGTCGTAGCGCCCGTTGGGCGACAACAGATGGACCACCAGCATCAGGTCGGGCGAACTCTTGATGGTGGTGATGCCGAGGCGGCGCACATCCTCCGGCAGGCGCGGCTCGGCTTGGGAGACGCGGTTCTGCACCAATTGCTGGGCCTTGTCGGGATCGGTGCCGAGCTTGAAGGTGACGGTCAGCGTCATCAGGCCGTCGGTGGTGGTCTGGCTGCTCATGTAGAGCATGCCTTCCACGCCGTTGATCTGTTCTTCGATGGGGGTGGAGACGGTTTCCGCGATCACCTTGGGATTGGCGCCGGGATAGTTCGCCCGCACCACGATCTGGGGCGGCACCACCTCGGGATATTCGGAAATCGGCATCACCCGCAGCGCCAGCAGGCCGCCGAGGAAGATCAGGACCGAGAGCACGCCCGCGAAAATCGGGCGGTCGATGAAGAATTTGGAGAGATTCATGACATCCTCCCCCGCAGGGGCATAAAAGGCCGTGCCCCGCGGGCGGGTGGCCCGGGAGCGGAGATGACGCGGCTACAGGTGGAGCGGCCCGCCCCCTAGGAGATCCTCGCGAGGGTGATCCCCTGGGAACGGGCCGGAAGGATCAGCGTTGGGCGACGTCTTCGGCGGCGGCGGCCTGGGCGGTCTTGGTGACGTCCATGGGCACGGTCTGCGGCACCACCAGCGCGCCGGGGCGGATGCGCTGAAGGCCGTTCACCACCACGCGCTCGCCGGCCGACAGGCCGCTGGTGACGATGCGCAGGTTGCCGACCGGCTCGCCGAGGGTGATTTCGCGATAATTGGCCTTGCCCTCGCCATCTACCACCAGGACGAACTTCTTGTTCTGGTCGGTGCCGACGGCGCGCTCGCTCACCAGCAGGGCATCGCCATTCGTGGTGCGGCCCATGCGCAGGCGGGCGAACTGGCCGGGAATGAGGCGGCCGTCGGGATTGTCGAACACCGCGCGCACACGCACCGTGCCGGTTTTCGCGTCCACTTGATTGTCGATCAGCTGGAGATGCCCGCGCACCGGCGTGCCATTGCTGGTGACGGTGAGCATTTCCACCGGGATGCGCTCGAGCGGCAGCGTATCGCTGCCGTTCTCGGGAGAGAGGCCGGCAAGCGCCCGCAGCACCACTTCTTCGTCTGCGTGGAAGCTGGCATAGATCGGGTCGGTGGAGACGAGCGTGGTCAGCACCACCGAGCCGGGACCCGCCGAGATCAAATTGCCCGCCGTCACTTCCAGCTTGCCGACGCGGCCGGAGACCGGGGCGCGAATCTCCGTATAGCTGAGGTTCAGCTCGGCCGATTGGAGCGTCGCCTGGGCCGCGCGCAGGTTGGCCTGGGCCTCGCGATGGGCGTTCAGCCGTTCGTCGAGGTCGCGCTGGGCGACCGTGCGGGACTCGAACAGGCGCTGGCCGCGTTCCAGGTCCGCCTTCGTCAGAGCGACGCGGGCTTCCGCGGCGGTGACCTGGGCCTGGGTGCGATCCACCTCGGCCTGGTAGGGCGCGGGGTCGATGGTGATGAGCAGCGCGCCTTCCTTCACCAGCGCGCCCTCGCGGAAATGCACCGCCTGGATGGCGCCAGCGACGCGCGAGCGCAGCTCCACCCGCTCGATGGCTTCGAGGCGGCCGGAGAATTCATCCCACACCGGCGCGTTGCGCTTCTCGATGACGGCGACGGAAACCGGCACGCCGGCCGGTGCCTTCGCGGGATCGCTGGCCTGGGCGGCACCGTGGGGCAGGGCGTAGGGAATGGCGAGGCCGGCGGACAGAGCAGTCGCGGCAAGGGCGGCGATCACGAGGCGGCGCTTGGTGATGATCCGGGTCATGGGGCGGTCCTGGCGTTCAGATAAGGGCGGGATGTGTCGGCAGGCCGGGCCGCACGGCGGCCCGAAGCTCGGCGAAGAAAGCGGAGAACAGGCCGCGCAGCCGCTCGGCCCAGGCGGCCTCGCGCGATGCCGCCTCGGAGAGGCTGGCGGGCCAGCCGGTGGGGCTGTCGAAGACGTGGGCCTGCACGCACACCTGCGCCGTGCGCAGCTTGTCGGCATAGCGGACGCTCTCGTCCCGCATCGGGTCGTCTTGCGCCGTTACCACCAGCGCCGGCGCAAGGCCGGTGAGGCGCGAGGCGGAGGCGGGCGCGGCATAGGGATGGGCGGCCTTGTCGGCGGAGCCCAGATATTTCTGCCAGCCGTCCGCCCATTTGCAGCCGACCGGGCCGGCATCTGCCTCGCGGATCGAGCAGGTGGCAAGCGCGGGGTCGAGCATGGGCGAGATCAGGATCTGCCCGGCGAGCGGCGGCGCCTTCCGGTCGCGCGCCATCAAGGCGACGCCTGCGGCGAGATTGCCTCCGGCCTCCTCGCCGGCGACCAGCAGCGGCGCGCGCTTTGTGCTCCATGTGGCGCGCTGGCGGTTGAGGCCTTCCAGGGCGGCGAACGCGATGTCGAGCGGATAGGGAAAGGGCTTTTCGCAGGCCAGCGGATAATCCAGCGACACCACCGTTGCGCCAGCCTGCGCCAGCAGGCACGCGATGGTGCGCCCGGCATCCAGCGTGCCGGTGATGAAGGTGCCGCCGTGCAGGTGGAGAATGAGCGGCGCGGCGCGGGAGGCGCCCGGCCGGCGCAGAACGCGCACCGGAACGGCATCGCCACACGACATCACGATTCGATCTTCGCTCCAGGGCAGGGGCATGACAGGGGTCCGGATTGCCGCAAATCCCGTCGATCGTTCATCGGCGTTTTGCGATGCGTCATCGATATGCCCCTATGTCGCTTGAATAAAGATGCATTTTTTGACCACATTATTTCTCTATGTGAATAATGACTGATAAACCCCGCTAAGGAGCTGTTGATATGGATCAATTTGCTGCAATGCGGGCTTTTGTGAGCGTGGTGGAGGCGGGCACCTTCACCCGCGCCGCCGATCTGCTGCGCGTGCCGAAGCCCACGCTCACCAAGCAGATTCAGCAGCTCGAAGCGCATCTGAGGACGCGCCTGCTCAACCGCACCACGCGGCGCGTGACCGTGACGCCGGACGGCGCGGCCTATTATGAACGGGCGGTTACGCTCTTGGCGGACCTTGACGAACTGGACGGGTCGATGACCCAGCAGCAAGGCACGCCGCAAGGGCGGCTGCGGGTCGATATCAGCCCCAGCCTTGCGCTGCTGATCCTCATTCCCTCATTGCCCGATTTCCACGCCCGCCATCCCGATATCCAGATCGACCTCGGCGTCACCGACCGGCCGGTGGACCTCTTGAGCGAGAATGTGGATTGCGTGATCCGAGCCGGGGACATCACCGATCCCTCTCTGGTCGCGCGCCGCATCGGCGAACTTGCAATGCTTACCTGCGCCGCGCCGGCCTATCTCGCGCGCTACGGCACGCCGACCCATCCGAGCCAGCTGGACACCGTGTTTCCCGTTGTGCGCTATTTCAGCGCCCACACCGGGCGGTTCTTTCCGATGGAGTTCGTGCGCGATGGTGAAACGCTGGAAATCGACGGTCGCTACACACTCGCGGTAAACGAGGGCAATGCCTATCTCGCCGCGGGCGTCGCCGGCCTCGGCATCGTCCAGCCGCCAAGCTTCCTCGCCCATGCCGCCCTCGGGCGCGGCGATCTCGTGCCGGTGCTGACCGCATGGTGCACGGAGCCGTTTCCGCTCCATGTGGTCTATCCGCCCAACCGTCACCTGAGTGCGCGGCTGCGGGTGTTCGTGGATTGGGTGGCCGAGCTGTTCGCCGCCCACGACCTCATTCAGCGCCGCTCGACCTTGCGGTGATCGTCAGGCGGGGGTGCGGATGACCCAGTGCTTGCGCATGGTTTCCAGAACTTCCCAGGTGCCCGAAAACCCCGGCTCCAGTACGAAGGCAACGCCCGGCCCCGCTTCGATGCGGCTGCCGTCGTCCCCGGTCACGATGCAGCGGCCGGAGAGGACGAGGCAATATTCCCATTCCTCATAGGTCACCCGCCATTTGCCGGGCGTCGCTTCCCATTCGCCGGTGCACAGGCGCTCGGCGGGCGCGTCATAGGTGACCCAGACGCGGGTCTGCGGCGTGCCGGAAATCAGCACCTCCGCCGCGATTGGCGTTGTTTCGGCGGCTTGGTCTTCGCAGGCAAGCTTGTGCAGGCGCATGGATTTCCCCCTTCAGAGCCGCAGCGCGCAGGCGCCGCCAGTCAGGCCAGCCCCGGCTGCCGTGAGCACCAGGGTTTCCCCGCGCCGGAATGCGCGGCCCCGATGCGCGAGGGACAGGGATAAAGGAATGGTCGCGGCCGAGGAATTGCCGTAGCGGGCGATGCTGCGCACCACCTTTTCCGGGGCTATGCTGAGCTGATGGGCCACCATGTCCAGCATGCGCGCATTGGCCTGGTGCGGCGCCAGCCAATCCACCGCGCCGGCGTCCAGGCCGGCGGTATCGAGCGCGGCCTTGGCGGACTCGGTCATCATCCGCACCGCCTGGACGTAAAGCTCACGGCCGTCGGTGATGGTCATGCGCGTTTCTTCAAACGGCAGATCGGGCGCGAACGGCCGGCTGCTGCCGCCGCCGGGAATCGCGACGAGATCATAGCCGGCACCGTCGGAAGCGAGCGAGACGCCGAGGATGCCGGTGTCCGGCTCGGTCGAGGGGGCCAGCACCACCGCGCCCGCCGCATCGGCGAACAACACCGCGCTGCCGCGTTCGGCGGGATTGATCCGGCGGCTGAGGATATTGGCCGCCACCACCAGGGCCGGCTTGCGGTGCAGCCGCACGAAGCCTTCCGCGAGCACCAGCGCATAGAGAAAGCCGGCGCACGCGCCCGCGAGATCCGCCGCGCCGGAGCGGGAGAGCTCCAGCCGGTGCGCCAGCAGCGGCGCGGTGGGCGGCAGGAGTTGGTCCGGCGTCGAGGTGGCGAGCAGGGTCAGGCCGATGGCCTCGCGCGGAAGGTCCGCCTCGGCAAGGGCCATTTCCGCCGCGCCCTGGGCTAGGCCCGAGAGCGTGTCGCCAGGCTCCGCCCAGCGGCGCGCCTCGATGCCGGTGCGCCGGGCGATCCAGCCGGCCTCCAGCCCCAATTGCGCTTCCAGCTCGGCGTTCAGCACCTCGCGTTCCGGAACGGCATGGCCGAAGCCGATGATGCGGCTGGTGGAAAAAGCGCTCATGACGCGGTTCCGAACTGGCCCGCCGCCGCTTCAATGGCCCCATAGAGGGCATCCAGCTCGGCGGGGGTGATGCAATAAGGCGGCATCAGATAGAGCACGTTACCAAGCGGGCGCACCAGGAAGCCGCGCTCCAAAAAGAAGGCCCGCAGCTTCGGCCCGACTTCGGCGAGATAGCCGCCCTGCGGCACCTTCAGGTCCAGCGCCGTGATGGTGCCGCAACGCCGGGGATTTTCAAACCGCATATCCCCCGCGAAATGCGCGATGCGCTCGGCCTGGAGCGCGCAGAGCGTCGCGACCCGCTCCCGCACTGGCTCGTCCTGCCACACCCGCACATTGGCGAGGCCGGCGGCGCAGGCGATGGGGTTCGCCGTATAAGAGGAGGAATGGAAGAAGGTCTTGGCCCGGTCGGTGGAATAATGCGCGGCGAACACCTCTGCGGTGGCGAGGGTCGCGGCGAGTGGGATCGCCCCGCCGGTTAGGCCCTTGGAGGTGCAGAGGATGTCCGGCGCGATGCCGGCCTGCTCGCAGGCGAACAACGTGCCGGTGCGGCCCCAGCCGGTCATCACCTCGTCGGCGATGAACAAGGTGCCGGTCGCTTGCGCGATGCGCTTCAGTTCCGCAAGCACCTGCGGCCCATACATGCGCATGCCGCCGGAGCCGAGGATCAGCGGCTCGACGATGAGGGCGGCGGCCTTTCCGGTGCGGGCGAAGGCTTCGAAGGCGTCGAGCGTCTCCTGTTCGCGGCCCGGCGCGGGGAAGGGGATGGTATCCACCTCGAACAGCAGCGGCTCATAGGCGGCATTGAACACGCCGCGCGCGCCCACGCTCATGGTTCCGATGGTGTCGCCGTGATAGCTGTCCTCCATCACCACGATGCGGCTGCGTGCCTCTCCGCGATTGCGGAACGTGCCGAGCGCCATCTTCAGCGCCACTTCCACGCTGGTCGAGCCGGAATCCGAATAGAACACATGCTCCAGCCCGGCCGGGGCGAGCTTCACCAGTTCGCGGGCCAACGCTTCGGCCGGGGCATGGGTGAAACCGGCGAAAATGATCTGGTCCAGATCCTGGGACGCCGCGCGGATCGCCTCCATGATCGGCGGGTGGCGATGGCCGTGGGTGATCACCCACCAGGAGGAAATGGCATCAAGGATGCGCTTGCCCTCCGCCGTTTCCAGATAGGCGCCTTCGGTTCGCGCGATCAGCGGCGGCGTGGGTTCGGTCGCGTGCTGGAAGAAGGGGTGCCAGACGGGAGAGGGGCTCATCATCAGGTTCCCGCGCGCTTCGGCGCAAAATCGGCGAGGTCGAAGGCGGCCGAAAAGGCGGCCGCCAGCGCATCGGGGGTCAAGGGAACGAGGCGCGGCAAGCGGCCGAGGATCTTTGCGCCGGAAAAGGCGGCGATGGTTTCCTGGCTGTCGGCCATCTCGTCGCCGACGAAGGCGATGCCCAGCAGCGGAATGCCGCGCTTCTTCAGGGCTTCCACCGAAAGCAGCGTATGGTTGATGGTGCCGAGCTGCGTGCGCGCGCACAGCACCACAGGAAAACCCCAGCGGGCG
>NCHM01000497.1 GCA_002257205.1 Rhizobiales bacterium 24-66-13 | reverse complement strand
GAGCGCGGCTCCGGCGCCACGCTCGCCGAGATCGCGCAGAAGCTCGGCCTCCAGACCGAGACCATCGATGCGGTGGACCGCTCCGGCCGCGATCCCACCGGCGCCGAAATCCGCGACCTTCCGGGCGTCGCCGATGTGGTGGCTGGAGCCTTCGCCACGCGGCCCGGCGTCGAGACCGAGCCGGTGCAACTGCCCCAGAACGGCGGTTATGTCTGGTACGACCTCAATGAGGTGACGCCCGCCCGCGAACGCCCGTTCGACGAGGTGCGCGATCAGGTGCTGGCCCGCTGGACCGAGGATGAAACCGTCAAGGCGGTGGATGCCAAGGCCAAGCAATTGCTGGCGGAGCTCCAGGCCGGCCAGCCCCTGGTGCAGGTCGCCACCAGTGCCGGACTTGAAGTGAAAACCGCACAGAACCTGCAAAGAGGCCGTGCCGCCTCGGATTTCTCGGCTGACGCCGTCGCCAAGATCTTCGATGTGCCGCTGAATGGCTTCGGCCTCGCGTCGGGCACGGTGCCTGCCGAGCGCATCGTGTTCCAGGTCACCGGCATCACGGTGCCGCAGGTGACGCCGGCCGAACAGCAGGCCGCCGCGCGCATCGGCCAGCAGATCGAAACCGACCTGCTGCTGCAATATCTCGCCCAGTTGCGCAGCCAGATTGGCGTCTCGGTGAACGAACGCCTGCTTCAGCAGGCGATCGGCGCCGGCACGAACTGAACCCGAAGATGATGAACGCTCCCACGGATTTCGACGCCTTCGCCCAGCGCTATGCGCGCGGCGAGGCGCAGGTGGTGACCACCACCCTGATCGCGGACCTTGAGACGCCGGTCTCCGCCTTCCTCAGAATCGCGGGCGAGAAGCCCAATGCGTTCCTGCTGGAATCGGTGGAGGGCGGCCAGACGCGCGGCCGCTATTCCATGATCGGCCTCGACCCCGACGTGATCTGGCGCGCCAATGGCGATGCGGCGGAAATCAACCGTTCGGCGCTCATCGACACCCGTGCCTTCGAGCCGTGTGCCGAGCCGCCGCTCGCGGCGTTGCGCAGCCTGCTGGCCGAATCGGCGATCGACCTGCCGGCCGGCGCCCCGCCCATGGCGGCCGGCGTGTTCGGCTATCTCGGCTATGACATGGTGCGCCAGATGGAGCGCCTCGCGCCGGCCAAGCCCGATCCCATCGGCGTCCCCGAAGCCCTGCTGATCCGCCCGACGTTGATGGTGGTATTCGACGCGGTGAAGGACGAGCTTACCGCCGTGACCCCGGTGCGCCCGCAGGAGGGCGTTTCTGCCCGCGCGGCGTTCGAGGCGGCGCTGGCGCGGCTCGACTGCGTGGTGGCGGGGCTCGACCGGCCCATGGCGCACCCCGCGCCGGAGCCGTTCCACGCCCATGTGGATCCCGTCTCCAACACCCCCGAGGCCGAATTCTGCGCCATGGTGGAAAAGGCGAAGGACTATATCCGCGCCGGCGACATCTTCCAGGTGGTGCTTTCCCAGCGCTTCGAGAGCCCGTTTGCCCTGCCGCCGTTCGCGCTCTATCGCGCGCTGCGGCGGGTCAATCCGGCGCCGTTCCTGGTGTATCTGAACTTCGAGGGCTTTTCCGTCGTCTGCTCCAGCCCTGAAATCCTGGTGCGGCTGCGCGACGGCAAGGTCACCATCCGCCCCATCGCCGGCACCCGCAAGCGGGGCGCGACCCATGTCGAGGACGAGGCGCTCGCGCAGGAACTCCTGGCCGATCCCAAGGAGCGCGCCGAGCATCTCATGTTGCTGGACCTCGGCCGCAATGATGCCGGCCGGGTCTCGCAGATCGGCAGCGTGGAAGTCACCGACAGCTTCTTCATCGAGCGCTACAGCCAGGTGATGCACATCGTCTCCAACGTCGAGGGCAAGGTCGATCCGCGCTTCGACGCTCTCGATGCGCTGGCGGCGGGTTTTCCCGCCGGCACGGTCTCCGGCGCGCCCAAGGTGCGGGCGATGGAGATCATCGACGAGCTGGAAAAGGACAAGCGCGGCATCTATGCCGGCGCCATCGGCTATTTCAGCGCCAATGGCGAGATGGACACCTGCATCGTGCTGCGCACCGCCGTGGTGAAGGACGGGCGCATGTATGTGCAGGCCGGCGCCGGGCTGGTGTATGATTCCGTGCCGCTGAGCGAGCATCAGGAATGCATCAACAAGGCCAAGGCGCTGTTCCGCGCCGGCGAGGAAGCGGTACGCTTCGCCGCCCATGCCAAGAGGGGCCAGTGACCATGGCGCGTCCCGCGTGCCTCCACGAGCGATGGCGTGAGGCTTGACCCTTCCGTCACCCCCGCGCTTTAACTCAGGGGCAGCTCCCACATCTTCCGCGAGGAGCGCGCCTGCCCGGATCCGCCGGGCCTGGAGCCACGATGACCGCCGTTACGCTGATCGATAATTACGACAGCTTCACTTATAACCTCGTCCATTATCTCGGCGAGCTGGGCGCAAACGTCACCGTTCACCGCAACGATGCGCTGAGCGTCGATGAGATTCTGGCGGAAAAGCCCGATGCCATCGTCATTTCCCCCGGCCCGTGCACGCCCACGGAAGCCGGCATCTGCTGCGATCTGATCGCCCGCGCCAGCACCGAAGTGCCGCTGTTCGGCGTGTGCCTCGGCCACCAGGCGATCGGCCAGGTGTTCGGCGGCGACGTGGTGCGCGCACCCATCCCCATGCATGGGAAGATGTCGCAGATCCACCACGAGGGCCGCTCGGTGTTCCGCGGCCTCAACCATTCCTTCCTCGCGACCCGCTATCATTCCCTGATCGTCGAGCAGAACACCTTGCCCGACGCGCTCGAAGTGACCGCGCGCACCGAGGACGGGCTCATTATGGGCCTTGCCCACCGCACGCTGCCCGTGCACGGCGTGCAGTTCCATCCCGAGAGCATCGCCTCGGAAAACGGCCACGCGCTGCTGCGCAATTTCCTTGAGATCGCCCGCGCCTTCAATGAAGGCCGGCAGGCACGGAGCTGACGCGATGGAACAGTTCCGCCCCCTGCTCGGCAAGGTCGCGACCGGCGCGGCGCT
>NCHM01000496.1 GCA_002257205.1 Rhizobiales bacterium 24-66-13 | reverse complement strand
CTGCGGCGCGAGGTGAAATACGGCCTCAACAGCCGCATCGACCTGCTGCTGGAGGGCGAGGGGCGCCCGCTTTGCTTCGTCGAGGTGAAGAATGTGCACCTCATGCGCCGGCCGCAGCTGTCCGAATTTCCCGATTGCGTCACCGCGCGCGGCACCAAGCATCTGGTGGAACTGGCCGCCCAGGCGCGCACAGGGGCACGGGCGGTGATGGTCTATCTGTGCCAGATCGGCTCGGCGCGCAGCGTGTCCATCGCCCGCGACATCGACCCCGCCTATGGCGCGGCGTTTGATCTCGCCCGCGCGGCGGGGGTGGAAGCACTCGCCTTCGCCTGCCGCCTGGATGCCGGCGGAATTGCGCTGGATCGCCCCATCCCCATGCTTGGGTGACGCTTGCGTCGAGGGCGCGGGCGGCATGCAAGAGCGCGCGGACACTTGCTTTGCGCGCCGCATGGCCTAAATCTGATGCAAATGCAATTCACGCTGGCGACGCCGCCGGCCCAGGACCAATGCGATGACTTATGTGGAGGCGGCCCAGGCGCCGCTCAGGAAGACCGGCCATATCAAGCTTTATGGCCCCGCCGCCTTCGAGGGCATGCGCAAGGCCGGCCAGCTGACCGCCCGCGCGCTCGACGCGGTGGCCGAGATGGTCGGCCCCGGCGTTTCCACCGCCGCCATCGACGATCTGATCTTCCAGTTCGCCATGGACAATGGCGCCCTGCCGGCGACGCTGATGTATCGCGGCTATCGCTATTCGGTGTGCACCTCCATCAATCACGTGGTCTGCCACGGCATGCCCAACGCCCGCCCGCTGCGCGAGGGCGACATCGTGAACGTGGACGTCACCTTGATTCTGGACGGCTGGTACGGCGATTCCAGCCGCATGTTCGCCATCGGCGAAATTCCCCGCCGGGCCGAGCGGCTGATCGAAGTGACCTATGATTCCATGATGCTCGGCATCGAGGCCATCAAGCCGGGCGGCCATGTGGGCGACATCGGCGCGGCGATCCAGGATTTCGTCGAGCCACAGCACATGAGCGTGGTGCGCGATTTCTGCGGCCATGGCGTCGGCCAGGTGTTCCATGACGAGCCGAACATCGTCCATGTGGGCCGGCGCGGCGAGGGGCCGGAGCTGAAGCCGGGCATGATCTTCACCGTGGAGCCGATGATCAATCTCGGCCGTCCGCACGTGAAGGTGCTGTCCGACGGCTGGACGGCGGTGACGCGCGACCGCTCGCTCTCCGCCCAGTTCGAGCATACGGTCGGCGTGACCCAGACCGGGGTGGAAATCTTCACCCTGAGCCCGAAGGGCTATCACAAGCCGCCCTATCTGCCGGCCTGACCATGGCGGGGGAGCCCGAGGACGGCATCGCCGAGGCCGGCCCCCATTTCCTGGGGCATCGCGACCGCCTGCGCGCGCGCTTCCGCGAGGCCGGTTCGGCCGCGCTCGCCGATTATGAATTGCTGGAACTCGTGCTGTTCCGCGCCGTGCCCCGGCGCGATGTGAAGCCGCTCGCGAAAGCCCTGGTGGCGCGCTTTGGGTCCTTCGCCGAGGTGGTGGCCGCGCCCGCCGCCCTGCTCAGCGAAATTCCCGGCGTGAAGGACGCCATCGTCACCGAGCTGAAGATCGTGGAGGCCGCCGCCCATCGCCTCGCCAAGGGCCAGATGAAGCGGCGCCCGGTGCTCTCGTCCTGGAGCTCGGTGCTCGATTATTGCCGCGCCTCGATGGCGTTCGCCGAGCGCGAGCAGGTGCGGGTGCTGTTCCTCGACAAGCGCAACCAGCTGATCGCCGACGAGGTGGTGCAGCAGGGCACGGTGGATCATGCCCCGGTCTATCCCCGCGAGGTGGTCAAGCGGGCGCTGGAGCTCTCCGCCACCGCCATCATCCTGTGCCACAACCACCCTTCGGGCGATCCCACCCCCTCGCGCGCCGACATCGACATGACGCGCAAGATCATCGACATCGCCAAGCCGCTCGGCATCGACGTGCACGACCACATCATCGTCGGGCGCGATGGCCATGCCAGCCTGAAGGGGCTGCGGCTGATGTGAGGCCTGCGGGGCGCGTGCTCTGGAGGCCGTGCAGGGCCGGAAACATTCGGCAAGCCTCGCGCACGCTTGCGCCCGCATATGGTCCTAACGGTGCCTCATTGAGCGGGCTTGGTGCGCATATGCAGACTTTCGGCAGAAGACCCATGCCCTTTTGCTTCCCTTCCAGCGCCAAGCGGCGCTCCACATTCGGCCTACTGGCCCTTGTCGGCGGCGCGGCGACGCTCGCGGGCGAACCGGCGCGGGCGCAATATTATCCCTATCCGCCAACGGTGTATGGCGCCCCGGCCGAGATGCCGCGGGTCTATCGCGCGCCGCCGGGCTATGTGACCGGAACGGTGATGCTGCCGCCGCAGGAAATCCGCTCCATCGTGCTCAATCTCGGCTATGGCCGGGTCGGGCGGCCGGTGCTGCGCGGGCGCACTTATATGATCGACGCGGTGGATGATCGCGGACCGCTGATCCTCGCGGTGGATGCCTATTCCGGATTGGTGCAGCCGGCCGATCCCTCCATGTTCGGACCGCCCGGCGGTCCCTATGGCCCAGGACCCGCCTATGGCGTCGCACCTCCCCCGGGGGCTTATGATGCGCCGCCGCAGGGCGCTTATGGCGGAGCCCCGCCACAAGGCGCCTATGGCGCGCCGCCGCAGCGCGCGCAGCCGGTGGCCCGCGCCCCGCTGCCCAAGCCGCGGCCCGCCGATAGCGAAATCGCCAGCACCTCGGGGCCGGATATCACGGCGCCCGCCGTGCCGCCGGCCGACGACGGCGCGGCAGACAACGGCGTGGCAAACAACGGCGCGGCCGATGACGATGCCCCCGATACGGCGGAAAATCCCGGCGCCCTGGCCGTGGCGCCGTCCGATGGCGCCAATGCGCCGAAGGCTGGAACGCCCGGCCTCGCCTCGCCGACGCCCAGCATGTCGGCTCCGGTGGTCGGCCAGCCGGCTCCGGCTCAAGCGCCGGCCGCGAGCAAGCCGCAGACCGCCGCGAACACGCC
>NCHM01000495.1 GCA_002257205.1 Rhizobiales bacterium 24-66-13 | reverse complement strand
CTTCACCGTATCCTCGAAGCCCGACGCCCAATGGTCGCGCATGGAGGTGCCGGAGAATTCGTAATCCTTGAAGTCGCGCTCGTAATCCTTCTCCTGATAAATCAGGTGGCAGATGTTGACCGCGCCCGACTTCTCGTAATCGGAGATCACCTGCAGATCTTCCTCGGTGCGCAGCTGCTCGGGAATGCGCAGCACCGCTTCCGCATGCCGGGAGCGCAGCAATTGCACCCGGCGGAACAGATCCGTGGTGTAGCGCGTGCGGCTGGAATAGACGATGTCCTTCTGCCGCTCGATCACCTGGAACATGTCGCGGGGCAGATCGCCGCGCGCGGAGAACAGATCAACCTGGAACACCAGGGCGCCCGGATGATCCGGCTGGTCCAGCAGCCATTGCAGCGGGGTGTTGGAGACCACGCCGCCGTCCCAATAATATTCGCCGTCGATGCGCACCGGCGGGAATGCCGGCGGCAGGGCGCCGGAGGCCATCACGTGCTCGGGACCGATGCGGTGGGTCGTATTGTCGAAATAGATGAAGTTGCCGGTGCGCACATTCGCGGCGCCCACGGAAAAGCGCTTCGACCCATTGTTGATCAGGTCGAAATCGACCAGCTTCAACAGGGTCTCACGCAGAGGTTCGGTGTCGTATAAGCTGGTGCCGTTCGCCGAGCCGGTGGGCAGGAGCCAGGGATTGGGAAAACGCGGCTTGAAGAAGCCCGGTTGACCCAAATTCATGGTGACCATCGCGCTCATCTGGTTACGCAGGGCGCGGAAGATGTCGCCGTCGGGGGTGAACGGCCAGATCTTGCGGCCGGACACCGTCTCCCAGAACTCCCGCAGGCGGGCGATGCGGTTTTCCGGAGTATTGCCGGCAATGATCGCCGAATTGATCGCGCCGATGGAGACACCGGAGACCCAGTTGGGCTCGGCACCGGCGATCGAGAGCGCTTCATAGACGCCTGCCTGATAGGCACCGAGCGCGCCGCCACCCTGGAACACCAGCGCGATACGGTCGTAATCCTTGACGATCTCGCTGATATCGTTGGGATTTTCACAGATCCGCGTGCGCATGTCGTTCCCCATCAGCTTGGCGGCCAGCGGCCCGTTCGGCGCGCGAGGGATGGGGCTTCTCCGCCACCCCTCGCCGGACCACGCCGTCGTGTTCGAAGAAGGCAGAATCAGGCATCGGAGCGCAAGCGCCAAGAGGCGGCACGCGCCAAGGGGCGGCAAGCGCTCCGGGCCGGATCATTTCGTCTCGGTCATGTAATCGTAAACCACTTCGCCCATGCCGAGCGTCAGGTCGGCGCGCAGGTGCAGGGCGGAAACCACTTCCAGCACCGGCAGCTTGGCGACGTCCGCCATCACGTGCGGATACAGGCCGAGCGCGGCCGGACCGGTCCAGCATTCCTTGAGCTGGATGTCTTCCATATAATAACGCACCAGCTCGCAGATCCGCGGGGTGGCGTCCACATGGGGGATGATCTTGATCAGGAAGCTCGGGGTCTTCAGGGCGGCGAGCACCGCGTCCTTATCGGCCTGCTTGTGCTTGTAGCCCATAGTGGCTTCCACGCACAGGGTCTTGCCATAATGCAGGCGGCCGACCAGGACGTCCTTTTCCACTTCCATCTTGGGGTGGGCATACTTCTTGGGGAAGCCCCACAGCTCGCGGCCGCCGGCGATCGGCGCCTCGTCGTCCAGATACATGGAATGGACGTAGCCACCTTCCACGCCGTTCAGCTTCACCGGGATCACCTGTCCGGTCTCGGTATAATCGCCGAAGCCGGTGGAATCGGGCATGCGGATGAATTCGTACTTCACCAGCGGCTCGTACACTTCGAGCGGCTCCGGCACGACCCGGCGCAGGGCCTCGATGTCGGTGCGGTAGGTGATGATCATGAACTCGCGGTCGAAGAAGCGATAGGGTCCCGGCGGATAGGCGGGATTCGTCAGGGGCATGGAGTAGGCGTTGCGGCGAACGTCCTCGATCTTCATGGAGCATCTCCGACCGGCATGGTGCATCTCGCGCCTGCGAGATGACGCTGACGTTAGCCGATAGCTGTTCGACGTGACAGCCCCGCGACGATCATAACCAAACGGCGGCACGGCGCGAAATTGATCGGGACCGCCGCGCCTTGCGGGTCGCGCACCTCACCCCACCGCCCCCGCGCATAGCTAAAATTCCAGCAGGCCGGCGCTGCCGCCCACGGTGCCGAAGGCCACCGCGCCACCGTCCTTGCGCCAGGCGATGGTGCTCACCGCCGCGGCGTCGGGCGCCCGCAGCAGGATTTCCGCGCCGTCGGTCAGGCGCACCATCAGCACCATGCCGTCGTCATAGCCGCAGGCCATCACCGGGTCCTTGGGATGGCACGCCACCACGGTCACGCGGCCGCCGCTGGTGGAGGGCGCCTGCATGGAGGGCTGCTTGCCGATCGGGCCGTCCTTGGTGGCGAACGGCCACAGCACCACTTCGGTGGAACCGGATGAGGCCAGCCATTTGCCGTCATGGGTGAATTCGAAGCTCTTCACCCGCGCGGGATAGCCGGTCATACGCATGTGCGCGCCGTCCGACAGGCGCCAGCCGTGCAGCGAGGGTTCCTGCATGGTGGTGATGATGAAGCGCCCGTCCGGCGAATAGGTGACGCCGAGATGGGAGCCCTTCCATTCCAGCACCTCGGGCTTCACATCGACGGCGTTGGGATACCACAGGCTGACCCCGCCATAATGCGCCACCGCCACCCGCAGCCCCTTGGGCGCGAAGGCGAGGCCGCCGACGGTCGAGGGTGCGGCAAAGCTGCGCACCTCGCCTTTCGCCGGCACCAGGAAAGCGGTCTTGCCGGCGGAATAGGCGACAGCGCCGTCCGGCCCGAGCGCGATGCGGTCAATCCAGCGGCCGTTCTGCGTGGCGATGGTCTTCGCTTCGCCGCTGGCCAGCATCTCCATCACCTTGCCGTCGTCGCCGCCGGTCACGAGCCGCTGTCCGTCGCCCGCGGCGCACAGCACCACGCCGTCATGCAGCGCAACCGTGCGGTCCGCGTCGGGAAAGAGCGCGGTGCCGGTCTCGGA
>NCHM01000494.1 GCA_002257205.1 Rhizobiales bacterium 24-66-13 | reverse complement strand
CCGCGCCGTGGAGAGGTGGCCGAGTGGTTGAAGGCGCACGCCTGGAACGCGTGTATACGGGCAACCGTATCGAGGGTTCGAATCCCTCTCTCTCCGCCAATCATTGCGGTAAGTCTTTGAAAATAAAGACTTATATATCTTGAGCGATGCCTCTCCCCACATTGCACCCCACATTCTGATCGTGCTGCACGTGCGCGCGAGGCGACTATCTCGAGCCAATGAACACGTTCTGCGCCTCGGCCTTGAGCAGCGATCTCGATTGTATCGGGCGTCCTGCCTCCCCAAAGCCGCTCTCGCTGGCAGATCAGATACATCGCCGCCTTGAACCGCTGAGGGGCAAATACTCAAGCGTAATCTTCGATCCGAACTGAAGCCAAAGCCTCCCCTTGGCACGAGTTGCTTGACAAAATGACGGTAGTATGATATAATACAGAGGCGGAGACTGCCGCCAGCCTCACGAAAGATCACATCATGACTGTCAAATCTCAGGCCGCTTCCTCCGGCGTTCTCGTGCTCTTCAATTCGACGCCGTCCCAAGCCGCAAAGTTCGAAGGCGAGGCCGCCGAAAAGGCGCGCGCCGCTGCCGAGGGCCTCGGCCATCGCTGCGTGACGCTGAACCCGGCGAAGGAGGCCAAGCTCGTCGCCAGCCTGGCGCGCGGCGCGTTCGACAAGGAGGGCGTTCCTTTGCTCGGCGCCGTCACGCCCCGCATGGTCAGTGAACTCTCGGCCGTGGCCGATAGCGCGGCCAAGGCCACGCCTGTCGTGCAACTGATTCCGAAGGCCGCTGAGGCCAAGGCGGCCGCGAAGGCGGCAACGCCAACGCCGACGCTCGAAACGGCCGCTGAGACGGCCTCGGGCGCCATGGACAAGCCTGCCTCTGCCGTGGCCATCGCGTCGCAGAACATGCTCGATGGCGGCAATCTCGGTGTCGTCAGTAAAGAAGTCGCCGTGGGGCTCTGGCCCGAGATCGCCAGCGGCCACCTGGTGCTCGCGCCAGACTATGAGGAGGGCGAGTTCAACGGCTGGTGGCCGGCGGAAGTCATCAATCGCGACGCGACCCGGGCCACGCTCAAATGGCATGGCTTCGACGATCTGCCGGTGATCACGCGGCCGATCAGCCAGCTCGCTCTCATGCATCCCGATTGCAAGGCGTGAGCGGCGAGGCTTGCTGAGCCAGACCGAGGGAGAAGGAGGGGCGCAAGCGCCCCTCCCGTGGCCTCGCTGACACGAGCCGATCGGTCCAGATTGGTGCCATCGGCCTTGGCTTGAAGATCGACCGACGTCAGGCCGTCTTGGGGCCCTTTTCCTGCTGCAGGCGCAGGATCACTTCGGCCTGTGTCACAGCGATCTCGAGCTCGTAGGTCTCCAGATTGTTCACCACCGTGACGATGCGGTCGATCAGCATCGAGCGATCGGTTGGCGCGGCCATGTCGTCGGGCTCGCGTTTCACGCCCAGCAATGCGTCGGGCGTCGTGCCGAGCGCTTTTGCGATTCTCACCAAAGTGGCCAAGTCAGGCTCCCTCGCTCCGCTGATGTAATGGGCATAGCGGCGCTCGTTGAGGCCGGCCCTGCGAGCGGCCTCAGCGTTGGAGATGCCGAGCTGTGCCGCCCGTGCCCGAATGTTCGCTGCGAAGAGATCCATGCGAACGAAATGTTCCGATCTGCCTTGCAGCGTCTACGAACAATTTGTATGTTACGTAATGTCCATAATGGATACAAGGCGCGTTCTCGCCGCGACCGAAATACCTCCACGCCTCAGAAAGGAACCCCTCCGATGGCCTGTCCCAGGCTGGTCAGGATGCTTGCGCTGTGCGGCAGCCTTGGCCTGCTCGCCCTCCCTCACTCGGCTAAGGCCGAGTACGGCTACAAGGACCGGATCTTCGAGCAGAAGTACGTCCTTCCGGAAAAGCCGAGCGACAACGAGCTGGTTCTGCTGCGCCTGTCGCTCATGATGATCGGCATCACCCCCGAGCAAATCGACAGCTTCTTCAGTGCGGAACTGGCGCAGGCCATGGGCGGCCTGTGCGATTGGGCGGCGCTTCAGAAGAAAGGCGTCTCGCGGCCGCCGCCGTCGCCCGCACAAGATCTCATCGCACAGGCGCCGGAGCCTTTGTCGAAGCTTGACGCAAAGCCCCGGCGGCCTGAGGTGACCGGCACCGAGCTTTGCCTGGCGCAGACGGTGCTCTTCAAGAAGGCCTATGGCGATGGCCTCTCGACCGACCGGCAGTTGAGCGATCTGGCGGCCGCGACCAGCAGGCGCTTTGCGGCGAACTGGATCCCGCAGGCCGAGTTGCAGCGGGCGGACGTGCAGACCGCCGCCCAGCGGCTCTGGACCATCCTCTGGCGCGTGCAGCGCCTGGCCGGTGTGGGCGTTGCCGTCCCCGCTGCCGATGGCGGCGCCTTGGAGGACAGCCCCATCAAGGAGGCGCTGAAGCAGATCATGGGGGACGAGCCCTACGCCACCATCGATCGCCGCCTGACCGAGATCGAGGAGGACACGGCACGTGCCCTTCAGGCGCGCGAGGCGACGCGAAAGCAGCAGAACGCACAGCGCCAGGAGGCGGCCCGCCTTCAGGAGGAAACGCAGCGCCAGGATGAGGCGCGCCGTCAGGAGGACTCGCGCGCGATGCGTGACGCGGAGGCGCGCGAGGGGCAGGCAAAGGCGCAAGCCACGGCTGCCGCCGATGCTTTGGACGCCGCCCAAGGGCGTGTCGCGCGGGCGCGCCAGGCCGTGCAGTCGGCCGAGCGGCGCTTACAGGAGCGCTCCGCCGCGATCCAGGCCGATCAGGCGCGCCGCATGCAGAGCCTGGCCATGGGCATGGCGCGAGGCCCATCCGGCATGGCGCAAGCGTTCCAGGGTCTGGCGGGTGGCGGCGGTCACGATCCGTTGGAGGGATTGCGGCGCGAGCGAGCACAGGCACAGCACGAGCTCGACCAGGCCATGGCCGCGTTCGCCGCGCTGCGGTCAGTCCAGAAGACGGCTTCGCCATCGCAGGCCCCACCTGTGGGGCAGCCGGGGGAAGAGCGCTGCGTCGAAGGCGGCCGCTGCATCATCGTCGAGCGCACGGTC
>NCHM01000493.1 GCA_002257205.1 Rhizobiales bacterium 24-66-13 | reverse complement strand
CATGCTCGATCCCACCGCCCATGTCACGGCGCCTTCCGCCGACGCTCCCGATTTTGCGCACCGGCGCACCTTCGCCATCATCTCCCATCCCGACGCGGGCAAGACCACGCTGACGGAAAAGCTGCTGCTTGCCTCCGGCGCCATTCGCATGGCCGGCCAGGTGCGCGCGCGCGGCGACCGCCGCCGCACCCGCTCCGACTGGATGGAAATCGAGCAGCAGCGCGGCATTTCCGTCACCTCCTCGGTGATGACCTTCGAGCGCGACGGCATCGTCTACAACCTGCTCGATACGCCGGGCCACTCGGACTTTTCCGAGGATACCTACCGCACGCTCTCCGCCGTGGACGCGGCGGTGATGGTGATCGACGCCGCCAAGGGCATCGAGAGCCAGACCCGCAAATTGTTCGAGGTGTGCCGCCTGCGCGACATCCCCATCTTCACCTTCATCAACAAGGTGGACCGCGAAGGCCTCGAACCGCTCGGCCTGATGGACGACATCGCCGCAACCCTGGCGCTGGACCTCACGCCATTCACCTGGCCGGTGGGCATGGGCACGGATTTCCGCGGCCTCATCGACGTGCCTAACAAATGCGCCCGCTTCGCCGAGGAGCGCGGCGGCCTGCTGACGCGCCTGGTGCCTTTCGAACAGCCCGAGGACCTGCTGGAGGTCGAGGGCATCGACCCCCGCATCATCGCCGAATCGGTGGAGGGGCTGACGCTCGCGCTCGGCGTGCTGCCGCCGTTCGATCTGGAGAGCTTTCGCGAAGGCCATCTCTCGCCGGTGTTCTTCGGCAGCGCCATCAAAGAGGCGGGCGTGGGCGAATTGCTCGCCGGGCTCGGCACCTTCGGCCCGAGCCCCCTGCCGCGCAGCGCCAACGGCCGCATCGTGCAGCCGGCCGAGGACAATGTCTCCGGCTTCGTCTTCAAGGTGCAGGCCAATATGGACCCGAACCATCGCGACCGCGTGGCCTTCGTGCGCCTGTGCTCCGGCACCTTCAAGCGCGGCATGAAGCTCTACAACGCCCGCGAGAAGCGCCACATGGCGATCGCCAACCCCATCTTCTTCTTCGCCCAGGAGCGCGAGACGGTGGACGAGGCGGTGGCCGGCGACATCATCGGCATTCCCAACCACGGCATGCTGCGGGTCGGAGACACCTTGTCCGAGGGCGAGGTGATCCGCTTCGAGGGCATTCCCGATTTCGCCCCGGAAATCCTGCGCCGGGTGCTGTTGGCGGACCCCATCAAGGCCAAGCAGCTGTCCAAGGCGCTCCAGGACATGGCGGAAGAAGGCGTGGTGCAGGTGCTGCGGCCGATCTCCGACCCCTCGCCCATCGTCGGCGTGGTCGGCACGCTGCAATTGGACGTGCTCTCCTCGCGGCTGGAAAAGGAATATGGCGTTCCCATCCGCTATGAGAGCGTCTCCTTCGTGACCGCCCGCTGGATCATCGGCGACCGGCTGGAAATCGAGCGCTTCATCGAGACCAGCCGCTCCTCCATCGCCCGCGACCGCGACGAGGCGACGGTCTATCTCGCCCGCAGCCAATGGGTGCTCGATCGCGCCATCGAGGAATGGCCCAAGCTCAAATTCGTCTCGGTGAAAGAGCGCGGCTGAGCCCCCTGCCCCATCCAATACGCGGCACGCCAGAAAGGCACCGCAGCCTCAAGAGGAAACCATGCCGAACCTTGCCGTCGCCGCCGCCAATCCCGACCTCGAACTGATCATCGACGCGGCCTTCGAGGCCCGCGCGGAGATCGGCTTCGACACCGCCGGCCCCGTGCGCGAGGCGGTGAACGCGGCGCTCGCTTTGCTCGACGCCGGCAAGGTGCGGGTCGCCGAGCCGCTCGCCGACGGCAGCTGGCACGTCAATCAATGGCTGAAGAAGGCGGTGCTGCTCTCTTTCCGCCTCAACGACATGGAAACCATTCCCGGCGGTCCGGGCGGCGCGCATTGGTGGGACAAGGTGCCCTCCAAGTTCGAGGGCTGGGACGAGAGCGAATTCCGCGCCGCCGGCTTCCGGGCCGTGCCCGGCGCCATCGTGCGCCGCTCCGCCTATATCGCGCCCAACGTGGTGCTGATGCCCTCGTTCGTGAACCTCGGCGCCCATGTGGGCGAGGGCTCCATGGTGGACACCTGGGTCACGGTGGGCTCCTGCGCGCAGATCGGCAAGCATGTGCACCTCTCCGGCGGCGTCGGCATCGGCGGCGTGCTGGAGCCGCTCCAGGCCGGCCCCGTGATCATCGAGGATGATTGCTTCATCGGCGCCCGCTCGGAAGTGGTGGAGGGCGTGGTGGTGCGGCGCGGCTCCGTGCTCTCCATGGGCGTGTTCATCTCCGCCTCCACCAAGATCATCGACCGGGAGACCGGCGAAGTGTTCGTGGGCGAGGTTCCGCCCTATTCCGTGGTGGTGCCCGGCGCCCTTCCCGGCAAGCCGCTGCCCGATGGCCGGCCCGGTCCCTCGCTCTATTGCGCGGTGATCGTGAAGCGCGTGGACGAAAAGACCCGCGCCAAGACCTCCATCAACGATCTGCTGCGCGACTGATCCGGATGCGGGCGCCGAACCGGCGCCCGGTCCTCCCCACCGTTCGCCGGCTGTGGCAGATGCGCTCGAAAATGCTCCAGAGAACGCGTTATCCGCGGGTTGATGGCGCAGGTCGAGGCCGACCTCGGCACCAAGCTCGATTTGATCGCCGTGAATCACCCCAACACCGGCCATCCGCATGTCCATGTCATCGTCAATGGCCGCGACGCCCTGGGCGAGGATCTCATCATCAATGGCGATTATCCCGCGGGCGGCATCCGCGAGCGAGCGAACGGGCGACGCTGGAACTTGGTCTCGTCACCGAGATCGAGCCGCGCCGAAAGCTCATGGCGGAGATCGACCAGGACCGGCTCACCCGTATCGACCGGGCGATGATCCCGAAAGCCGATGCCCGGCAGGACTTCTGGAACAGCGCCTGCCACCGATCGGCGATCGTATCATCGCGGCCGAACAGCGCGGCTCCCAAACCAAGAAGAAGCTGGGATCGACCCGCTGCACGCCGGCACGGTGCGGCTGATCTACCGGCTCGCTCTTAA
>NCHM01000492.1 GCA_002257205.1 Rhizobiales bacterium 24-66-13 | reverse complement strand
CGTGGTGCTCACCATCGGCATGGCGGTGGATTCCAACGTCGTGATCTTCGAGCGTATCCGCGACGAGGCCCGCGAGGGCCGCTCCGCCATCGCCGCCATCGACAAGGGCTTCACCCACGCGCTCGGCACCATCATGGACGCCAACGTGACCTCCCTTGCCACGGGCTCCATTCTGTTCCTGCTGGGCGGCTCGGGCCCGGTGCGCGGCTTCGCCGTCACCTATATCCTTGGCCTTCTGACCACCGTGTTCACTGCTTACACCCTCACCCGGCTCATGATCGCATGGTGGGTGAAATGGCAGCGCCCGGCGAAGCTGCCCATCTGAAGGTGCGCCGTAAATGCCTTTGATCGATTATATCCCGGCGCAGACCCACTTCGGTTTCATGCGCCTGCGCCATGTCACCTTTCCGCTTTCGGCGGCGGCGATGGTGCTGGCTCTCGTGTGCTTCGCCACCTTCGGCTTCAACCTCGGCATTGATTTCCGGGGCGGCACGCTGGTGGAGGCGCAGACCAGCCAGGCGGCGGCCGACATTTCCGGCCTGCGCGAACATCTCGGCGACCTCGAGCTGGGCGATGTCCAGATCCAGGAATTCGGTTCCCCCCGCGACGTGCTGATCCGCGTCGGCGAGGCCGGCACCTCTGATGCCGCCCAGCAGGCGATCGTCGGCAAGATCTCCTCCGCCCTGGGCACGGACTACACCATCCGCCGGGTGGAGACGGTGGGCCCGAGCGTGTCGGCGGAGCTGGTGCGCCAGTCCATCATCGCCCTGCTGCTGGGCGCGGTGGCGGTGCTGGTCTATCTGTGGTTCCGCTTCGAATGGCAGTTCGCGGTGGGCGCTATTGCCACCACGGCGCACGATATCTTCGTGACGCTGGCGATCTATTCGATTCTCGGGATCGATTTCGATCTGACCTCGATCGCCGCCATCCTCACCATCATGGGCTATTCGCTCAACGATACGGTCGTGGTGTATGATCGTATCCGCGAGATGCTGCGCCGCTATAAGCGCATCCCCCTGCCGGAGATGCTCGACCTCTCGGTGAACGCGACCTTCTCGCGGACTATCATCGTCTCCCTCACCACCTTCCTGGCGACGCTGGCGCTTTATTTCTTCGGCGGGGAAGTGCTGCGCGGCTTCTCCCTCGCCATGGCAGTGGGCATCATCGTTGGCACCTATTCCACCATCTTCGTCGCGGCGCCGATGCTGATTCACCTTGGCCTACGCCCCAGCGCGGTGGAGGGCGAGAAGAAGCCGCAGGGCATCGCCGCGCGGGTCGATGAAGTGATGGCGCCCTTGACGGAGGAGGCGGAAATCCTGCCAGCCACCCCCGATGCGCCGAAGCCCGCACCCGTTCCCTCGGCGAGTCGCGCACGCTCGCGCGGCAAGCCGCGCAAATAGCAGGCGAGGCGGCCCAAGATGGCGGAGCAGAAAACCGAGGCGTTCCTGCCCCGCCAGGTTCCCATCGACGGCTATGGGGACCGTTTCTTTCATTTTTCCGGCATGTCCCATTCAGGGTCGATCCTGGCACTGCCGTCCGGGATCCGGCCCTGGGCGGTCGAGACCTTCTCCTCCCTCGATGCGGCGGCACTCGCGCCGATCATCGCGGAAGCCAAGGCGTTCGAACTGCTGTTCCTGGGCACGGGCCGAGACCCGGCGCATCTGCCGGAGCGGCTGAAGGAGCGGTTGCGCGCAGCGCACCTGCGCTTTGAACTTATGCCGACGCCGGCCGCCGCCTCCACCTATAATGTGCTGCTGGCCGAAGGCCGGCGCGTGGGCGTGGCGTTGATCGCATTCTGAGACCTTGAGGCGCGTCATGAGCGAAGATTCCGGCGCATTCGCTGCGCCTGATCTGGAAACCGCCTATTCCCATTGTGCCGATCTCATTCGCGCCCACGACCGCGACCGATTTCTCGCCGCTTTGTTCGCCGCCTCGGCGCCCCGCCGCCACCTGATGGCGCTCTATGCTTTCAATCTGGAAGTGGCGCGGGTCCGCGAGGTGGTCCGCGAGGCGCTGCCCGGTGAAATGCGCCTGCAATGGTGGCGCGAAATCATCGAGGGACTGGGACGCGGTGATGTTTCCGGCCATCCGGTCGCGGCGGCCATGCTCGACACCATCGCCATCTGCGACCTGCCGCGCGGCGCTCTGCTGAACCTGATCGATGCCCGCACCTTCGATCTTTACGACGATGCCATGCCCACGCTCCACGACCTGGAGGGCTATGCGGGTGAAACCTCGTCGGTGCTGATCCAGCTCGGCGCGACGATCCTTCTGGGCCGCGCCGATCCCGCCCTCGCCGATGCGGCCGGCCATGCGGGGGTGGCGATCGCGCTCACCGGCCTGATGCGGGCGCTGCCGCTGCATGCGGCGCGCGGCCAGTGCTTTCTGCCGCTCGACGTGCTCCAGCGCCATGGCCTCACACGCGAGGATGTGGTGAAGCGAAAAGCGGGTCCCGGCATTGCCGCTGTGCTCGCCGAATTGCGCGCGCGGGTGGCCCATCACTTGAAGGCGGCGCACGCCGCTTTGCCGCGCGTGCCAGCGCAGGCGGTACCCGCCTTTTTGCCGCTGGCGTTGGTCGCCGGTGACCTGAAGGCGCTGGCGCGGGCCGGCGATCCGTTCACCCGCATCGTCGGTCTTCCGCCCTTTGTGCGGGCCTGGACGCTGTGGCGCGCGGCCGCGAAGGCGCGCGCCGGGCGCGACTGGATCAGGCTGCCGGCCGCGTGATCCGGTCGGTAAGGTTGAGGCGGCCGCGCGCGATCTGATCCACAAGCTCGCGGGTGACCTGCGAGCCGGAGAGGCTTTCCAGCATCTCGATCTGGTTACGCGCCACCAGCAGCAGCAAATCGTCCCGCACCACGCCATTATTATCGCGCGGCAGCAACGGCACGAGTTGCAAATGGTCGAGGTGCGGGCGGTCGGGCAAGGCCGTGGCCAGATGGGTGCGAAGTGCCTCGGCGGTCAGATCGCCGCTCGCCTCGACGAAGGCATAGAGGCCGACCTTGCCGCCGAGTGTCTGGAAATCCGCCATGTGCACGTCGCTCACCGCCGGATGGGCCAGCAGCGCCTCGGCGATGCGC
>NCHM01000016.1 GCA_002257205.1 Rhizobiales bacterium 24-66-13 | reverse complement strand
GCGCATAATCCCAAGCTGAAGGCGGCCGTGGCCTGGTACGGCCCCATCGGCGGCACGCGCACCGCCATCCAGCCCAAGACCGCCGCCGATGTCGCCGCCGACCTCAAGGCCCCGGTGCTCGGCCTCTATGGCGCCGCCGATACCGGCATTCCCGTCGCCGACGTGGAAAAGCAGCGCGACACGGCGCGCGCCGCCGGCAAGACGGTGGACATCGTGATCTATCCCGATACGCCCCACGCCTTCCATGCCGACTATCGCCCGAGCTATCGCAAGGAAGCGGCCGAGGACGGCTGGAAGCGCATGCTCGCCTGGTTCAAGCAATACGGCGTTGCCTGAGCGCTGAATGGGGGCAAGATCGCGGGCGGCTGCGTCGCCGTCCGCGCCACGCCATACCGGGAGCCCCTCATGCCGCGCCAGTCCCCCATGTCCCTGTCCCGCACCAAGGCGTCAGCCGTGGGCGCCTCCGCGATCGGCGCCTCCACCGTGGGCACTGCCTCGCTGGGCGCCATCGCAGTGGGGGCGCTGGCGTTCGGCGCGCTCGCCATCGGGGCGCTGGCCATCGGCCGGCTCGCCATCGGGCGCGCGCGCATCCGCTCGCTCACGATTGAAGAGCTGACGGTGAAGAAGCTCACAATCCTGCCGCAGACCGATGCGTCACAGGCGGGCGCACCGAAAGCCTGACGGTGACCGGCGGCTAGGGCATTGGCGGTGTCGCATTTTCTTCACGCGAACCGGTGTCCACGTCGCTCGAAAATGCTCTATCGGGCCGGCGCGGCGGGTGTCGCGGCCACGCCGGGTGTCGCGACCTCGGCGGGTGTCGCGGCCCCGGCAGGTGCGGCGAGCGCGGGCAGCAGGCCGATATTCTGGTTGACGCCGGAAATCTGGATGCCGTCCAGCTCGATGGTGTTCGGCTTGGCGCCGGCCAGTGCGCCATGGGCGGCGAGTTGGCCGCGCAGGGCGGGGGCCAGTTGCGCCAGCTGGGCGAATTTGCCGTGGTTCATCGGGTCCATGGCCTTCACATTGGTCATGTCGATCACCACGGCGCCGAGCGCCACCAGTTCGTCGTCATTGGTGTAATTGCCAAGCCGCACCTTGCCGCCGGCCAGGAAATCGGAGAAGCCGAGCGCCTTGTCGTCGCGCGAGACGATGACGATGAACGGCTTTTCCGGCTTGCCGAAGCGCTTCAGCTGCGATTTGAACACGTCCACGTCGATATCCGGCGCGGCGAGGATGATATTGCCGACGCGATTCGCGGGCAGGCCGTTGCCGCCGATCTTCATTTGGCGCAGCGCCTCCACGGTCACCCAATTGCCCATGGAATGGGCCATGATGGTGATCTTCTCCGCCTTGCTGGAGGCCACCAGCGTGAGCGTGCGTTCCAGATTGTCGCGCGCGGCGGTGGCGCTGTTGTTGTCGTAGACATAATCCTCGGTCTTGCCGCGCGAGGCCCAGCTGAACAGCACCGGCACGCCCGGCACGTCGGAATCATGGGTCATCTGCGTCAGGCGGTAGAGCGCCTCGGAGAACATGGTGTTGTAGCCATGCACGAACACCAGGACATTGCGGTTCCCGGCCGGCAGCCGGGCAAGCTGGGCATTGAGATCGCGCACGAAATCCTGGTCGGTGTCGCGATAGACCGCTTCATGCACCACCATCTCGGTTGCGGGGTTGCCGGGCGCCTGTTTCGGCCATTCGATGCCGCCGGGCTGGTGCGCGGGCGGCACGGTCAGCGTCACATTGGCAAAGTCGAGCCCGGTCCCGCGTTCGCCGCTGAACAGGGTGCCGGGCCGCGGGTCGCGCGCGCGGGTAGTGGCGACGAGGATGGTATGCGGCTTGGCGCCCGGCGCCTCGGTGAGATTGGGGGTCAGCACATCGGCGCCCGGACGGTCGGCGCAGGCGGAAAGCAGGATCGCGGCGGCGAGAAGCAGGGCCAGAAGGGGCAGGGCGGTGAGCGGCGTGGCACGCGCGGTCTGCACGCTTGCGGCGCTGCCGGCGCGGCGCGGAATCTGCCTGGATATGAAAATCACTGAATGTCCGCCCCGATCCCCGTCGCTCCGGTGCTTGAACATAGCAGAAGCGCCGGCCGGGCGGCGATTGGCAATTCTTAGCCGCATAGAGATGCTTAATAGGAAGCGGCGCGCGTATTGGGGCGCAGTGTGTTTGCGGGATGGGATGGCCCCCTCACCCCAGCCCTCTCCCCGTGGGGGAGAGGGCCCGTCTTAAAGCCCGGCCTTTCCGTCTCACCTCTCCCCGAGGGGGAGAGGTCGGCCGCGCAGCGGACGGGTGAGGGGGCAGCCGCGCGGCTCAGCCGCGTTCGGCGAGTGGGTGGGTGCGCAGGCGCAGGGGATCGTAGAACGGCGTGCGGACCACATTGGCCTCATAGCTCTTGCCGTCGTCCACCACGGTCACGGCGGTGCCGAGGGTGGTGAGCGACGGGATGATCGACACCAGGGCCAGCGACTTCATCAGATGCTGGCTGAATACAGTGGAATTCACCGTGCCCACTTCCTGACCGTCCTTGAGGATCTTGGCGCCAGGGGTGATGGCGGCGGAGTGCAACACTTCAAGCCCGGCCTGGTGGGTGCGCTCGGTGCCCTTGCGGGCCATCAGGGCCGCCTTGCCGCGAAAATCCGGCTTGGAGAGGTCCACCGTCCAGTCCATCAACACTTCCCACGGCGTGGTGTCCTTGTGGGGCATGTCGAACGGGAAGAACAGCAAGGCGGCTTCCACCCGGCCGAAATCCAGGCAATCCCACGACACCGGCATGATTCCGTGAGGCTTGCCGGCCTCCAGGATCTTGTCCCACACTTCGACCGCATCCTTGGCCTTCACGAACACCTCATAGCCGCGCTCGCCGGAATAGCCGCCGCGCGCGAGCGAAACCGCGATGCCGTAGAGGGTGGTCGGCGCATGGCCGAAATAGGGGATGCCGGCGATATCGAGCGGCGTGCCGGGCTGGAGGATCTCCAGCGCCTTCGGCCCTTGCAGGGAGAGGATGTGCACGTCGTCGTCGCGCGCGAAGGTGACGTCCAGCCCCTCGGTGAGGAGCGGGAGCACCTCCTCGGTGGCGCCGCCGCCATGGGAGAGGCGATAGGCGGTGGGGCTGTCGCAATAGATCAGCACGTCGTCGATGAGCCCGCCGTCTTCCCCCACCATGGAAGAGATCATGGAGCGGCCGGGCGCGATCTTTGCAACGTCGGAGGTGACGAGGCGGTTGAGGAAGGCAGTGGCGTCGGGACCCGAGACGTTCACGATCTTCAGCGCCGACACGTCGATGAGGCCGGCGCGGGTGCGCACGACGGCGACCTCCTCATAGGGATCGGTGGCGTAATGCTGGGGAATGGCGGTGTCGTTCCAGGATTCTTCCAGCTTCGATCCGAGCGCGCGGTGACGCTCGTTCAGGATCGACTGGCGCAATGGCGTCGGGCTCATTCTTTGCGTCCCCTCAGGCTCTGCAAGGCGGGGTCATCCTTGTGCGAGGGGCATTTTCTGTCAATTACTTTTCCTCAGAAGAAATCTTTTGACTAACGCGCCCAAAGAATAGGCGACATAAAAATGGTAAGTCGTTGCTTTCGCATATCTCGCCTATTTTGTGTGCATTTCTGTGCCTGCTTTTGGTTCTTGCGTCCGACGGAGCATTTGGCAATCTGTTTCTGCGGCGGCAAAAAAGTTCACTGAGGGGAACAGCGCGCCGGGGACATTCACCGCTCGCGTGCTGAGGCGCCGGGCGTTCGGAGCAAGCGTCATGTCGCAAGTCAAAATGTGGGGCCAGGAGGAATTCTGGGGCCTCGGGTTCGAGTGGGACCCGCAATGGCTCCTCACCCCCGCCCAGAAGGAATTGCAGGCCAAGCTCATCGCTTTATGCGAAACCACGCTGCGCGCCAACGCCATCGAGAGCGACGCGCAATACATCTATCCCCGCAAGAATTTCGAGGCGCTCGCCACCCTCGGCCTGCTGTCGCTGACGGTGCCGAAGGACCTTGGCGGCCTCGGCGAAAGCCATGTCTGCGCGGCCATGGTGGTGGAAACCATCGCGCGCTACGGCTGCCCCTCCACCGCCATGTGCTACACCATGCACCTCGGCGCCGTGGCGGCGGCCTTGTTGCGCTATCACGACAACGTCCGCCTCACCGACATTCTCAAGCGGCTCGACGCCGATGTGCTGATCGGCACCCTGTCCTATTCCGATCCCGAGACCGGCTCGCACTTCTGGTATCCCATCTCCTCCAAGGCCGAGGCCTTCGGGGATGGCTGGAAGATCACCAAGAAGGCCTCCTGGACCACCTCCGGCGGGTTTGCCGACTGGTACATCCTCCAGACCACCAGCCCCGGCTTCTCGGGCGATTATTCCGACCTCTCCTGCTTCCTGGTGCTCAAGGACGACGTGAAGTCCAATCCGTCCGAATGGGACGGCCTCGGCCTGCGCGGCAACCAGTCCGGCCCGATCCAGGTGGAAGGCGTGGTGATCCCCAAGGACGCCATGGTCGGCCCCATCGGCGACGGCGCGAAATCCAATGACGAGGTGGTGGACCCGTTCTTCCTCACCTGCTCCTCCGCCTGCTGGAACGGCATCTCGCTCGCGGTGATCGACATCGCCAAGCGCCACACCACCCGCAAAACCCACAATGACGTGGGCATGCGCGTCGCCGATTATCCGACCATCCAGGATTATGTCGGCGAGGCGATCATGGACACCAATGCGTGCCGCGCCTTCGTCTTCCAGATGGCCCAGGCGCTCGACAGCGTGACCAATAATTGCGACTGGTCGATCCACAAGGACCTCGACGCGCTGCCGCGCTCGGCGCTGCTGCATTGGCTGTGGCAGGTGAAGTTCGAGGCCGCCAAGAACGTCACCCACGTCACCGACAAGATGCTGCACGCCTGCGGCGGCACCGGCTATCGCCCGGCGCTGCAGATCGAGCGCTATCTGCGCGACGGCAAGGCCGGCTGGGTGATGGGCCCCACCAATGAAGTGCTGCGCCAGTTCGTCGGCAAGGCCTCGCTGCTGGGCTTCGAGAGCCTGGATTACTGGAACAAGTCCATCAACCAGCGCATGCTCAACAATGAAGTGAAGAAGATGGACGACGCGCAGAAGCGCGCCTTCGCCGAGAAGCTCCTCGCCGAGCTTCAGCCGGCCAAGGTGGCGTGAGCGCCGCCGCCATGCCGCCGGACGCAAGCCTGCGGGGTGCGGGCGCGCAACAGGGGGGACAAGGCTTGTCCCTCCTGCCGGCTTCGGTCACCTTCCCGGCATCGGGCGTTCCGCTCGGTGCCGGCGGCCTTGCCGTCGCCGGGGAACGCGGGAGCGAGGAGCGCCTTCCACCCATGACCCGCATCGATCTCGACGCCCGCTTCGATCCGCGCGAACTGCGCAATGTGCTCGGCCGGTTCGCCACCGGCATCGCCGTGGTGCTCGGCCGCGACGCGGAAGGGCCGCTGGGCGTGACGGTGAATTCCTTTTCCTCCGTCTCCCTCGACCCGCCGCTGATCCTGTTCTCCATGGCGCGCTCGCTGCAGTCGCTGGCGCGGCTGGAGAAGCTGCAATTCTTCACGGTCAACGTGCTGCTGGAGGGACAGGAGGAATTGTCCAACCGCTTCGCGCGCGGCGGCGCCGACAAGTTCGCCAATCTCGAGCTTCACGAGGGCCATTCCGGAGCGCCTCTGCTGCGCCCCGCCCATGCGGCCTTCGAATGCGCCGCCTATGCCCATTATGACGGCGGAGACCATGAGATTTTCGTCGGCCGCGTGGTGCATTTCCATGCCGAGGGCGAGGGCGCCCCGCTCATCTATTACCGCGGGCGCTATCGCTCGCTGACCGATCCGGACTGACGCCCATGGATGCCATCGCCGTGCCTTCCCTGTCTTCCGGTCCGCCTTCGGCGCCCCGCTCGCTCGCCGAGCGCCGCGTGGTGCCGGGCGGCGGCTGTGCCGCCTTCGCGCTGAAGGCGGGCGATGAAATCCGCATCACCGATCCCGAGGGCCTCCAGGCCGCCGATCTCTTCGCTTTCGACGCCAGCGGCGCGGATGCCGCGCCAGCGCTGGGGCTTGACGCCGCCCCGCGTGGCGCGCCGCTCTCCGCGCGCCTGGCCGGGGAGGGTGGGGCGGAGGTTGCCCGCCTGCTGGCGCAACGCGGCATCGATACCGCCGCGCCGACGCGCATCCTGCTGGGCGAGAGCGATGCGCCGGGCGCCGAGGCGCGCCTGACCGCGCTCACGGATCTTCTGGTGGTGATCGCTGCCGGCGGCCCGCTGATGGCACCCGACGAGCAGAGCCCGCCGACGGAGCTGAAGGTCGACGTCTCCCGCGTCGCCGGCTCCCTGCCGGAATTGCCGCCGCCGCTGGGCGAAATTGTCCTGGACCTGCGCATTCCCGCCGCCCGCGCCAAGGCGTATCGCGTGAAGGCCGGCGACTATATCCAGATCATCGATGTGGAAGGCCGGCAATGCTCCGACTTCCTCGCCTTCGATGCCAAGGCGCTGGACGAAGAGGGGCTGGAATACGGCCTCGATTCCACCACCACGCGCACGCTCATGGGCTCGGCCTTCCCCGGCCCCGGCCTGCATTCGAAATATTTCGACGAACGCCAGGTGCCGCTGGTGGAAGTGGTGCGCGACACCGTGGGCCGGCACGACACGTTCGCGCTCGCCTGCTCGGCCAAATATTACGAGGACATGGGTTATCCCGGCCACGACAATTGCTCGGACAATTTCAACCTCGTCCTGAAGCCTTACGGCATCAAGGAGAAGCGCGGCTGGCCGGCGATCAACTTCTTCTTCAATACCTGCGTCGAAAGCTCCAACGCCCTGACAATGGACGAGCCCTGGTCGCGCCCCGGCGATTATGTGCTGCTGCGGGCCATGACGGACCTCGTCTGCGCCTCCTCCTCCTGCGCCGACGACATCGATTCCGCCAATGCCTGGCATCCGACCGACATCCATGTCCGCGTCTATGACGGCGGCACCCCCATTTCCAAAGGAACCGCGTTTCGCATGAGCCCCGAAGCCGAGCCGCGCCTGACGCGGGAGAGCGCCTTCCACCCCCGGATCGCCGAGCAGACCCGCAATTTCGTGGAATATCGCGGCTTCTGGCTGCCCACCTGCTTCACCGGCGCGGGGCCGATCGCGGAATATTGGGCCTGCCGCGAGAAGGCGGCGGTGATGGATCTTTCCCCGCTGCGCAAGTTCGAGGTGACCGGCCCCGACGCGGAAGTCCTGCTCCAGCGCACGGTGACGCGCGATATCCGCAAGCTTTCGGTCGGGCAGGTGGTCTATACCGCGCTCTGCTACGCGCACGGCGGCATGATCGACGATGCCACCGTCTTCCGCCTCGGCCCGGCGAATTTCCGCGTGGTGTGCGGCGAGGAATTCACCGGCAAATGGCTGCGCGAAAAGGCTGCCGAATGGGGCCTGAAAGCCTTCGTCAAATCCTCCACCGACCAGCTCCACAATATCGCCGTGCAGGGGCCGCTGAGCCGCGAGATCCTGTCCGAGATCATCTGGACCTCGCCGGTGCAGCCTTCGATCGCCGAGCTGAAATGGTTCCGCTTCGCCATCGCCCGCCTCGGCGGGCCGAAGGGGCCGGCGCTGATCGTTTCGCGCACCGGCTATACCGGCGAGCTCGGCTTCGAAATCTGGTGCCACCCCAAGGATGCCACCGCGCTGTGGGATGCGGTGTGGGCGGCCGGCGCGCCCAAGGGGATGACGCCGCTCGGCCTCACCGCGCTGGACATGCTGCGGATCGAGGCGGGGCTTGTCTTCGCCGGCTATGATTTCTGCGACCAGACCGACCCGTTCGAGGCCGGCATCGGCTTTGCGGTGGCGAACAAGGACGAGGATTTCGTCGGCCGCGAGGCGCTGTTGCGGCGCAAGGCCAATCCGGCCCGCAAGATGGTGGGGCTTCTCATCGGCTCCAATGACGATGTGGGCCACGGCGACCCCATCTATAGCGGCCGCGCCCAGGTGGGCGTCGTCACCAGCGCCACCAAGTCGCCGATCCTGAAGCAGAATATCGCGCTCGCGCGGCTCGATATCGCGGCGGCGGAGGCGGGCGGTCCGATCGAAATCGGCAAGCTGGACGGCCACCAGAAGCGCATTCCTGCGCAGATCGTGCCGTTCCCGCATTTCGACCCGCAGAAGACGCGGGTGCGGGCGTAAGGGGCGGCTTTGCAGGGTGTTCCCCCTCACCCGTCCGCTGCGCGGCCGACCTCTCCCCGTGGGGGAGAGGTGAGGGGTCGGGCGGTGTTCCGGCGAGGGGTGTTTGGGCGGAGAACGCAAAGCCCCCTCTCCCCGCCGGGGAGAGGGTTGGGGTGAGGGGGGCGGCGCAGGCGTCGGGCCTTGGAATTTTGACCTGAAGCGGAAAGGCATCATGAGCGATCAAGGCATCAAGAGCCGGCCCAAATATGCGCCGCTGGAACTGGACCCGGCCGGCCGGCATCATCTGCTGCTGGTGGAAGGCCCGGCGCTGCCTGCGGAGGCCCTGGCCGAGGGGTTCGAGCCGACCGCGTTCGAAACCTGGACCGTGGTGAACCGCAGCGCGCTGCTGCCCGTCTCCGTGGTGGATACGCAGGGCGAGAGCGTGCGGCCGTTCCGCGCCAACGGCCATCTGTTCTCGGCCCTGGAGGAGCGGCTGGCCCGCGAAACCATGGGCCTGCGCCTCTACGCCATCGGCTCCGAGCCGTTTCTGTGGGATGTGTTCCGCATCGCCGATAAGGCCGGCATGAGCCGCCAGGAAATCCGCCTCGCCCATGCCGGAAGCAAGGCCCGGCGGGTGTTCTGCGTGCATTGCCGCACCTATGGGGAAGGCGTCACCACCTCCATCTTCACCTGCGGCGGCTGCGGGGCGAACCTGTTCGTGCGCGATCATTTCTCCCGCCGGCACGCGGCCTTCATGGGCGTGCAGGTGGATGCCGAAGTGCCCGGCGCGGTTCCTGATGCCGAGGAGCTTTACGCATGATTGCTTCAGGTCCGATCCCGGTCCGCATCCATGAGATCGAACAGCTTTCGCCCACGCTGAAGCGCTTCGCCTTCGCGCCCTTGCACGGCGGGCCGCTGCCGACGCCCTCCGCCGGCGCCCATGTCCTGGTCACCCTGCGCCATGAGGGGCGGGTGATGAAGAATGCCTATTCCCTGGTCTCCCCGCCCGAGAGCCGGGCGCGCTATGAAATCATCGTGCGGCACGTGGCCCAGTCGCGCGGCGGCTCGCGCTTTCTGCATCAGAGCGTTGCGCGCGGCGATGTGATCGAGATCGGGGTTCCGGGCAATCTGTTTCCGCTGGCCGCCAAGGCCAGGAAGCACCTGCTGATCGCCGGCGGCATCGGCATCACGCCGCTGCTCTCCTATGTGCCGGCGCTGAAAGCGCGCGGCGCGCGGTTCGAGCTGCACCAGCTGTGCACGGCGGACGAGGCGCCGGTGTTCGAGAAACTGCTGGCGCCCCACGCGGCGGGCGAGGACATCTTCATCCATGGCAACGGGCGCGCGGCGTTCGATCTCGCGGGGATTTTGGCGCGCCAGCCGCTCGGCACCCATGTCTATACTTGCGGCCCGCGCGCGCTGATGGATGCGGTGATCACGAGCGCGGTTGCGCTCGGCTGGCCTTCGGGCAAGATCCACCGCGAAAGCTTCGGCGATGCCTCCGGCGGCCTGCCGTTCAAGGCGGTGCTGGCGAAATCCGGCATCGAGATTCAGGTCGCCGACAACCAGACCTTGCTGGAGGCGCTGGAGGCGCAGGGCATCGCGGCGCCCTGCCTGTGCCGCGGCGGGGCGTGCGGGGAATGCAAGCTCGATGTGCTGGACGGCGAGGTGGAGCACCGCGACGACTTCCTCTCGGCGGAGGAGAAGGCCTCGCAGAAATTCATGATGCCCTGCGTCTCGCGCGCCCGCACCGCGCAGGTGGTGCTGGATTTTTGAAAGTGTCTCCCTCTCCCCGATGGGGAGAGGGTTGGGGTGAGGGGCGAGAGAGCCCCTTCGGCGACCTTGTTCGTCCGGAATGGCTCTGCCCCCTCACCCGTCCGCTACGCGGCCGACCTCTCCCCGTCGGGGAGAGGTGAAACCCCGGCGGCCCCCTCTTTGGGGTGGGCTCGGTCAGCTCCCTCTCCCCGAGGGGGAGAGGGCTGGGGTGAGGGGCGAGGGGCCCTTTCGGCGAGCTGGAATTCGTCCGGAAAGGCTCTGCGCCCTCACCCGTCCGCTACGCGGCCGACCTCTCCCCGTCGGGGAGAGGTGAAACCGAGTGGTCGCCTCTTCGGGTGGGCTCGGCTAGCTCCCTCTCCCCGTCGGGGAGAGGGCTGGGGTGAGGGGGGCGCTTCTCACGCCGCGCCGATGCTTCTGCGGGGGATGCGGCGTTCCCCCTCCCTAACCCTCCCCCGCACGCGGGAGAGGGGATGTTCCCAGACTTTCTTCGTGACCGGAAGGATGTGCCATGACCCTTCAATTCAAGCCCAATGAAACCTTCCGCCGCGACTTCACCTATCGCAATTCGAGCGCGGCCATCCTGCACTTTCCGTTTCCGTTCCCCGAAGACCAGTACATGTATTCGGTGAACATCGAGCCGCATGTGAAGGGCGGCGCGAGCCCGGCCTATGACCATGTGTTCGACGTGGACGAGCATTATGTCGCCGAATGCCGCGAGCGCGCGCAGGTGCTGGCGGAAGATCCCAAGCGCTGCCAGGTGCTGCCGCACATGATGGCGGCGCAATGGGATACGCTCGAACTCATCATGGAGAATCTGGCCGCCGATTATCCCGCGCATTTCTCGCTCACCAAGGCGGGCGATTTGTGGACCTGGATCAACCGGCCGCTCGGCCTCCACCAGAGCTTCACCTTCGGCAGGGCGGAGACGCTGCCTTGCCCGCCGTTCGAATACATCACCCGCCAGGCCCAGGGCGATTTCACCTTGCAGGACCAGCGCGAGGACAATCTCTATGTGGACGGCGGCATGGTCACCACCCAGGCCGATTGGTCGTTCGAATTCGACATCGGCATGAGCTTCCACGAATGGCACGGCCCGGTGCCGCTGGCGCATGAGAAGGGGGTGTTCGACCGCGCGCTGAAATATCTGCTGCGCCTGCAGTATGGCGCGCCGGTGCGGCGGCTGAACTGGACCATGACCATCAATCCGCGCCTCGACACCTCGCCGGAGAATTATCCCGTCTGGGGGCCGGACAAGGCGAGCGTGACGCCGGAAAACGTCGGGCAGAAGGTGCATCTGCGGGTGGAATTGCAGACCCTGTATCGCCTGCCGCGCTCGAACGCGATCCTGTTCGGCATCCGCTGCTATCTCGCCAGCCTGGAGGAGGTGGCGCGGGTGCCCAAATGGGGCAAGCGACTGCATCGCGTGCTGCGCGACCTGCATCCCGACATCGAGGCCTATAAGGGCCTGCCACGCTTCCGGCAGATGGCGGTGGACTATCTCGCCCCGCTCGACGATGGCGCGGCGCTTTCCAAGGGTATCCAGAGCGAACTGACCACGCTCTGAGCCGAACAGGGCAGGGCCGCGTGGCCCCGCCCTTCGCGCGCTTACGCCGGCGCGGCGGCTTCCTGCACGCCGACGGTTTCCTTGGCTTCCTTCACCATCGTCGCCGCCGCCAGGCCCACCAGCGAGATCGCCGGCAGCATCAGGATGGCATAATGATAGGCCTGCGCTGAATATTGCCCGGTGTCGCCCGAGCCGCCGACCAGATCCAGCACCAGGCCGAACGCCCATTCCGCGATCCCGCCCGCGAGCATGATGATCATGTTCGTGGAGGCGAGCGCGGTGCCCGTGACGGTATGGGGATTGTGCTCCACGACGGTCGCGAAGCAGATCACCTGCGAGCAGGAAGCCAGCCCCAGCAGGAGCAGCAGCAGATAGGCCACCGGCAGCGACATGCCGGGAATGACCGCGATCACGAAGGTCACCACCACCGTCGCCGCGCTGGCATAGAGCAGGATCGGCCGGCGGATGCCGAGCTTGTCGGAGGCAAAGCCGGCGAGCGGGCCGCCCACCAGCCAGCCCACATACATCATGGAAACCGCGCCCGTGGCCTCGAGCTTCGAGGCGCCGGTGACAGCGGAGATATATTCCGCGCCCCACAGCGCGCCGAGGATCGACAGCGGCATGTAGAGCGCCGCGCCGATGATGCCGAGGTACCAGCTCTGCGGGTTGGCATAGACGATGCGCAGCGCCCGCAGCACGTTGGGCTTGTAGGGATGGGGCACGTCGGTTCCCGCCGGCGGGCGGCTCGGGATCACGAACACGATCAGCGCCGTGATGCCGATGCCGACGAAGCCCGCGCCCACGAGCGCGCTCTGCCAGCCGAGCGTTTCCACCATGCGGGCGATGCCGGCATTGCCGATGATGGCGCCCGCCATGCCGAGCGAGGTGGTGAGCCCCGAGAGCCGTGCCAGCATGGAGCGGGGAAACCATTCGGCCGCGATATACATGGTGCCGACGAACGCGAACGCCGAGCCGAAGCCCTGCGCGAACCGCGCCGCCACCAGGAAGAAGCTGCTGGAGCCGATGATCTCCAGGAACGCGCCGGAGGTGCAGATCAGCGCCGAGACCACCAGCACCTGCTTCACGCCGAAGCGGTCGATGATGGTGCCCGAGATGAGCTGCATGGGCGAATAGACGAGATAATAAGTGCCCGCCGCCGCGCCCAATGCGGCAGCCGACAGGCCGAAATGGCTTTGAAGTTCCGGCTCCATGGCGGAGGGGGCGACGCGGACGAAGAATTCATACAGATAGAACAGGGCCGCGGTGCCCCAGATCATCCAGCCGTGCAGGGATGCCTTTCCCTGAAAGCCGGGTCCGCGATCCTCGATAAGCATTTCCCCCGCTCCAATGCGACCCGTTTCAAGCAGGGTCCCATGAAGCCATCGGCAGGCCAAGCGGTTTTGCTTCCACTCTGCGGTGTGCAGCGCGGCAAATGTGGAAAAATCTCAAACCCTTGAGCGCGGCGGCGCAGGTTTTCTCAGCCGGGGCTCGCCAGCAGGTGCACGCTGAACAGGCGCTCGGCGTCGGTCCATGCCGCCTCGCTCCGCCAGCCGGCATTGGCTGCGAGGTCGGCGAAGCCATCCAGCGTGTATTTGTAGCTGCATTCGGTGTGCAGGCTTTCCCCCGCCGCGAAATGATAGGCGGCCCCCTCCAGGTGCACGGTCTGCGCCTCGGCGCTGACGAGGTGCATTTCGATCCGGCTCGCCGGCGCATTGAAGAAGGCGCGGTGCACGAAGGCCGACAGCTCGAAATCGGTGCCCAATTCGCGATTGGCGCGCACCAGCACGTTCTTGTTGAACTGCGCCGTCACGCCCGCCGCGTCATTATAGGCGGCATGGAGCCGGCGCGGGTCCTTCACCAGGTCCACGCCCACGATCATGCGGCTGCCGGGGCCGAGGGTTTCGCGGGCTTGGGCGAGGAAGTCGCGCGCGTCGGCCGGTTCGAAATTGCCGATGGTGGAGCCGGGGAAAAAGCCCAGCAGCGGGCGGGCCCGCGTCATCTGCGGCAAGGCGAAGCGCTGGGTGAAATCCTCCGCCAGCGGCAGGATCTCGATGCCCGGATAGGCGCGGCGCAGGTCGGCGGCGGTGCGCTCCAGGAATTCGGCGGAAATATCCACCGGCACATAGGCCGCGAGATGGGGAATGCGATCCAGCAGCAGGCGCACCTTCACGCTGGCGCCGCTGCCGAATTCCACCAGCACCCCGCCCGGCGGCAGCAGGACCGCCAGATCCTCCGCATGGTCGCGCAGGATGTCGATCTCGGTGCGGGTGGGATAATATTCGGCCAGCTGCGTGATCTGCTCGAACAGGGCCGAGCCGGCGGCATCATAGAAATATTTCGGCGCGAGACGCTTGGTGCGGGCGGACAGCGCGAGCGCGAGATCGCGGGCGAATTCCGCACTCGGGGCCAGCGGCTCCGCGCGTTCGGCGGCATGGGACAGGGGCATGAGGTCTCCTCGATCAGATCGCTTCGTCGGCGAGGCGCAGTCCGGTGAACTGCCAGCGCTGATGGGGATGGAAGAAATTGCGATAGGTCGCGCGCTCATGCCCTTGCGGAGTTGCGAGCGAGGAGCCGCGCAGCACCATCTGGTTGATCATGAACTTGCCATTATATTCGCCGAGCGCGCCGGGGGCGGCGCGATAGCCGGGATAGGCGCCATAGAAGCTGCGCGTCCATTGCCACACCACGCCGAAGGCATCGGCGAGCAGGCCCTTGCCGGCCGCCACCTCGAACGCCTCTTCCGTCGGCAGGGATTTGCCGGCAAAGCGGGCGAAGGCGTCGGCCTCGTAATAGCTCACGTGGCAGACCGGGGCGGTGAGATCCACTGGCCGAAGGCCGCCGAGGGTGAGGGCGAACCAATGCCCGTCCACCTGCCGCCAATAAAGCGGCGCCTCCCAGCCGCCGGCCTGGACGGCGCCGAAGCCTTCCGACAGCCACAGCAGCGGGTCGCCATAGCCGCCGGCTTCCATGAAGGCGAGCCAGTCGCCATTGGTGACCAGATGCCGGTCGATTTTCGTCGGTGGCACCAGCACCTGATGGGCGGGCCCCTCATTGTCGAAGGAAAAGCCGGTGCCCTCGTGGCCGATGCGATAGATGCCGCCGGCCAGCTGAACCTGTTCGCGCGGATCCTCCCCCACGTCCGGCCCGGTGGACGGGGCGGTCCAGGCGGGATCAAAGGCGGGGTTGGTGGGGTTCTGGGAAAAGGCGTGGAGAATGTCGGTCAGCATCAATTCCTGATGCTGCTGCTCATGGTTGAAGCCGATTTCCATCAAGGCAGTGATGGCGGGCAGGCGGGCGTCCTCCACCTGTTCCAGAAGCGTGATCACCGCCGCGTCCACATGGGCGCGATAGGCGCCGACCTCTTGTGCGGTCGGACGTGAGATCAGCCCGCGCTTGGGCCGCTCGTGGCGCGGGCCGGCGGAGACATAATAGGAATTGAACAGGAAGGCGAAGCGCTCGTCGAACGGCACATAGGTCGGCGCATGCGCGCCCAGCACGAATTGCTCGAAAAACCAGGTGGTATGGGCGCGATGCCATTTGATGGGGCTGGCATCGGGCATGGACTGGAGGATCTGGTCCTCGGCGGAAAGGGGGGCGGACCGCCGCTCGGTTTCCCCGCGTATGGACCGATAGGCCGCGATCAGGCCGGAACGCTGGGCCGTTGCCGCAGTTTCTGTCCGGGCATGCGATGCGGCGGGCGCGGCCTGGGATGGCCAGGACATGGGCTTCTCCATTTTCCGCCGGCGTGATGCCTGACCGGCAGCTTGATCGGGTCCAACGTCGGGTCCGCCCGCCGGTTCCGAAAGGGGGGGCGGGAATTTTTTCGTCGCCGGTGCGCTTATGACAGCGGCTTGGCTTCATAATGAAGCAAGGGAGATTCTATTTCAAAAAATGCCGATAACGTCCGACAAACCCTCGCTGCGCCGCCTGCAATATGCCGCCTTGCCGTACCGGCAGCGGCAGGATGGGGAAGTGCAGATCCGCCTGATCACGTCGCGCGAGACGCGCCGCTGGGTGATGCCCAAGGGCTGGCCCATCAAGGGCCTGACCCCGCCGCAGACAGCGGCGCGCGAAGCCTATGAGGAAGCCGGGCTGATCGGCGCCATGTCGCCTGCCGCGGCCGGCATCTACAGCTATGAGAAGCGCCTCTCGCCCACCCGCTCGGTGCCGTGCGACGTGATGGTGTTTCCCATGAAGGTGAAGCGCTATGTGAAAAAATGGCCGGAGCGGCTGGAACGCGTCGGCTTCTGGTTCAGTGCCGAGAGCGCCGCTGCCGCGGTGCAGGAAGAGGGGCTCGCCCTGATTATCCTCCAGTTCGCCGCCACGCTCACCGCGCGGCACGCGGCGAAAATGGCCGCCCAGGAAGAGGAACGCGCCGCCCAGGCCGCCGCCAAGCTGAAAACCGCCGCCAAGCCGAAAGCGGCCGCGAAGGGAACGGCCCCGGCTGAAATCGCGCTGGCGCCCGTCGCTGAGGGGGCGACAGGGAAGGCGGTGGGCAAGAAAACCGAGGCCAAGAAGGCGGAGCCCAAGAAGGCGGAGCCCAGCGAGGCGGGGCCGAAAAAGGCCAAGGCGAAAAATGCCGCGCTGAAGAAGGTGAGCATTCCGCTTCAGGTCGCGGCGAAGGGACCGGTTTCGGATGGGGAAGGCGGTGCCGCTCCTGCTGGGGGCGCCTTGGCTGGGGTATCGGGAAAGGCCGGGACGGACACGTCGCGGGCCAAGAAGTCGACGCCCAAAAAACCCTTGCTTGAAAAACCCTTGCCTGAGAAACCCTTGCCTGAGAAATCCCCGGCGAAGAAGCAGCCGGCCAAGGCGCGGGATGGAAAAGCGCAGAATCTGAAAGCGCACGATACGGGCGCGCGGGGCGTTGCGCTAGAGCGGTGGGCGGCTGTCGGCGCGCGCGTGGATTCTGCTTCGATCTCGCCCGCGCACGTGGTGCTGCCGGACGCCGACGGCACGACGGCGGCCAGCGACAGGCCGGCCAATGGCAAGCAGTCCAATGGCAAGATACCGGAGGGCAAGATACCGGAGGGCGAGAACCGCGGTCGCGAGAACCGCGATGGCGAGAAGCGCGACACCAAAAAGGCGGGGGCCAAGAAGGCGGGGGCCAAGAAGGCGGAGGCCAAGAAGGCGGAGGCCAAAAAGGCGGGGGCCAAGAAGGCCAGCGTCAAGAAAGCCGCGCGCAAACCAGGGCTGGCGGAGACCTCGGGGGGCGCGGGTCCGGCGGGTGATCGCTCCCCGACGCGGCCCGGCGACGGCATGGCGCCCGATCTTTAGGAGCGCCACCACGCCTACGGGCCGGGCTTAGGCGATACTGGCCGTGCGGGCTTACTTTGCGTCATGCTGGCGCCTGCGGCGGGACTGGCTTCGGGTGTGCCGCGCGCAATCGCTGCGCTTGCGCTTGCGCTGTTTGAAATGACACGAAACCATGTCACACATGCCCCGGCTTCCGTGCGCGGGGGGCTTCGTGCGGGGCGAAATCCCGCCGGCACCTGCGGCCGAAGCTGCCGCGCCGTGCCAGAGGGGCGCGGCCCCTAATCGCAGCGAGCTTTAAGGAAACCGGCCATGAGCGATCTTGTCTTCATCGCCTTCCCCACGGAACAGCGGGCCGTCGAGGTTCGCGACAAGATCCTGGGCATGCAGAAGGAATATCTCATCGAGCTCGGCGATGCGGTCATCGCCGTCAAGGATGAGAACGGCCACATCAAGCTGCACCAGCTGATCAACACCACGGCCACCGGCGCCATGTCGGGCGCTCTGTGGGGCACGCTGATCGGGTTCATCTTCATGATGCCGCTGGTGGGCACGGCCATCGGCGCGGCCTCGGGCGCGCTCGGTGGCGCGCTGACCGATGTCGGCATCAACGACCAGTTCGTGAAGGATGCGGCCGGCGCGCTGCAGCCCGGCACCGCCGGCCTGTTCCTGCTGATCCGCAAGATGACCACCGACAAGGTGCTGGAAGACCTGCGCGGCGTCGGCGGCACGGTGATGAGCACGTCTTTTGACCATACCAAGGAAAATGCGCTGCGCGACGCGCTCGCCGCCCATGCGGCGTGCGAGGTCACCGGCGAGCCCGCCCCGGCGCCGGCCGCCGGCGAAGCCCCGGCCGCGCCGACCGCCTGAGCATTTCGCGCCGTCGCACTTAAAATAAGGGGACCGTCCGCCGCCCGGCGAACGGTCCCTTTTTCATGTCGGGCGATGCGCTCAGCGCCACCAGCCGCCGGGACGATAGACCCAGGTATTGCCCCGGCGCACCCAGGTGCCATCGCGATAGCGGAAGCCGGGCCGGCCGGCGACCCAGCGGCCGGGCACCCAAACATAGCGGCGGCGGCGCGGATCCCAGGTCCAGAAGCCGGACACCCAGACCCAGCCCGGACGGGGCGGGGGCGGGCGGCGCTCGATGCGCAGCGGCGGCGGCGGCGGCTGAATGAAGATCTGGGCATCGGCCTGGCTCGACGCGGCAATGGGCGCGGCGGCGGCGATGCCGGCGGTGAGCAGACCGCCGAGAAGGGACCGTCGAGAGATCATGGGAGATATCCTTGAATACGTCCGGCGCACCGGGCGGAATCAGGCATTCCCCCTGGCGGCAGGCGGCGTGTGTGGCAGAGCCTTATGGCGTTTTTGCGCGGGATCGCGCCGTCTTGGAGGCCACCTTACCTCTTCCAGCATGGGCGCTGCGCCCTAAGTCTTTGAAGTCGCGACGGCAGCTGCAAGGCGTCGCTGAAGATTGCGTTAACCTTGTTTGTGGACAACGGCTTGGGGGTACCGGCGTCAGCCTCCACGCGAGCTGTTCAGCCGACATTTACCGGGGATCTCCTGAAAGCAGGTGCATCCCTCTTCCGCCGTCTTTCGCTTCCTCGTCCTTCGTTCGTCAGGGCCGGGCGTGTCCCGGCCATCGACACCGGGCCGACGACGCGGGCCTTGAAAAGCCGGCGCAGGGCGCGCCGGTCAGTGGGTCCACGCGCAGAGACCGGGCTCAATGCCAAGCTCCCTGCGCCCAGTTCAGTGCACCAAGTTCAGTGCGCCAAGTTCCCTGCGCCAGGCTCAATGCGCCAGGAACAGCGGCACCGGCGAACGCTCGATCAAGGCGCGGGTGAAGCCGCCGAGCACCCATTGCTGAAGCCGCGAGTGCACGAACGCGCCCATCACCACCATATCGGCGCGGAACAGGCCCGCTTGCCCGCGCAGCGTCTCGGCCGCATCGCCATCGCGCACGCTGATGTCGTTCACGCTCACCTTCACGCCGTGTCGCGCGAGGTTCGGCGCCAGCTCGGCGCCGGGGATGGCGTGGGCCAGATCCTTCTCGCCCTTGATGCAGAGGATTTCCACCTCCTGCGCGGCCTTCAGCAGCGGCAGGGCGAAGGCGACCGCGCGGGCCGCGCGCTCGCTGCCGTCCCAGGCGATCACGATCCGCTCGGCGCCGAAGGTGGTGTAGCTCGGCGGCACGGCCAGCACCGGGCGACCGCCGCGGGTGACCACGTTTTCGATGATGTCGCGGCCAATTTCCATCGGCTCGGGCGTGGTTTCCAGCACGGTGATGTCATGCACGCGCGCCTGGCCGACGAAAGCGTCCAGCAGGTCCGCGAGGGGCAATTGCAGGTTTTCGATCGAGCAGGTGAGGCCCGAGGCATCGGCCGCGCCGCGTGCGCGCTCCAAGGTCGCGACCGCTGCTTCGCGCACCCGGCGGTTTTCCGAGCCGGCAAGTTCCGAGGCGAAATGCCCGAGGGCGCTGCGTGGCACGCTGACCTTCAGCGCCGCCGCCTGCACCGTGATATGCGCCCCCGCCGCCTGGGCGAAGGAGAGGCCGTAGGCCAACGCGGAGCTGGCGCGATCCGTGCCTTCCTCCGTGATGCCGACGAGGATGCTCTTGAAATCTGGGACAGAGGTCACGGCGTTGCTCCTCACTGTATTCATTATATTCTTACGCTACGGCATTTGACGCGCATGCATGAATGATTCAAGTCAAAAGCCTGTGGCCGCGCTTTCCACCGGCTCCGGCGTGGGCGCTGCCGCCTGTCAGAACGGCACCGAGAGGCGGGCGCTGAGCTCCTGGGCGAGGAAATCATTGCCAGTCTGCGCCTTGTATTCGGCCCGCACCTCATAGCCCTTGGCGTTCACCAGCTGGAGTCCGGCGGTCACGTCCAAAAGCGTCGCGGGCAGGGGCACGGAATTGGTGAAGCTGGGCACGGAGGGCGCGGCGCCCGCAAGGCGACTCTGGAAAGCCAGGCTGTCGTTGGACAGGAAGGTGACGCCGACGCTGCCATAGGGCCGCAGCCAATAGTCCGGGCCAAGGTCGATGCGGGCGCCGAGCTCCACCGCCGGGCTGAAGGCGAGCGTCCATTCCTTCAGCGAGGAGATGGAGAGGTTCAGCGGCCCGGCCTGGGTTTCCGAATAGCCGGGCATATAGGTGTAGAGCAGGTCGAGATCGGCATAGGGCCGCAGATACCAATTGGCGAACGCCAGCTCATAGGAGGCGCGGGCTCGCGCGCCGGCGGTGAACACGCTGGCGCTGCCTTCGGCGATCCAGCGATTGCCGCCAAGGAAGATGTTGCGGGTGTTGTCATAGCTGCCGAAACCGGCATGCCCGGCGAGCGAGAACAGCCACGGCCCCACCTGGTGCTTCACCGAGAGCGCGCCGTCTGCGCCCGCGCCATCCGAGGAGCCGAAGCCGTTATTGGTGGTGAGAGAGGTGTCCGAATAGCCCACCGTGGCGCCCACGAACCAGTCTGTCATCACTTCCTTCTGGGTGCCGATGCGATAGGTGAGGGCGTCGAGCGTGAAGCCGCTGCCGTTGCGATCGGCATATTGCTCGGCGCGGCTGCCGATTACGCGCGCCCAGGTGCAGTCGGTCTCCGCCAGCAGGGTTCCGGTGCCGGAGAAAACCGGGCAGCTCAGGGCCGCATTCAGAGACGCGCGCGCGCCGCGGGTCTGGTTCACGGCGGCGGCCTGCATCTGATCGCCGGAAAGATTCTGCAAGGCGCGCTCGTAGCCGGCCGCCGTCTGCACATTGGCGAGGCTGGCGAACACCGAGGACAGGCCGGTGGAGGTCGCGTTCCAGGACTGCTGGAGCGATTGCGCCATCGCCGCCTCATTGGCGGTGAGGGAGACGTTCGACGGGGTGAAATTGGCCGTCGGGGTCAGCAGCAGGGTATTGTCCTGCTGGTCCAGGCCGAAGCTGATGACGCCCAGGGCGGAGGGCTGGATCACCTGCGCGCTGCCGGTCATCGCGCCGGTGCTGGAGAGGATGGTGTAGGTGAGCGGCAGCAGGTTCGCGCCGACCAACGGCTGCACGCTGCCACCGAGGGTCGTGGTGCCGGAGACGTTCAGCACGTCGTTGGTCTGTCCGGCATTGACGGCGGCATTGATGTCGATGCCGAGAACGCCGCCTGTGCTCTGGGTGAAGTTTCCCTGCAGCATGGTGGAAAGCTCCACATTGCGGCCGCCGGGGTTCAGCGTCCCGGCATTGGTCAATGACCCGCCATAGGGGACGTCCTCGAACGTGGTGCTGGTGCCGAGCCCGACCAGCGGGCCGGGATTGAAATGCGCCCCGGCCACATTCTGGAACGTGCTGGCCCCGGCCTGCGTCAGGTCCACATTGCCCGAGAGGGTGCCGGCATTGGTGATGGTGAAGCCTTCATACGTTCCGATGATCGCGGTGCCGGAAAGGGCGCTCACCTTGCTGCCCGCGCCGAACGTGACGGTATTGTAAATATTCCCGCCTTGGAGCACCAAGGCCGCGCCGGAGCCGCTGCCGCCGACCAAGGTGCCGGTGAAATTCACATTGATCGTGCCGCCGCCGCCGATGATGGCGCCATTCGTGGCCTGGAAACCGCTTTGCGCGAAGATGCCGGCGGCCCCTGCGCCGGTGGCGGAGATGGTGCCGGTCACGTCGATGTTCACACCGCCGCCGCCGAACAAGCCGTAAGCGCCACGCAGGGGGCCGGTCGCGGGCGGAAGCGCGATGCCCTGGGTCGAGCCGATGGCGCCGCCGCCTCCGCTGAGGCTCTGCGCGAAGATGCCGTGCGCATTGGCCCCCGTGGTGGAGATCAGCGCGCCGCCCTGCGTGTTCGGCGCCATGGCGATGCTCACGACGCCGGCAAGCATATTGACGTCCGGGTTTGCGCTCGGCGGCAGGATGCTCATACCCGACGTGTTCATGGCGCCGCTATAGCCGCCACCGCCGCCGATGGATTGGGCGAAGATGCCGATCGCGCCGGTGCCCGTGGTGCTGATGCTGCTGCCGCCGCCGAGCAGGATGTTCACATTGCCGCCCGCGCCGGCCCCGCTGCCGCCGACGCCGCCCGTGACGGTGACCGGCATGGTCGGGCCCGCGCCATCTGTGGCAAAGCCGCCGCCGCCGCCGATGGATTGGGCCAGGATGCCGAACGCATTGTCGCCGGTGGTGGTGACGGTGCCGGTGTGGGTGATGTTCACCGTGCCGCCGCCGCCGCTGGTCAGCGCGGAGCCGCCGATGGTGAGGGCAAGCGTGCCGTTCGCGGCATATAATTGCTGCGCATAGGCGGCGGCGATGGCGTTGAGATCGACCCCGAGGCCCAAGAGGCCTTGGACGATCTGGTTCTCGAGCGATGCGATTTCGGCATTGGTCGGGCCGTTCAGGCCGGCCTGTTCGGGATTGACGATGAACACGCCGCCGCCGCCGCCGATCGCCTGCCCGACGATGGCATGGGCTTCGCTGCCCGCCGTCTTGATGGTGCCGGAATTGGTGATCTGAACCGTGTCGGCACCGCCGGTGGCGCCTTGCTGGGCGTTGTTATTATTGGCGTTCGCGGCCGTGGAGCCGCCTACCGTAATGGAGGCAGTGAGCGAAAGGCTGGTGGAATCCACCGCCAGCCCGCCGACCCCGCCGCCGCCGCCCACGCTCTGGGCGAGGATGCCGAAGGCGGAATCGCCCTGGGTGCTGATGAGCGACGTGTTGCCCACGGTCACGAGATTGCCGGTGCCCGCCGCGCCGCCGGCGCCGCCGACCCCGACATTCACATTGATGACATTGCTGCCGGAGAGCGTGGCGCCCCCGCCATTGCCGCCGCCGCCGCCCACGGATTGGGCGAAGATGCCGAATGCGGCATCGCTCAGGGTGGTGATGCTGCCGGCATTGGTGACCGTGACGTCTTCACCGTTGCCCGCCGCGCCGCCCGCGCCGCCTACGGCAATATTCGCCTCGGTGGTCGGAAACGACAGCTTGAGGGCCTCGGACGCGGCATATTGGGGGAGCTTGGCGGCGAGGATCGCCTTCAGCTCGGATTCGATGGTGTCGGCGAGCACGCCGGCGAGCGCGCCCGCGGGGTCGGACGAGGCGGTGCCGCCGCTGCCGCCGCCGCCGCCCACCGATTGCGCCTCTATGCCGTGGGCGCCATCGGCGGCGGTGGTGATGCTGGCGCCGACGCTGTTGACCACCGTCACCGCGCCGCCGTCGCCGCCGCTTCCGCCCTTGCCGCCCACTGAGAGATTGAGCTGGTAATCATCGGTTCCGGCCGCCTGGCCCGCCGCCGCCGTGCCGCCGCCGCCGCCCACCGACTGGGCGAAGATGCCGCGCGCATCCACGCCCGAGGTGGTGATGAAGCCGCTATTGGTGACATTGACCGTGCCGCCGATATTGCCCGAACCGCCGGTTCCGCCGACGCCGATGGAGGCGGCGAAGGATTCGTTGAACGAGAACGGAATGATGCTGGTGCTGAGATCGACGCCGGCCTGCTGGCCCGACCAGGACCAGGGCAGGCTCACCGAAGTCGCCGCCGTGCCGGTGCCGCCATTGCCGCCGCCGCCGCCGATGCTGGCGGCATAGATGGCGTCCGCCGCGAAGCCCGCGGTGCTCAGCGTGGCGTTGGGATTATTCGAGACGCTCACGCTCTCGCCGATGCCGCCGCCACCCCCGCCGCCGCCCACCGCCACCGAGAGGGCGAGCACGAGCGAGGAGCCGTAGGTATAGGTGGACGTCGCCGCATTGCCGCCATTGCCGCCGCCTCCGCCCACGGACTGGGCGAGGATGGCATAGGCCTGGTCGCTCTGGGTGCTGATGAAATTGAGGTTGCCGACCGTGACCTGGCCGCCGTTGCCGCCATAGGCGCCCGAACCGCCGATGCCGATGGTGACGCCGATGTTCGGGATTTCGCCATAGCCGAGGCTGTAGGAGCTGGAATTCGCATTGCCGCCGGATCCGCCGCCGCCGCCGATGCTGAGCGCTGCGATGCCCGCCGCGTCCAGGCCCTGGGTGGTGATGGTCGCGGCATTGATCACCTCTATGGCGCCGCCATTGCCGCCGAAGCCGCCGCCGCCGCCGAGCGCCACCGCGACGCTGGGCACCACGAAGCTGGCCGAAGTGGTACCCACCGTGCCGCCCGCCCCGCCGGCGCCGCCGACGCTCAATGCATAGATGCCGATGGCGGAATCATTGGTGGTGGCGATGAGGCCGGAATTCAGCAGGTTCAGCCCGCCACCCGCGCCGCCGCCGCTGCCGTTTCCGCCCACCGTGATGGAGATCGGCCCGAGCCCGTTCACCGCGCCGCCGGAATCCCCGCCGCCGCCGATGGACTGGCCGAACATGCCGTAGCCCTGGTCGCCCGAGGTATTGATGACGCCCGTATTGGTCAGCGAAATGCCGGCGCCCGCGCCGCCGTTTCCGGCATTGCCGCCTTGCTCATAGACATGGCCGTTGGCCGCCCCGCCGGCCCCGCCGCTGCCGCCCTGGCTGACGCCGTAAATGCCATAGCCGCCGGTGCCGCTGGTTGTGATGGTGCCGGAACTCGTCACCGTCACCGCGAAGTCCACGGAGAGGGAGCCGCCCGAGCCGCCATCTCCGCCCGAGCCGCCATCGGAATCAAAGGTCTCGGAGGAGAGCCCGCCTGCGCCGCCATTGCCGCCCAGCGCGGCGGCATAAATGCCGTAGGAGGAGGTGCCATAGGTGGTGATGGCGGCGGCATTGCTGACGTACACCGTGCCGCCATTGCCGCCCTGGCCGCCGTCGCCGGCATTGCCGACGGCGCCGTTCTGGCCGGAACCTGTGCCCGCATTGCCGCCGACGCTGAGCGCGACGAGGCCGGAAGAGGTGGCCCCGTAGGTGGTCACGGAGGTGCCGACATAGGTGGTCAGCTCGCTGTTTCCTGCGTTGCCGCCGGCTCCGCCCCCTCCGCCGTCCGCGTCCCCGGCATTGGCATAGGCGCCGTTGCCGCCCGTGCCGCCCTGGGTGATGACGCCGAGCCCGGTCGAACTGGTGCCATAGGTGACCGCCTGGGCCGCCACGCCGGAGCTGTTGCCGAATTTCAGTATGGCGGGGACCCCCCCGCCACCCGCCCCGCCATTGGCGCCGGTGCCGTCCGCGGCCGATCCACCCGCGCCGCCGGTGCTGGCGACCCAAGCCGCCGGTGAGAACGAATAGTCTGCGCCGGGAAGGCTCGTGCCGGTCACCACGCTGCCGGTGAGGTTGAGCGTCGCCGGGCCGCCCGCGCCGCCCGCATGGTTGCCGCGGCCCGCGCCGCCGGTGGACAAGAGCAGCAGGCCGGTGGAGCTTGGCCCCGCCGTGGTGGCGCCGCTCGTGGGCAGGGCGAGATCGGCGGTGACGCTGACCGTCCCGCCCGCCCCGCTGAGGCCGACGCTATTGGCGACGCCGCCGAAGCTGGTGGCGCGCAGCGCCGGAGCATTGGCATTGGTTGTGGAAAGGACGCCGCCGGCCGTGACGGTGACCGATCCGCCGGTGCCGCCCGAGGCGTCCGCCCAGATCGCGCTCGCCCCCGCGCCCTGGGTGGTGATCACCGAGGAAGCGGTGGTGGTGAGGGTGACCGAGCCGCCGTCGCCCACGGCACCCTTGCCCAGCGCGCCCGTGCCCTCCTTGCCGCCGTTCGCCATCGCCAGAATGCCGTGGGAATCGGCCCCGGAGGTGAGGATCGTGCCGCTATTGGTGAGGGTGACCGATCCGCCCCCGCCACCATCGCCGCCATAGCCCTGAAGATTGCTCGAATCCGGGTGCGGATTGCTGCCGCCGTCCCCGCCATTGGCGGTGGCGCGAATGCCCTCGCTCGATTGCCCGATGGTGGTGATCGTCGCGGCGTTGGTGACTTGCGTGGTGCCGCCGGTGCCGCCCGTGCCGCCGCTGGAAAAGCTACCGCCCTGGCCACCCGCCCCGCCGTCGCTCGCCCCATGCAGCCCCGCCGATTTGTCGCCCGTGGTCTTCAGCGTGCTTCCGGCATAGGCGAGCAGGGTGGAGGAGCCGCCGCCGCCGCCCACTCCGCCGCTGCCGCCATCGCCGAAATTGTCGCCGGGCGCGGCCGCCGAGCCGGCCCCGCCGTTGCTCGTCGCGGCGGCGGCCGGGGAGGAGGCGCCGGTGGTGGAGAGCAGGGCGATCCCGCCTTGGGCGGTGCCGAGGGTGACGCTGGCGCTGCCTCCGGTTCCGCCGAGGGCGCCGTTCCCCGGGCTGGCGTCGATTAGTGTGGTGGTAGGGGAGGTGGTCGTAATGGCGATGGTCGTGGAGGTGGTCGTAATGGTGCTGGCGACAAGGGGCGTTGCGAGCGGCGGCGAGAGTGTGAGGGGCGTGCCGTTGAGGAGGAGGCCGCCCGAGGACGGCATGCCGCCGTAACCGGGCCCAATGATGGTTACTGAGCCTCCACCGATGATGTACTGGAAGGCGTCGTCCGCGCGGGAGGCGGTGCTGGCGCCGCCTGCGCCGCCGTCCGCCACCGCCCGGACCGCCGCCGAGGCGGTGTCGCCGGTGGTGGAGAGCGTGCCGGTGACCACTGCCGTCGCCGACCCACCGATGCCGCCGATGCCGCCGGCATCCGCCGCGCCGCCCGCGCCGCCGCTCGCCTTCAGCAGAAGTCCTTCCGAGGCGGTGCCGGAGGCGGTCGGCGCGCCATTGGCATTGGCCGTGAGATTGACCGCCGCGCTCGCCGTTCCGCCTTTGCCGCCCGCGCCGCCGCTGGTCTCCGCGCCGCTGGTGCCGCCGTCGCCGCCTTGGGCATAGACCGCGATGGCCGGGGCATGGGCTCCGGACGTCGCCACCGTGCCGAGCGCGTTCACGCCCGCCGCGCCGGCGTTTCCACCGATCCCGGCGGCGCCCGGTGAGTCGACCCCGGCCTCATTGCCGCCGCCATTGCCGCCCGCCCCGCCGTTCGCCTGGGCATAAAGGCCGATGGACGAGGCGCCGGTCGTCACGATGGCGGATGTGGCCGTGGTGCTGACGCTCGCACTGCCGCCCGTGAGCCCGGCGCCGCCGCTGGAGCCCATGGAATCGTGTCCGCTGTCGCCGAAGCCGCCGTGTCCGCCATGGCCGCCGGTCGCGGCAGCGCCGACACCGTAGGAGGTGTCCCCG
>NCHM01000491.1 GCA_002257205.1 Rhizobiales bacterium 24-66-13 | reverse complement strand
GCGCCACGCGCGGATGGTCCAGTAATAATGCAGCCGCAGCACCTCCATGTCGGCGACCCACAGATGGGTGCGCTCGGTGGAGGCGAACACTTCCGACAGGGCCGGCACATAGCCGCCGGGGAAGATGTATTTGCGGATGAAGGGCGCGGTGGTGCCCGGCGGCGACATGCGGCCGATGGCGTGCACCAGCGCGAACCCGCCGGGGCCCAGCAGGTCGCGGATGGTGGTGAAATAGGCGTCGAAATGATGGACGCCCACATGCTCCATCATGCCGATGGAGACCACGCGGTCGAACGGACCTTTCAGGTCGCGATAATCCATCTCGCGAAAGTCGATGCTGTCGGCGACGCCCGCCGCCTCGGCCAGCCGGCGCGATTCCGCCAGTTGCTCGGCCGAGACATTGATCGCGGTGACGTGCACGCCGCACGTCTTGGCGAGATAGATGGAGAGCCCGCCCCAGCCCGAGCCGATCTCCGCCACCCGCATGCCGGGCGTGAGCTTCAGCTTCGCCGCCACATGGCGGAACTTATTGCGCTGGGCATCCGCCAGCGGCTCGTCCGGCTCGGAGAAATAGGCGCAGCTATAGGCCATGGTCTCGTCCAGCCACAGGCGGTAGAATTCGGCCGGGTGGTCGTAATGGCTGGAGGCGTTTTCCTTGGCCTTGGCGATTGGGTTCGCCTGATGGAACCGCCGCAACGCGCGCCAGCCCTTGCGCAACGCCTGCTGCACCGGATGGGCGCCGAGGCCCTTGCGGTTCACCGAGAACAGATTGAGCAGGTCGAACACGCCCGCCCCATCCTCGAAGGTGAGGCGGCCGTCCATATAGGCTTCGGCGGACACCAGTTCCGGATTGAGGAACAGATCGCGCTCGAGCTTCTTGTCATGCATGCGCACGGTGACGCTCGGCCCATCCACGCCGCTGCCGAACACGTGCCGCACGCCGTCCACGGTGATGACCGAGAGCTGGCCCTTTTCCACGAAACGCTTCAGCAGGTGCGAGAGCAGGCGCATCAGAGGGTCCTTCTCCGTGCAGAGCCCGCGCTTACGATGCGAGAGCTTTCCGGTCCATTGGCGAAGACCCCGCTCCCGCGCCGAGATGCGTTTTCATCATGGCGCGGCCCGTGCCAGGCATCCATGCGGTTGGGCCGGGAAGGGATTACGGAGGTCCATTCTTGCCGCACGGCGTGGATGCCCGGCACAAGGCCGGGCATGACGGCGACCTCCTGGCGAGAGCGCATCCGCGCCGCCAACGGGCGCGTGCAGGCGGAGCCGTCCCCTCCGCCCACGGCCGCGCGCCGGGACGGTTCAGCATGGGAAAGGACGACCCGCCGCGCCATCACGCGAATTCCAGGATCACCGCGTCCACCGCCAGGCTCTCGCCCGGCTTGGCGTGGACCGCCTTGATGATGCCGTCGCGCTCGGCGCGCAGCACGTTTTCCATCTTCATGGCCTCGACCACGGCCAGCGCCTCGCCGGCCTTCACGTCCTGGCCCGGCACCACGGCGATGGATACCACGAGGCCCGGCATGGGGCAGAGTAATTCCTTGCCGCCGCCGGCCGCCACTTTTTCCGGCATCAGCAAAGCGAGGGCGGCTTCCCGCTCGGTATAGACCCGCGCCTGCACCGCGACGCCGCGATGGGTGAGGGCAACGCCGTTGGGAATGGCGCGGACCTGCACGCTCACCGCGTCATCGAAGATGGTGCCGTTCCACACCAGATCGCCCGGCTTCCAGTCGGTCAGCAGGGTGTAGGTGTTGGTGACCTGCCCGCCCCAGGTCAGCAATTCCACATGGAAGCCGCCCTCGATGGTGTCGATCTCGGCGGATTGGAATTGCGTGCCGCCTTCGCCCACCAGCTGCACCACCCGCCGCCGGTCGAAGGTCACCGGCGTGCCGGTGATCTGGCCGGAAATCTGGCGTTTGCGCGCGTTCTGCACATGGTCGATGGTCGCCGCCACGGCGCACAGCGTATGGGCGGTCTCGCCTTCAGCGGCGCGGGCGTGGAAGCCGTCGGGATATTCCTCGGCGATGAAGCCGGTGGAGAGGCGCCCTTCCTTCCAGCGATCGTGGGCCATGAGCGCGGAGAGGAAGGGGATGTTGTGGCCGATGCCGTCGATGGTGAAGGCGTCCAGGGCATCGCCTTGGGCGAGGATGGCCTCCATCCGGGTCGGCGCATGGGTCACGAGCTTGGCGATCATGGGATCGTAGAACAGCGAGATTTCCCCGCCCTCATAGACCCCCGTGTCGTTGCGCAGGGTGATGCCGTTGTGCACCCCTTCCGCCGGCGGGCGATAGCGCACCAAGCGGCCGGTGGAGGGCAGGAAGGAGCGGTAGGGATCTTCCGCATAGATGCGGCTTTCCACCGCCCAGCCGTTCAGCTTCACGTCGGCCTGGGAGAAGGCGAGGGGCTCGCCGGCGGCGACGCGGATCATCTGCTCCACGAGGTCGATGCCGGTGATCAGCTCGGTGACGGGATGTTCCACCTGGAGGCGGGTGTTCATCTCCAGGAAGTAGAAGCTCTTGTCCTGGCCGGCGACGAATTCCACCGTGCCGGCGCTGTCGTAACCCACCGCCTTCGCGAGGGCGACCGCCTGCTCGCCCATCTTCTTGCGGGTTTCCTCGTCCAGCAGCGGGGAGGGCGCCTCTTCCACCACCTTCTGGTTGCGGCGCTGGATCGAGCATTCGCGTTCGCCGAGATAGACCACGTTGCCGTGCTTGTCGCCCAGCACCTGGATTTCGATGTGGCGCGGATCGACGATGAACTTCTCCACGAACACGCGGTCGTCGCCGAACGAAGACTTGGCCTCGCTCTTGGCGCGGTCGAAGCCGTCCTGCACTTCCGCGCGCGAATAGGCGATGCGCATGCCCTTGCCGCCGCCGCCGGCGGAGGCCTTGATCATCACCGGATAGCCGATCTCGTCGGCGATCTTCGCGGCCTGGGTGCCGTCCTCCAGCACGCCGAGATAGCCCGGCACGGTGGAGACATTGGCCGCCGCCGCCGCCTTCTTGGATTCGATCTTGTCGCCCATGGCGTCGATGGCGTGCGGATTGGGGCCGATGAAGACGATGCCGGCCTCGGCCAGCGCGCGC
>NCHM01000490.1 GCA_002257205.1 Rhizobiales bacterium 24-66-13 | reverse complement strand
GCAATCCATCTCCTATGCCGCCATGGCGGAGCGCCAGCAGGCGCTGGCGGCGGCGATCCTGAAGGATCCCGACGTCTCCGCGCTCTCCTCCTTCATCGGCGCCGACGGCACCAACGCGACGCTCAACACCGGCCGCTTCCTCATCGAGCTGAAGCCCAAGGGCGCGCGCACCGCCACCGTCTCGCAGGTGATCCGCCGCATCACGGCGGACGTGGCGAATCTGTCCGGCATCGCGCTCTATCTCCAGCCGGTGCAGGACTTGACCATCGATGCCACCTCGGGCCGGGGGCAATATACTTTCGTGCTCCAGGATACCGACCCGGCGGAGCTATCGCTTTGGGTGCCGCGCCTGCTGGATCGCCTGTCGCGCAGCCCGGAACTCGCGGATGTCACCAGCAATCTGCAGGACCGGGGCCTCGCCGTGGACATCACGGTGGATCGCGACACCGCCGCCCGGTTCGGCATCACCATGGCGACGGTGGACAATGCGCTCTACGATTCCTTCGGCCAGCGCATCATCTCCACCATCTTCACCCAGACCAGCCAGTATCGCGTGATCCTGGAGGCCGATCCCAAGCTGCAGGCCACGCTGAAATCCCTCGATACGGTCTATCTGCCGGGTTCCAACGGCGCGCAGGTGCCGCTCTCCGCCATCGCCACCATCACCGAGCGGCCGGCGCCGTTGCAGATCAGCCATCTCAGCCAGTTTCCGGCGGTGACGGTCTCGTTCAATCTTGCGCCCGGCGTGTCGTTGGATGCGGCGGTGGCGGCGGTGCAGCAGGCGGAGCGCGACATCGCCCTGCCGGCGAGCGTCATCACTTCGTTCCAGGGCGCCGCGCTCGCGTTCCAGGCGGCGCTTGGCAATGAATTGCTGCTCATCCTCGCCGCCATCGTCACGGTCTATATCGTGCTGGGCGTGCTCTATGAGAGCTATATCCATCCCATCACCATTCTCTCTACCTTGCCCTCGGCCAGCGTCGGCGCGCTGCTGGGCCTGATGGCCATGGGCGGGGAACTCGACATCATCGGCATCATCGGCATCATCCTGCTGATCGGCATCGTGAAGAAGAATGCCATCATGATGATCGACTTCGCGCTCGATGCGGAACGCAACCAGGGGCTTCCGCCCGCCGAAGCGATCTATCAGGCCTGCCTGCTGCGCTTCCGACCGATCCTGATGACCACGCTCGCGGCGCTCCTCGGCGCGCTGCCGCTGATGCTCGGCTCGGGCGCCGGGGCGGAGCTGCGCCAGCCGCTCGGGGTGGCCATCGTCGGCGGGCTGGTGGTGAGCCAGGTGCTCACCTTGTTCACCACGCCGGTGATCTATCTCGCGTTCGAAAATCTGGCACGGCGGCTCAGTGGGCGGCCCCGCATGGCGGCGGAGCCGGCGGAATGAACATTTCCGCGCCCTTCATCCGGCGGTCCATCGCGACCACACTGCTGACGCTGGGGTTTGCCGCGGCGGGGGCGCTCGCCTTCTTCTTCCTGCCGGTCTCCCCGCTGCCGCAGGTGGATCTGCCGACCATCCAGGTGAGCGCCTCCATGCCGGGCGCCAATCCCGAGACCATGGCCTCCACCGTCGCGACGCCGCTGGAACGCCATCTCGGCCAGATTGCCGACGTGTCCGAGATCACCTCCACCAGCACGCTCGGTTCCACCCGCATCACCCTGCAATTCGGCCTCGACCGCGACATCGACGGCGCCGCGCGCGACGTGCAGGCTGCCATCAATGCGGCGCGGGCGGATTTGCCGGCGGCGCTGCGCAGCAATCCCACCTATCGCAAGGTCAATCCCGCCGACGCGCCGATCCTGATCATGGCGCTGACCTCAAAGACGCTCAGCCGCGGCCAGCTCTATGATTCCGCCGCCACCGTGCTGCAGCAGAAGCTCTCCCAGGTGAAGGGCGTGGGGCTGGTGACGGTCGGCGGCTCCTCGCTGCCGGCGGTGCGGGTGGAGATCAATCCCCACGCTTTGTTCCAATACGGCATCGGGCTGGAGGACATCCGCGCCGCGCTCGCCTCCGCCAATGCCAATGCGCCGAAGGGCGCGATCGAGCAGGGCGACAAGCGCTATCAGATCTACACCAACGACCAGGCGCACGAGGCCGCCGCCTATCGCAATCTGGTGGTCGCCTATCGCAACGGCGCGCCGGTGCATCTGTCCGAGGTGGCGGAGGTGGTGGATTCGGTCGAGAACGTGCGCAATGAGGGGCTCGCGAACGGCAGCCCCTCGGTGCTGCTGATCCTCTCGCGCGAGCCCGGCGCCAACATCATCGAGGCGGTGGAGCGCGTGAAGGCGGTGCTGCCGGAACTGCGCGCCTCGATCCCCGCCGACATCGACCTGTCCATCGCCATGGACCGCACCGGCTCGATCCGCGCGTCGCTGCACGATGTGGAACTGGGCCTCGTGCTGGCGGTGGTGCTGGTGGTGGCGGTGGTGCTGCTGTTCCTGCACGATTGGCGCACCGCGCTCATTCCAAGCATCGCGGTGCCGGTGTCGCTGATCGTCACGTTCGGCTTCATGTATCTGCTGGGCTACAGCCTGAATAATTTCTCCCTCATGGCGCTCACCATCGCCACCGGTTTCGTGGTGGACGATGCCATCGTGGTTCTGGAGAATGTGACGCGCCACGTGGAAGCGGGCATGTCGCGCATGGAGGCGGCGCTGCTCGGGGCGAAGGAGGTGGGCTTCACCGTCCTCTCCATGAGCCTGTCGCTGATCGCGGTGTTCATTCCGATCCTGCTCATGGGCGGCATCGTCGGGCGGTTCTTCCGCGAATTCGCGGTCACCTTGTCGGTGACCATCCTGGTGTCGCTGGTGGTGTCGCTCACCCTGACGCCGATGATGTGCGCGCGCCTCATCTCCCCGCCCTCGCACAAGCCGCCGGGCCGCATCGGGCGGTTCGGCGCCCGGGCGTTCGGCGCGGTGCTGTCGGGCTATGATGTGACGCTCGGCTGGGCGCTGCGCCATCGCCTGTTCGTGCTGGCGATCCTCGCATTGACCGTGGCGCTCAACGTGCACCTGTTCACCGTGGTGCCGAAGGGCTTCTTTCCCCAGCAGGATATCGGCCAGATCATGGGCGGCATCCAGGCCGACCAGAGC
>NCHM01000489.1 GCA_002257205.1 Rhizobiales bacterium 24-66-13 | reverse complement strand
TCAGAGCGGTTGAGCATAAGCCATGGGGAATCGGAGCATAAGGTGAGCGCACCCTTCAGAGACATCATCGATCGCGGCGGAAGCGCCGCCGGCGCGCTGAGCCCGCTGGTGGATACTTTCGGCCGCGCGGTCACCTATCTGCGGGTCTCGGTCACCGACCGATGCGATTTCCGCTGCGTCTATTGCATGTCCGAGCACATGAATTTCCTGCCCAAGCAGGATCTGCTTACGCTTGAGGAACTGGACCGACTGTGCACGGCCTTCGTGGCGCGCGGCGTGCGCAAGCTGCGCCTCACGGGCGGCGAGCCGCTGGTGCGGCGCGACGTGATGACCCTGTTCCGCTCGCTCTCGCGCCATCTCGACACCGGCCGGCTGGAAGAACTCACCCTCACCACCAACGGCTCCCAGCTCGCCCGCTATGCCGCCGACCTCGCCGCCTGCGGGGTCAAGCGCATCAATGTCTCCATCGACACGCTGGATGCGGAGAAATTCCGCGCCATCACCCGCTGGGGCGATCTCGGCAAGGTGCTGGAAGGCGTGCGCGCCGCCAAGGCCGCCGGCATCCATGTGAAAATCAATGCGGTCGCGCTCAAGGATGTGAACGAGCACGAAATCGCCTCCATCATGGAATGGTGCCACGGCGAGGGCCACGACCTCTCCCTGATCGAGGTGATGCCGCTCGGCGAAGTCGGCGCGGAGCGGGTGGACCAATATCTCCCCCTCTCCGAAGTGCGCGAACAGCTGGCCCAGCGCTTCACCCTCACCGATATCGATTATCGCACCGGCGGCCCGGCGCGCTATCTGGAGGTGAAGGAGACCGGCGGGCGGCTAGGCCTCATCACCCCGCTGACCCATAATTTCTGCGAGGGCTGCAACCGCGTGCGCGTCACCTGCACCGGCACGCTGTTCATGTGCCTCGGCCAGGAAGACGCCGCCGACCTGCGCGCCCCGCTGCGCGCCTCGCCCGACGACGGCGTGCTCCAGGCCGCCATCGACGCGGCGATCTTCCGCAAGCCCAAGGGCCACGACTTCGTCATCGACCGCCAGACCCGCCAGCCGGCGGTCCACCGGCACATGAGCACCACCGGCGGTTAAAAAGTTCGCCCGGCGAACGGTCGCAGCCTCCTCCGGCGCTTCCCGTCGTCATGGCCGGGCCTGTCCCGGCCATCCACGCGGCACGGCCGGGGCAGGTTTGTCCCCGCTGGCACGGGCGGCTCTGCGTGGATGCCCGGCATAAGGCCGGGCATGACGGCGGTGATCGCGGCGATGCCGGATCTGAAATTTCCAACCGGCGGTTAGGAAACCATTTTACATTGCGGCACCGCCATGGCGCACCCATGCCGGGGGCGAGGGACTTGCCCTTGCGCTCCGCGCAATCGGCAACGGCGCGGAAAGGTCAAATCGGTTAGGTCTGTGGGACATTGCCCACGAACGAGGCAGAAATGCCGACCCGCCCCGACATCGCCCGCGCATTCGCCATCGCCGCCCCCCGCGCGGCGCGACAGCTCCGCCTTGCGGGGGACGCGGCATGAGCTTGCGCCTGATGTCCCCCACCCTGCGCGGCATCGCGGCCATGATCGCCGCCATGATGCTGTTCATCACCAACGACATGATGCTGAAGCTCGCCACCCAGCATCTGCCGGTGGGCGAAGTGCTGGGCGCGCGCTCGGTGTTCGCGACGCTGTTCGTGCTCGCGCTGCTGGCTTTCACCGGTGAACTGCGCCATGCGCTGGGCGCGTTCCGGCCCAAGGTGATCGCCCGATCCAGCCTCGATTCGGCGACCACTTTCCTTTATGTGATCGCGCTGGCGGTGCTGCCCATCTCCACCACCACCACCATTTATATGGCGGCCCCGCTCATCACCACCGCGCTCGCCGTGCCCCTGCTGGGCGAGAAGGTGGGGCTGAAGCGCGCCATCGCCATCGCCATCGGCTTTTCCGGCGCGGTCGTCGTCGCCCATCCCGATCCCGCGACTTTCTCTTTGTTCGCCATCCTGCCTTTGATCGCCGCCACCTGCGGGTCGCTGCGCGACATCGTCACCCGCGGCATCGGCGCCCATGTGCCGGGCGGCGTGGTGGTGCTCTCCAGCACGATCGCGCTCGGGGTCACCGGCGCCGCCTTCGCGGCCTGGGAGCCCTGGAGCATACCGACGCTCGCGGGCGGCGCGCTGATCGTCGCGGCGGGCGCGACCTTCGCGTTCGGCAATCTGCTGCTGGTCTATGCGTTCCGCCACGCCCCGGTGCAGGTGGTCTCGCCGCTGCGCTATGTGATGGTGCCGGTGGCGCTGATCTACGGCTATTTCATCTTCGGCCATGTGCCGGACAGCTGGGCCACCATCGGCACCATTTTGGTGGTGGGAGCCGGGCTCTATTCGATCCAGCAGGAGGCCGCGCGCAGCCACAAGGCGGGCAAGGACGCCAAGGCACGCGAGGTAGAAAAGGCACGCGAGGCGGAGCAGGCCGTAGCGACGAAGGTCGCCCCGCTTGAGGCCGCCCCGCTCGGGGCCGCTCCGGTCATGCCGCCGGTGGACTCGCCGATCCCGGCAGCGGCCGGCAGCGCCGTCGCCGCCCGGCTCTCCCCGCCGGCCAATGACGATGCCCCGCCCGTCAAAACCACCAAGGGCGGCGCCCCCCAGAGCGCCGCCATCACCCGCGAGTGTCCTCACTCGTAGGCGACCTGCCAGTCCGGACCACGCCGGGACCCGAGACGGGGCGCTTCCTTTTTCCGTCGTCTTTGGGTCGTCCTTTTTCCTTCGTCATGGCCGGGCCGCCCGCGCTGACCTTGAAAGGCTGGCGCCGGCGGGGCCGCGTGGATGCACGGGACAAGCCCGTGCATGACAAGGCTCTGCCGCAAACGCGCCGGGCACGCCCTCACTCATAGGCGAGGGCCGCCACGGGATCGAGCCGCGAGGCCTTGCGGGCCGGCAGATAGCCGAACAGCAGGCCGGTGAGGAAGGCGCAGCCGAACGCCAGCAAGGGCGGACCTGCGGAAAACGCCACCTGGGTTCCGAGGGTCTTCAAGAGCAAGGCCGTGCCGAGCCCCAGCACCACGCCCACGAGCCCGCCGGCGCCGCAGATCACCAGCGCCTCGGTGTTGAACTGCAGC
>NCHM01000488.1 GCA_002257205.1 Rhizobiales bacterium 24-66-13 | reverse complement strand
CGCCCATGGAGCCGCCGAACAGATCGTCGAAAATATCCGCGAAGGTGGAGGCAAAATCAGGCCCGAAACCGGCGGCGCCACCGCCGCCGCCATTCTCGAAAGCCGCATGGCCGAAGCGATCATAGGCCGCGCGCTTCTGCGGATCCTTGAGCACTTCATAGGCCTCGCTGACCTCCTTGAAGCGCACCTCGGCGTCCCCGTCGCCCTGGTTGCGGTCGGGATGCCATTTCATGGCCAGCTTGCGGTAGGAGGCCTTGAGCACCGTTTCATCGGCACCGCGCTCGCAGCCCAGAACATCGTAATAGTCGCGCTTTGACATGGCTTCGATTATCCGCCGCCCCGGTTCAGGCGCCCTCGACACAAAGATCGGCCGTCGCGCCGCTCCGGCTTGATCCGGCCGAACGCAAACGGCCGCACCGCCGGAAACGTCGACCCCCGGGACTGGCCCGGGGGTACCTTCGTTAGACGTTCACATGCACGTATTTGCCGCAGGCAAAAATCAAGCCGACTTCTTCTTGTCGTCGTCGACTTCGGTGAATTCGGCATCCACCACGTCGTCCGCGGGCTTGGCGGAAGCGCCGGGCTCGCCGCCCTGCTGGGCCGCATACATGGCCTCCCCGAGCTTGAGCGACACCTGGGCCAGGGCCTGCGTCTTGGCCTGGATCGCATCCACGTCGGAGCCTTCCAGAGCCGCCTTCAGCTCGGTCAGGCCGGTCTCGATGGCGGTCTTTTCGGGGGAGCCGACCTTCTCGCCATATTCCGACAGCGCCTTCTCGGTGGAGTGGACCAGCGCCTCGCCATGGTTCTTGGCTTCGGCCAGGGCCTTGCGCTTCTTGTCTTCCGCCGCGTGCGCCTCGGCGTCCTTCACCATCTTCTCGATGTCGCCCTCATTGAGGCCGCCGGACGCCTGGATGCGGATCTGCTGCTCCTTGCCCGTGCCCTTGTCCTTGGCGGACACCTGCACGATGCCGTTGGCGTCGATGTCGAAGGTGACTTCCACCTGCGGCACGCCGCGCGGCGCGGGCGGGATGCCCATGAGGTCGAACTGGCCGAGGACCTTGTTGTCCGCCGCCATTTCACGCTCGCCCTGGAACACGCGGATGGTCACCGCCGTCTGGCCATCTTCCGCCGTGGAGAACACCTGGCTCTTCTTGGTGGGGATGGTGGTGTTGCGGTCGATCAGGCGGGTGAACACGCCGCCCAGCGTCTCGATGCCCAGCGACAGCGGGGTCACGTCGAGCAGCAGCACGTCCTTCACGTCGCCCTGGAGCACGCCGGCCTGGATCGCGGCGCCGATGGCGACCACTTCATCCGGGTTGACGCCCTTGTGGGGCTCCTTGCCGAAGAACTGCTTCACGATCTCCTGCACCTTGGGCATGCGGGTCATGCCGCCCACCAGCACCACTTCGTCGATCTGGCCGGCGGAGAGGCCCGCATCCTTGAGCGCGAGCCGGCAGGGCTCGACGGTGCGCTGGATCAGGTCGTCCACCAGCGCCTCGAACTTGGCGCGGGTCAGCTTCATGGTCAGGTGCTTGGGACCGGACGCATCGGCGGTGATGAAGGGCAGGTTGATTTCGGTCTGGGTCGCGGACGACAGCTCGATCTTCGCCTTTTCGGCGGCCTCCTTGAGGCGCTGAAGGGCCAGCTTGTCGTTGCGCAGGTCGATGCCCTGCTCCTTCTTGAACTCGTCGGCGAGATAGGTGACGAGGCGCATGTCGAAGTCTTCGCCGCCCAGGAACGTGTCGCCGTTCGTGGACTTCACTTCGAACACGCCGTCGCCGATCTCCAGCACCGACACGTCGAACGTGCCGCCACCGAGGTCATAGACCGCGATGGTGCCGGCCGACTTCTTGTCCAGGCCATAAGCGAGCGCGGCCGCGGTCGGCTCGTTGATGATGCGCAGCACCTCGAGACCGGCGATCTTGCCGGCGTCCTTGGTGGCCTGGCGCTGGGCGTCGTTGAAGTAGGCCGGAACGGTGATGACCGCCTTTTCGACCTTCTCGCCCAGGAACGCCTCGGCGGTTTCCTTCATCTTCTGAAGGATGAAGGCGGAAATCTGCGAGGGCGAATATTTCTTGCCGTCCGCTTCCAGCCACGCATCGCCGTTGTCGGCGCGCACGATGTGGTACGGGACGAGCTTCTTGTCCTTCTCGACGGTGGGATCGTCGTAGCGGCGGCCGATCAGGCGCTTCACCGCGAAGAAGGTGCGCTCCGGGTTGGTGACGCCCTGGCGCTTCGCCGGCTGGCCGACCAGACGCTCGCCGTCTTCCGTGAAGGCGACGATGGACGGCGTGGTGCGCGCGCCTTCCGCGTTCTCGATGACTTTCGGGGAACTTCCCTCCATCACCGCGACGCAGGAATTGGTGGTGCCGAGGTCGATGCCGATGATCTTGGACATGTACTTCTCCTTATCGGCAGACCGGCCGGGCCTTTGCAGCGCCCATGAAGGATGCCCGCGGGCCCCTCCCGCGGCTGTCCGCCGGTCCCCGTTGCATTGGGGTACGCTGTGATGACAGCGTTCGAGGCCGATATAGGAGGGGTCCTTAGGCGCCGCAAGGCATGCTTGGCCACGTGCCTCGCTTTTTCACCTTCTCGCGATCAGGATCTGCAAATACACCCCGCCAGGACCTACCGGCAGGGTGAAAATTTTGATTTCCCGGCATTTCCGGGAAGGCGCCGCGCGGCCGCGCGGAAGGGCTGAACTTTACCGGATTACCTCGATGATGCGCCGGCTGCCCGGCTCCACGAGGACTGTGCCATTATCCGGCATCACCACATAGCGGTAGCGGGGAGCATCGAAGCCGCCATAGGTGACGTCGGTGGAGAAGGTTTGCATCTGCACGCCCTCCGGCATCACCGCACCGGGCACCAGCACGAAGCCGGGCTGGGTCACGACGGTCGCCGTCACCGGCTGCTGCACCACATAACTCTGGATCAGGACCTGCTGGTCGGGGGTCACGGTCACATAGCCCGACGGCTGGGTGACGATGACCGCCGAGGTCTGGGCGCTGGCGGCGGAACCGCCGAGCACCAGGGCGAGGACGCCGACGGCGCCGGCAAGATGTTTATTCATGGCGAAATCTCCTGTCCTTCCCGTCATCCAGGGGGAACG
>NCHM01000487.1 GCA_002257205.1 Rhizobiales bacterium 24-66-13 | reverse complement strand
GAGCGCTGCGCCTCCTTGGCGAGATGGCCGAGCACGCGGGAGATCTGCGTATGCCCGCCCTGGCAGGCGATGGCGCCCATCAAGGCGCCGAGCCGCGCGGGGTCGGATACCCAGGGCGAGGCGCGGCATTCCGAAAGGCCACGATAATAGATCAACTGAACATCGAGCCCGCCCAGATCGGCGGCGGCGGAAAACAGATCGCCCTGGAGGCGGCAGGCGAGATCCCAGGTCGGCTGACGCGAAAAGGTCGCATCCATGGCAAAGGCAAGCCGGCCGCGCTGCCCATCGGCCCGCGTCGGCCCAAGGTCGCGCGCGGCGGCGAGGAAGGCCGCAAGTTCCGCCTCGCTGGCGGACCCTGCAGGCGTCAGGGGCTTCTTGGGTCCGCTCATGGGGCGAAAGTCCCGTGCATCGGGCCGGGTCGGCAAGGCGGAAGGGAATCCTGATCCATCCTTAGCAAAATAGGCGTTCTCGCGCCCGGCACCAGAGGGTGCGAAGCGATGACCGCCCTGCCGCGATCGCGCGGTTGACCCGCAGGTTTCCGGCGCTAGGGTCTGCGCCGCAAAAAGAATGGCGGGCGGTTGCGGCCCGCGGGAGAGACACGATGGCGGGCAAGCCCGAAGTGGTGGAAACGGTCGATGCGCTGCGGGCCCAGGTGGCCGCATGGCGCGCCGCGGGGGAGAAAGTCGCTCTGGTGCCGACCATGGGTGCCCTGCACGAAGGACACATCGCCTTGGTGCGCCAGGCCAAGACGCTGGCGCGGCGGATCGTGGTCTCGATCTTCGTCAACCCGACCCAGTTCGCGCCTAACGAGGACTTTTCCCGCTATCCGCGCACATTCGACAATGACCTCGCCTTGCTGGCGGCTGAGGGCGTGGACGTGGTCTACGCTCCCTCGGCCGCCGATATGTACCCGCAGGGTTTCGCGACCCATTTCGCCATGGGCGGCCCGGCGCTCGGGCTCGAGACCGATTTCCGCACCCATTTCTTCGCTGGCGTCGCGATCGTGGTGAGCAAGCTGCTGATCCGCACCGGGCCGGACTACGCCATGTTCGGCGAGAAGGATTATCAGCAATTGAAGGTGGTCACGCGCCTCGCGGCCGATCTCGACCTGCCGGTGGAAATCGTGCCCGGCGCCACGGTGCGCGAGCATGACGGGCTCGCCCTATCCTCCCGCAATCGCTATCTCTCGCCCGAGGAGCGGGCGATCGCGCCGGTGATCCAGCAGGCGCTGAAGGACGCCGCCGCCGCGATCCGGGCCGGCACGCCCGCCGATACCGCGTCAGCCGCCGCTGCCGATCGCATCGCCGCCGCCGGGCTGAAGGTGGATTATGTGGCCGCGCGCCATGCCGAGAGCCTCGCGCCGTTGGCCGGTCCGGGCGAACCCATACGGCTGCTGGCCGCCGCATGGCTCGGCAAGACCCGGCTCATTGATAATATCGGCGTTTGACGCCCACGCACTCCACCAGCAGGAGCCGCGCTTATGCCTCGCTATTTCTTCCACACCCAGTTCGGCGCAGAGATGCTGAAGGACGAGAGCGGCATTGTGCTGCGCGATCCCGACGCTGCATGGGAAAAGGCGCAGGCATTTGCCGCCGCGCTGCTGGCGACGCAGGCGGGCGATGCGCGCCTGCTCGCCGCGATCATCGCCGTGCACGATGAGGCGGGGGAGATCGTTCTGGAGTTTCCGGTCTCGGAGGCCATCCGGCACGACGGGCATTAGGCCTTGCCGCTGCACACGCGGGGCTTTCCCACCATCGTGCGGACCGTTAGCGTAAGCGCAATCTCTGTTTGTATGTCATGCCGCCAAGCTGGCGAAGGCAAGGGTTCAATGAAGGACGCGCTTGTAGTTCTGGGCATGCACCGCGGCGGCACGTCATCCCTCGCGGGGACGCTGGTGCATCTCGGCGCGGCGCCGCCGAAGACGCTGATGCAGCCGACAGAACACAATGTCCTTGGCTATTTTGAATCGACGCGCATGCATCATCTCAATCAGGCGATCCTCGAATCCGGAGGATCGGACTGGGACGACTGGCGCGCCTTCAACCCGCGTTGGAAAGACAGTGCGGTTGCCCGCACCCTCGCCGAGACGGCACGCGAGACGCTTGAGGACGAGTTTGGCGGCGCACCGCTGATCATGCTCAAGGACCCTCGGATCTGCCGGCTGGTTCCGTTCTGGTTTGAAGCGTTGCGGGCGACTGGCTATACGCCTTACGCCCTCCTGCCGATCCGCAACCCGCTGGAGGTCGCGCTTTCGCTACGCCAGCGCGACGGACTGCCGATCGCCCATGGCCTGCTTGTCTGGCTGCGTTATGTTCTGGATGCTGAGCGCACCACCCGCGCGACACCGCGGGATGTCATATCCTGGCGGGCATTGCTGACGGACTGGCGCGGCACGCTCGAAACCGCGAGCGCGCGGCTCAATCTCATTTGGCCGCGCGTGTCTGATTTCTCGGCCGCCGAAATCGACAACTTTCTGTCAGATACACTGCGCCGCCAGCGGATTGATGATCCCAACTGGCGCACACGGCCTGAAATTCACGAATGGGTCCGCCTCGCCCACGACGCCCTCGACGAACTCACCCGCACCCCCAATTCCAACAGCGCCATGGAGACCCTAGACCGGGTTCGCACCGAGTTCGACCAGGCATGCCTGATCTACGGACCCGCCCTTGCCGCGCTCCAGGACAGGCTTGTCCGCAGCGATCTGCTTGTAGAAAAGCTCTCCGAGCAAGCCGAGTCGGGTGAAGCCTCCCGCCTCGAGATGGAGGCGCTGCGCGAGCGGATCCGCGAACTCGAGGCCGCGGCTTTCGCCCTCACCACGGACCGCGATGCGATCCGGGCGCATGTGGACAATCTGCAAGCCGCCCTCGACGCCGCCGAGGCAAACCCCGCCGCCTTCGAGGCCGAACGCGCGGCGCTGGCGGCCGAGATCGAGCCGCTGAACACCGCGCTTCAGGTCGCAGGGGAGAGCCTCGCCGCGGCCGAGACGCGCCTCGCCGAAGAGATCGAGGCACGGCAAGTTCTGGCAACCCGCGCCTTGCAGGCCGAGACGGAACTCGAAGCGGCACGTGCTGAATGTTCCAACGCCCGGGCACGCGCCGAGGCCGAAGCGGCG
>NCHM01000486.1 GCA_002257205.1 Rhizobiales bacterium 24-66-13 | reverse complement strand
GAGATGGAGCTGAGCCGGCGCCTGGAAAGCCGCCTCTCCAAGCTCGCCACCACCGACGACCTGACGCAGGCGCTGAACCGCCGGCGGTTTCTGGAACTGGCGGGCGAAGCCTTCGCCCGCGCCCGCGCCGACGCGACGGCGCTGAGCGTCGCGGTCATGGACCTGGATGATTTCAAGCACATCAATGACAGCCACGGCCATGCCGCGGGCGACGAGGTGCTTCAGTGCGTTGCCCACGCCGTGGCCGACATGATCGGCACGAATGCGGTGTTCGCCCGCACCGGCGGGGAAGAATTCGCCCTGCTGTTCGCCGGGCGCACCCCGGAGGCGGCAGCGACCAGCTGCGAGCAAATCCGCGCCCGCATCTCGGAGCTGCGCGTCTCCTCCCGCTGCGCGGATGTGATCAGCCTCACCATCAGCGTCGGTATCGCCGCGATGCGCACGGAGGACGAGACGTTCGATGCCATGCTGGCGCGCGCCGACGCGGCGCTCTACATGGCCAAGAAGGACGGGCGCAACCGGGTGCGCGCGCATCCTGAACCAGCGCCATGCTGAGTGCGGCAGGCCAGTCTGATCCTGGCCGGTAGCACTCACCATCGAAGAGTGCTAATAATCCGCGCGTCTGCCCTTGCGAGGGGATGGAGCCCCTCCTAGATCAGGCTGGGCCGCGGCCGTGATGCTGCGCCCGTGAAAAAGATCAAACATTGAACCGGAGGTTCCCGATGGGTTTCCGCCCTTTACATGACCGCGTGGTCGTGAAGCGCATTGAAGCGGAGCAGAAGACTGCTGGCGGCATCATTATCCCCGACACCGCCAAGGAAAAGCCCCAGGAGGGCGAGGTGGTTTCCGTGGGCCCTGGCGCGCGTGACGATAGCGGCACCGTTGTCGCCCTCGACGTGAAGGCCGGCGATCGCGTGCTGTTCGGCAAGTGGTCCGGCTCCGAGGTGAAGATCGACGGCCAGGACCTGCTCATCATGAAGGAAAGCGACATTCTCGGCGTGATCGCCTGAGCATTCGCCTTTCCCTCCACGTTTCTCGAAATTCAGGAGACGGCACATGGCTGCCAAAGAAGTAAAATTCTCCGTTGATGCGCGCGATCGCTTGCTGCGCGGCGTCGACATTCTCGCCAACGCCGTGAAGGTCACCCTCGGTCCCAAGGGCCGCAACGTGGTGATCGAGAAGTCCTATGGCGCCCCGCGCATCACCAAGGACGGCGTGACCGTCGCCAAGGAAATCGAGCTCGAAGACAAGTTCGAGAACCTCGGCGCCCAGCTGCTGCGCGAAGTCGCCTCCAAGACCAATGACCTGGCCGGCGACGGCACCACCACCGCCACGGTGCTCGCCCAGGCGATCGTCCGCGAAGGTGCCAAGTCGGTTGCCGCCGGCATGAACCCGATGGATCTGAAGCGCGGCATCGACCTCGCGGTCGCCGCCATCGTCAAGGATCTGGCCGCCAATTCCAAGAAGGTGACCTCGAACGCCGAGATCGCCCAGGTCGGCACCATCTCCGCCAATGGCGACGCCGAAGTCGGCAAGTTCCTGGCCGAGGCCATGGAGCGGGTTGGCAATGAAGGCGTGATCACCGTCGAGGAAGCCAAGACCGCCGAGAGCGAGCTCGACGTCGTCGAAGGCATGCAGTTCGACCGCGGTTATCTCTCGCCCTATTTCGTCACCAATGCCGAGAAGATGCGCGTTGAGTTCGAGGATCCCTATATCCTCATCAACGAGAAGAAGCTCTCGGGCCTCCAGGAACTGCTGCCGGTTCTCGAAGCGGTTGTGCAGTCCGGCAAGCCGCTCGTGATCATCGCCGAAGACGTGGAAGGCGAAGCCCTTGCCACCCTGGTGGTGAACAAGCTGCGCGGCGGCCTCAAGGTCGCGGCCGTGAAGGCTCCCGGCTTCGGCGATCGCCGCAAGGCCATGCTGCAGGATATCGCCATCCTGACCGGCGGCCAGGCGATCTCGGAAGACCTCGGCATCAAGCTCGACAGCGTCGATCTCTCCATGCTCGGCCGCGCCAAGAAGGTCGTGATCGAGAAGGAAAACACCACGATCGTGGACGGCGCCGGCGAGAAGGCCGACATCGAAGCCCGCGTGTCGCAGATCAAGGCGCAGATCGAGGAGACCACCTCGGACTATGACCGCGAGAAGCTCCAGGAGCGTCTGGCCAAGCTCGCCGGTGGCGTCGCCGTCATCCGCGTCGGCGGCTCCACGGAAGTGGAAGTGAAGGAAAAGAAGGATCGCGTCGACGACGCCCTGCACGCCACCCGCGCTGCGGTGGAAGAAGGCATCGTTCCCGGCGGCGGCGTGGCGCTGCTGCGCTCCATCGCGGTGCTGGCTGGCATCACGGTCGAGAATCCCGATCAGAAGACCGGCATCGAGATCGTGCGCCGCGCGATCCAGACCCCGGCCCGCCAGATCGTCCAGAACGCGGGCGACGATGGTTCGGTCGTGGTCGGCAAGATCCTGGAAAACCCGGATTATTCCTTCGGCTACAACGCCCAGACCGGCGAATATGTCGACATGGTGAAGGCCGGCATCATCGACCCCACCAAGGTCGTGCGCACCGCCCTGCAGGATGCCGCTTCCGTGGCCTCGCTGCTCATCACCACCGAGGCGCTGATCGCCGAAGTGCCCAAGAAGGGCGGGGCCGCCATGCCCCAGATGCCCGGCGGCGGCATGGATTACTGATCGCTTTCCAGCGGTTGGATCACGGAAAGGGCGCGGCGCAAGCTGCGCCCTTTTTCGTTGCGTAGGGTGCTGTTGCGCCCGTGTCTTCATAAAAAGCTTTAAGCGCAGGATCAGACCTGCGCGTCCCGGCCGAAAACGCCGCTTCTTCAATGCGTTAGAAGGCGATTCCTCGTTCCTGTGGAGCCGTTACCGGCTTACCTGAACGGATCGCGCTCTACGCCTCGCGCACGGCCTTGAGGAATTGCGGGCCGTAGCGCTCCAGCTTGGCCTCGCCGACGCCGGACACAGCGCCGAGCCCGGCCAGCGAGCGCGGGCGGGCGCGGGCGATTTCCATCAGCGTCGTGTCGTGGAAGATCACATAAGGCGGCACGCCCTGCGCGCGCGCCAGCTCCAGGCGCAGCGCGCGCAATTTCTGGTACAGCGCCTCG
>NCHM01000485.1 GCA_002257205.1 Rhizobiales bacterium 24-66-13 | reverse complement strand
CCCGGACAAGCGGGTGATCATCAATGAGCGGGTGTGCGAGGGCTGCGGCGATTGCGGCGTGAAGTCCAATTGCGTGTCCGTGCAGCCGCTGGAAACCGAATGGGGCCGCAAGCGGGAGATCGACCAATCCTCCTGCAATAAGGATTTTTCCTGCGTCAACGGCTTCTGCCCTTCCTTCGTGACCGTCCATGGGGCGAAACCGAAGAAGTCCGCCGGCGCGGCTTCCGGCGCCCAGGATTGGCCGGAGCTTCCCGAGCCTGCACATCCTGAGATCCACGGCACCTATGGCATCATCGCCACCGGCATCGGCGGCACCGGTGTCGTGACCATCGGCGCGATCCTCGGCATGGCCGCGCATCTGGAAGGCAAGGCCTGCGGCATGATCGACATGGCCGGCCTCGCGCAGAAGGGCGGGGCGGTCTACAGCCACATCCGCCTTGCAAATCGTCCCGAGGACATCACCGCCATCCGCATTCCCGCGCGCGGGGCCGACCTGATCCTCGGTGGTGATCTCGTGGTGGCCGGCACCAAGAAGGTGCTGGCGGCGGTGAAGCCCGGCGCGACCATCGTTGTCGTCAACACCCACGAGGTGCTGCCCGGCGACTTCACCCGCGACGCCGATTATTCCCTGCCCACGGAACGGTTGAAGCGCACCATCTCCGGCCTCGCGGGGGCGGAGAAGACCCATCTCATAGAGGCCAGTCGACTGGCCGTGGCGCTGTTCGGCAATTCGCTGGCGCAGAACATCTTCATGGTGGGCTATGCCTATCAGTTCGGCGCGCTGCCGGTGTCGCAGGACGCGATCCTGCGGGCGCTGGAGCTGAACGGCGAGGCGGTGGCCATGAACAAGGCGGCCTTCCTGTGGGGCCGCCGCGCCGCGCACGAGCCCGCGCGGGTGGAAGCCCTGCTCGGCCCGACCGCGGCCACCACCGACGCGCGCAAGCTCTCCCAGGGTCTGGATGAGATCATCGCCCGCCGCGTGGCCGCGCTGACCGCTTATCAGAACGCGGCCTATGCGCGGCGCTATCTGGATCTGGTGGAGCGCGTGCGCGCCGCCGAGGCCGCCCGTGCGCCCGGGCGCGGCGGATTGGCGGAGGCGGTCGCCCGCAATCTCTACAAGCTCATGGCCTATAAGGACGAATATGAGGTCGCGCGGCTGTTCGCCGACGGCGAGTTCCAGCGCCAAGTGAACGCTGCCTTCGAGGGCGATCTGAAGTTCGAATTCCACCTCGCCCCGCCGCTGCTCGCCCGCACCAATGGGCCGAACGGGGAGCCGCGTAAGATGCGGTTCGGCCCCTGGATGATGAAGGCGTTCGGCCTTCTCGCCAAGTTCAAGGGGCTGCGCGGCACGTCCTTCGACCCGTTCGGCCGCAGCGCGGAGCGGCGCACCGAGCGGGCGTTGATCGTGGCGTACGAGGCTGTGCTGGGCGAGATCGTCGGCGCGCTCGATGCCGGCAACCATGCCCATGCCGTCGCGCTCGCCAGCGTGCCGGAGAAGATCCGCGGCTATGGCCCGGTGAAGGCGCGGCATCTTGTGGCGGCGAAAGCGGAGGAGGCCACCCTTCTCGCCCGCTTCCGCGCCCCGCCTGTGCGGCCCGCGCATGCGGCGGAATAGGAGTTGCCTTAAGACCGCAAGGTGGAATCGCCGATCACGATGCGGCTGCGTCCCCGCGCCTTGGCGAGGTAAAGCGCCCGGTCCGCGCGCTCCAGCATGGCTTCGAGGTTGGCGTCGTCGTCCTGGCGCACCGCGATGCCGATGCTGGCCTGCACGTGGAAGGTGAGGGCGCCGCTGGTGATCGGCTCGGAGCGGATCGCGGCCATCAGGCGCTGGGCGATGCGGGCGCCATATTCCTTGTCCGCGCCCGGCAGCAGGATGGCGAATTCCTCGCCGCCCATGCGGGCGATGATGTCGTTCTGCCGCAGGATCGCCCGGCAGCGCGCCGCCACGTCCTTCAGAACGGTGTCGCCCGCGCCGTGGCCGAACTGGTCGTTGACCTTCTTGAAGCGGTCCATGTCCAGCATCAGAAGGCACAGATTCTGGCCGGACAGTTCGGCCAGGCGGAATTCCGAGCGCCCGGTTTCGAAGAAGCGGCGGCGATTGTAGGTTTCCGTCAGCGCGTCCGTGCCGGCGAGGCGGCGGAATTCCTCTTCCAGGCGGCGGCGTTCCGTCACATCCCAGAATACCACCACATAGGTGTCGCCGATGATGCGGAAGCGGAACTGGATGATGCGGTTGGCGCCGTCCCGGCACACCACTTCCCATTCGGTGCGCAGCACGCCGTCCTGGTTCGCGCGCGCGGCCTGGATCAGGCGCTGCCATTCCTCGATGGCGCGGCCGCGCACTTCTGGATCGGGAAAGGCCCGCTCCCACCAAGCATCGTGATGGGGACGAAGCGGCGTGTCGTCGTACAGGAATAGGTCGTCGGAGACGCGGTTCGCGTATAATTCATTGAAGCCGCTGTCATAAATCTCCACCCCGACGGGCAGGCGCTCGACCACGGTCTGGAGCAGGCGCGACCAGTCCACCACCGGGGGGTGCGGCCCGGTATCGGCGGCATGCCGCGCCAGCGTCAGGACGGTGACATCGGTGCCGGCGGGCCGGGCGAAGCGGAAGCCGAGCTTCGCCACTCCCGTGGGCAGCACGCAGTCGAGCACGAGTTCGTCCGCCGGCAAGGTCTGGTCGAGGATGGCGGTGAGGCGGCCGGCGGCGAAATCGCCGACCAGCTCGGACAAGGCCTGCCCCGTCGGATCGGATGCCAGAAGCGCCGCGGCGGCGGCATTGGCGTGCTGCACGCGGCGATGCGCTCCGCCGATCACCAGCAGAGGCGCATGGACCAATCCTATCCATTCGGCGGCGTTGATCGGCATCATGAGCTGGCAGCAATTGGAGGCGCGCGGTTGGTGGGTACAGGGCCTGACCGGTTATTTCAACCGCTCATTGTAGAAAGCGGCGATACAGTACGCTCCAGGAAACCCGCGAGATCCTCAGTGGTGAAGTCCACATAGGCGGCTTCGCGGCCTTCGAACTCCCAGGTTTCGCGCGCCGCGATCCGCTCGCCGGGCGGCACCACGAGGGTGGTCACCATGCCGATCCGGTGCGGCACCTCCAGGTTGCGG
>NCHM01000484.1 GCA_002257205.1 Rhizobiales bacterium 24-66-13 | reverse complement strand
CGGAGTACATCCGTCCGCGTCCCCATTCCGCGCTCGCGCGCAGGACGTCTGTCTGGGATGGGTGCAACATAAGCACAAACTGCGACGCAACAAGGGCATCGGCGCACTTTCTCGCCGCCGCCGCCCCGCGCCCCACGCGGTGCCCGCCCAGGGCTTTTGCTTTGCTGATCGAAATCAAGGGCTTGGCGAAACCCAGACGGGCGGGCGCCGGGCAGATTTCTTCTGTGCGTGGCGCCCGCGCCGGGGCTATTTCAGGGTTTCCGCCGCCTTGGCGACGAAGCGGCCGTCGAATGTCTTCGGCAGGTCGATTTTCGCTGCCTTCAGCTCGGGGTCGAATTCCACCAGCATGTTCAGTGCGTTCTTCATCCCGCTCTCGGGAATGATGCCGGTCTGCGAATAGATCGGCTTCGACGCCTTCACCGCCGCGAGATAAAGCGCCGGATCGCCGAGCAGATACTCTTCCGGCACCACCTTCGCCACATCCTCGGGCGTGGCGGTCTTCAGCCACATGAGGGCCTTGTAGAAGGCATTCACCAGCTTCTGCGTGGTGACCGGATTTTCCGCGATGAAATCGGTCTTCATATAGAGCACGGCGGCCGGATTGGTGCCGCCGAAGATCTTCTGGTTGCCCTCTTCGGTGCGGCTGTCCGCCAGCACCACCACGTCGCCGTCGCTCTCCAGCTTGGTGATGACGGGGTCGAGGTTCGACAGGGCGTCGATTTCGCCGCGCTTCATCTGCGCTACCGCCGAGGCCCCGCCGCCGACGCCCACGAACGACACGTCCTCGGGCTTCAGGCCCTCTTTGGCCAAAAGAAAATTGACGAAGAAGTTCGTGGAGGAGCCGGGCGCCGTCACGCCGATCTTCGCCCCCTTCAGGTCCTTCACGCTCTTATAGGTGCCGGCCTTGTCCTTGCGCACCACCAGCACGATGCCGGGATAGCGGCCAAGCTCGATCACCGAGGTGATGTCCTGCCCCTTGGCCTGCATGCGGATCGTGTGCTCATAGGCGCCGGTGACCACGTCGATGGAGCCGCCGATCAGCGCCTGGAGCGATTTGGCCCCGCCGCCGAAATCATTGATGGTGACGTCGAGCCCCTCCTCCTTGAAGAAGCCCTTCCGCTCCGCGATGGTGAGGGGGAGATAATAGAGCAGCGGCTTGCCGCCGACGCCGAGCGTCAGGCTCGGCTTCTCCGCCTTCTGCGCCAGCGCGGGGGCCGCCGCGCCGAGCGCCAGCAAGCCGCAAAGCGCCAGCCGGGCCAGCAGAAACGCACGTCTCATGGGATGTCCTCCGTCCTGTTATCTTTGGTTTGACGCGGCGGTGGGGCGCCACACCATCAGGCGATTCTCGATCGCGCTCACGCACGTGTCGATGATGATGACGAACACCGCCAGCACCAGCATGCCGGAAAACACCCCGGTGACATCGAACACCCCTTCGGCCTGATGGATGCGATAGCCGAGCCCCGCTGCCGAGCCGAGATATTCGCCCACCACCGCCCCCACCAGCGCGAAGCCGACCGCCGTGTGCAGGGAAGAGAACATCCAGGAGAGCGCGGACGGCCAATAGACGTGGCGCAGCAATTGCCTCTCGCTCATGCCGAGCATGCGCGCGTTCGCAAGCACAGTGGGGCTTACCTCCTTCACGCCCTGGTAGACGTTGAAGAAGACGATGAAGAACACCAGCGTGACCCCGAGCGCCACCTTCGACCAGATGCCGAGCCCGAGCCACAGCGCGAAGATCGGCGCCAGCACCACGCGCGGCAAGGCATTGGCCATCTTCACATAAGGGTCGAACACCGCCGCCACCCTCTGCTGGCGCGCGAACCAGAAACCCACCAGCACGCCGCCCAAGGCGCCGATCAGGAAGGCGAGCACGGTTTCCAGCAAGGTGATGCCGAGGTGATACCAGATCACCCCGGTCGCGAAATCGCGCCATGTGCGCTCAAACACCGCGAGCGGCGTCGAGAAGAAGAACGGGTCCAGGGGATAGAAGGCCTTGGCGGAAACCAGCCCGGCCGGAATCTTGATGGTGGAGGCAAAATGCCAGATGGCGATGAGAACAACCGCCACCAGCACTTGCAGCAGGTGCAGCACCAGGCGGTTCATGCGGTCACACCCTCGGACTGGAGATAGCCCTTCACCACTTCCTCCTTCAGCGCCGACCAGATCTCCCGATGCAGGGCATGGAAGACCGGATCGAGGCGCACTTCGGCGATATCGCGCGGGCGCGGCAGCTCGATGCGCCATTGGCCGATGATGCGGGAAGCCGGGCCGGCGCCCATGATCACCACCCGGTCGGCGAGCGCGATCGCCTCTTCGAGGTCATGGGTCACGAACAGCACCGCCTTGCGATCGGCGTTCCACAGGTCGAGCAGCAGATTGCCCATGATCTGGCGGGTCTGCGCGTCGAGCGGGCCGAACGGCTCGTCCATCAGCAGGATTTTCGGATCGCGGATCAGCACCTGCGCGAGGCCCACGCGCTTCCTCTGTCCGCCCGAAAGCATGTGGGGATAGCGATCGGCGAAGGCGGCCAGCCCCACCCGCTTCAGCCACGCCAGCGCCCGTTCGCGCGCCTCGCCGGCCGGAACGCCCGCGACATCGAGGCCGATGGCGACATTCTCGACCGCCGTCTTCCAGGGAAACAGGGCCTCGGCCTGAAACAAATATCCGGCCTGGCGGTTCAGGCCGCCGAGCGGAGCGCCGAAAATGGAGACCGTGCCGGCGCCGGGAATGAGCAGCCCGGCGGTGGCGTTGAGCAAGGTGGATTTGCCGCAGCCCGTGGGACCGACGATGGCGACGAACTCCCCGTCGGCCACTTCCAGATCCGCGCCCTCGACGGCGATGAAGGCCGTCTCGCCCTTGGCGCGGGCGGGAAAGACGATCTGCACGCCCGCGAGTTCCACCGCGCAAGGCGGCGCATCACCCGCCGACGCGCCCTCCTGCGACATCGACCCTGCCATCGGTCCTCCCGCGCGCCGGTGATCCGGCTTTGTTTGGAGCGGAGGGTAAGGGGATTTTTTGCCGATGGGGAGGGCGTGCCCCAACGAAAACGCCGCCATCCCTGGGGATGGCGGCGCATATCAAGCGGGTCCGGCTGTCGGCAGCGCGCGCCAAAGGCTGCGCCCGCC
>NCHM01000483.1 GCA_002257205.1 Rhizobiales bacterium 24-66-13 | reverse complement strand
TCGCCGCTTTGCTCTCCAAGGACAGCATCGACTGCGCCAAGCTCGGCCCGGAAATCATGGCCGAGGCGATCCGCAACGAGAAGCTGCGCGAGGCGCTGGAGCCGGTGGAAGAAGAGAGCCACGTGCTGCTGCGCGCGGCGTTGGTGTCTGGCATGGCGCGGGGCGAAATCGATCCGGAGATCGATGCCGACACGCTGGTGATGCTGCTGAAGGTGATGGGCGACGGGATGATCCTGCACAATCAATTGCATCCGCAATGGAATCTGTCGGATCGCCTGCCCGCCTTCGCCACCCTGGTGCGGCGCATGCTGTCGCCGGAAACGAAATCCCCCCCGCCATGAGCATCAGCTTGCCGCATTTTCCCTATCGTCATGCGCCGGCGCGGATGCCCCGACTCACCGACGCGCCCGTGCCTGGACACAGAAAGACCGACCACCCCATGCCCCGCCTCGCCTGCAGTGCCCCGCTGAACACTTCCAGGCGCCCAGCGCTGCCGCATCGCCTGCTCGTGGGCGCGCTGTTCGCCGGCGCACTCGTGGCACCCCAGTTCATCCCCCCGGCGCTCGCCGAGGCGCCGGCCGCCGAGGCCGTGAAGGGCCTGACCGTCAGCGTCACCCATCCCGAGAAGCGGGAGATGGTGGAAACCCTGCTGGTCACCGGCTCCCTGATCGCCCGCGAGGAGATCCAGGTGGGCCCGGAGATCGAGGGCTATCGCCTCACCGAGATCCTCGCCGAGGTGGGCGACCGGGTGAAGCAGGGCCAGGTGCTGGCGCGGCTCAACCGCGAGGTGCTGGAAACCCAGCTCGCCCAGAACACCGCCAACCGCGCCAAGGCCAAGGCCGCCATCGCGCAGCAGCGGGCCAATCTCGACCAGATGCTGGCGCAGGAAGCGGAAGCGACCTCCGCCGTGGAACGCTCGCGCCAGTTGCGCAAGACCGGCGTGGTCTCGCAGGAGACCCTGGACGAGCGCGAGCGCGCCGTGAAGGTGGCGAGCGCCCAGGTCGCGGCCACCCGCGAAGCCCTCGCCGCGAGCGAGGCCGATGCCGGCCTGGTGGAAGCGCAGCGCTCCGAGATCGCGCTGAAGCTCACCCGCACCGAGGTAAAGGCCCCCGCCGCCGGCGTGGTGCTGGCGCGCGACGCCCGCATCGGCGCCATCGTCTTGTCCACCAAGTCGGAGCCGCTGTTCCGCATCGCCCGCGACGGCGCCATCGATCTTGATGCCGAAGTGCCGGAATCCGCCATGCCGCGCATGCAGGTGGGGCAGAGCGTCGCCGTCACGCCCGCCGGCTTTTCCGCGCCGCTGAGCGGCAAGGTGCGCCTCATCTCCGCCCAGATCGACAAGTCGACCCGGCTCGGCAAGGTGGAGATCGCGCTCGCCCATGATGATCGCCTGCGTCCTGGCACCTATGGCCGGGGCCTGATCGAGATCGCCCGCCGCGAGGGGCTCGCCGTGCCGCAGTCGGCCGTCATGTTCGACGCCAAGGGCGCCTATGTGCTGGTGGTGAAGGATGGGATCGTGGCCGAGCGTCGCGTCGAGCCGGGCCTGAAGGGCGAGGGCCGCATCGAACTCGTCTCCGGCGTCGGCGCCGAGGATCTGGTGGTCGTGCGCGCGGGCGGCTTCCTGCGCGAGGGCGATCGCGTCACCGCCGTCGAAGCGGACCGCACCGCGGGAGCCAAGTAAGCACCATGGCCCTCAATATCTCCGCCTGGGCGATCCGCAAGCCCATCCCCTCCCTCGTCCTGTTTGTGGTGCTCACCGCGCTCGGCATCGTGCATTTCCGCTCGCTGCCGGTGACGCAGATGCCGAACATCGACGTGCCCATCGTCATGGTCTCCATCTCCCAGCCCGGCGCTGCGCCGAGCGAATTGGAAACCCAGATCACCAAGAAGGTGGAGAATGCGGTCGCCGGCGTTTCGGGGGTGAAGCATATCACCTCCTCGCTGTCGGAAGGCTCCTCCGTCACCACCATCGAATTCCATCTGGAAACGGCGGTGGACCGGGCGGTGAACGACACCCGCGACGCCGTCACCAAGATCCGCACCGAACTGCCCCAGGCGATCGAGGAGCCGCTGATCCAGCGGGTGGACATCGAGGGCCTGCCCATCGTCACGCCCGCACGCTCCAGGGCATTCGCGGCGTCGCGCAAGTGAAGCGCGAGGGCGGTGTCGATCGTGAAATCCGCGTCGCGCTCGATCCCGACCGGCTGATGTCGCTCGGCATCACGGCGGCGGAGGTCTCGCGCCAGTTGCGCGCCACCAATCTCGACGTCTCGGGCGGGCGCGGGGAAGTCGGCACGCAGGAGCAATCCATCCGCACGCTCGCCGGCGCCGCCAGCGTGGACGATCTCGCCGAGACCCGCATCGTGCTCTCCAACGGGCGCTATGTGCGGCTGAAGGATCTCGGCACCGTGACCGACGGGGCGGCGGAGCAGCGCGTGTTCGCGCGCCTCGACGGGCGGCCGGTGGTGGCTTTCGGCGTCTATCGCGCCAAGGGCTTCTCCGACGTGGTGGTCTATGACCGCACCGAGGCGGAGGTGAAGAAGCTGCTCGCGGCGCATCCCGACGTGTCCATCACCATGATCGACACCACGGTGCGCTACACCAAGGCGGATTATGAATCCGCCATGCACACCCTGATCGAAGGCGCGATCCTGGCGGTGATCGTGGTGTTCTTGTTCCTGCGCGACTGGCGCGCGACGCTCATCACCACGCTCGCCATCCCGCTGTCCATCCTGCCCACCTTCTGGGTGATGGATGCGCTCGGCTTCTCGCTGAACGCGGTGAGCCTGCTCGCCATCACGCTGGTCACCGGCATCCTGGTGGATGATGCCATCGTCGAGATCGAAAACATCGTGCGCCACATGCGACAGGGGAAATCCCCCTATCGCGCGGCCATCGAGGCGGCGGACGAGATCGGCCTCGCGGTGGTGGCGACCACCCTCACCATCGCCGCCGTGTTCGTGCCGGTGTCCTTCATGGGCGGCATTGCCGGGCAATATTTCAAGCAGTTCGGCATCACTGTGGCGGTGGCGGTGCTGTTCTCGCTCGCGGTGGCGCGGCTGATCACGCCGCTGATGGCGGCCTATTTCCTGCGCGACCACGGCCACCGGGAAACCGGCGACGGCTTCATCATGCGCCATTACGTGCGCCTGCTGGGCTGGTCGGTGCGCCACCGCTTCGTCACCATCGCCATGGGCTTCGGCGTGTTCGCCGGGACCATTTTCCTGTCCACCCTGCTGCCCTCGGGCTTCCTGCCGACCAACGACATCTCGCGCTCCATGCTCTCCATCGAGATGCCGCCGGGCACCACGATCGCCGAAACCCAGGCGGTCTCCGACCGGATCACGGCCGACCTGCTGAAGCAGCCGGAGGTGGCGAGCGTCTATGCCACCGCCGGCACCGGCGGACAGGGCGGCATGGCGATGATGGCGAGCGAGGTGCGCAAGGCGACGATCGTGGTCAATCTCAAGCCGCGCCATGAGCGCAGCGTCGACCAGAAGACCTTCGAAACCCGCCTGCACGACGATCTGGCGGCGTTGCCTGACATGCGCTTCACCTGGAGCCCCAACGGGCAGGCGGCACAGCGCGGCTTCTCCATGATCCTTTCCGGCAATGACGGCGAGGCGGTGGAACAGGCGGCGCTGAAGCTCGAAAAAGAAGTGCGCGACCACGTGCCGACCCTCGCCAACGTGGTCTCCAGCGCTGCGCTCGACCGGCCGGAAATCCGCATCGTGCCGAAGCTGGACCAGGCGGCGCAGCTCGGCGTCTCGGTGGATACCATCGCCGAGACGGTGCGCATCGCCACCATCGGCGACATCGCCGCGAACCTCGCCAAATTCTCCGCAAAGGACCGCCAGATCGACATCCGCGTGCAGATGGACGAGAGGGCGCGCGCCAAGCTCGCCACCTTCGACGCGCTCAAGGTGCCGACCTCCAAGCCCGGCGTCTCGGTGCCGCTCTCCTCCGTGGCGGACGTGAGCTTCGGCAAGGGCCCGACCTCGCTCGACCGCTACGACCGCGCGCGCCGGGTGGCCGTGGAAGCGGATCTGGTGGGGGAAACCCCGCTCGGCGCCGCCATCGAGGCGGTGCGCGCGCTGCCGGCCGCGAAGAACCTGCCGCAGGGCGTCGCCCTGATGGAATCCGGCGATGCCGAGATCATGGGTGAGGTGTTCTCCGGCTTCGCCCTCGCCATCGCCGCCGGCGTGATGCTGGTGCTCGCGGTGCTGGTGCTGCTGTTCCAGGACGTGCTTCAGCCCATCACCATCCTGGTGGCGCTGCCGCTCTCCGTCGGTGGAGCGTTCATCGCTCTGCTGCTGACGGGCAATTCCATCTCGCTGCCGGTGGTGATCGGTTTCCTGATGCTGATGGGCATCGTGACCAAGAACGCCATCCTGCTGGTGGATTTCGCCATCGAATCCATCGCCAAGGGCATGGACCGCACCACCGCGCTGATTGAATCCGGGCGCAAGCGCGCCCAGCCCATCGTCATGACCACCATCGCCATGGCGGCGGGCATGCTGCCGTCCGCGCTGGCGCTCGGCGAAGGCGGATCGTTCCGCGCGCCCATGGCGATCGCGGTGATCGGCGGGCTGATCGCCTCCACCGTGCTGTCGCTGGTGTTCGTGCCGGCGGTGTTCTCGGTGATGGACGATTTCAGCCACTTCCAGGGCCGGCTGTTCGGCCGGTTCGTCGGCAAGCGGGACGAGCATCCCGGGCATGATCAGGACGCGCTGGGACCGGACGCGCATGGGCCGGACGCGGAAGGCGGGCAGAAGCGCCTGCCCTTCCCCCGCGCGGCGGAATGACACCGCGCGCCCCGGCCGGAAGGGGAAAACGGCCGGAGCGCGCCTGCGCCGGGACGCCTGCGCTCAGCGCAAGCCGCCCGAAGCGAAGATGATCTCGCCGGTGAGCCAGCCGGCATCGGCCGAGGCAAGGAACGTCGCCACGCGCGCGATATCCTCCGGCTGGCCGCCGCGCCCGAGCGGGGTCTTGGCGATCAGCTGCTTTTCCATGTCGCTGCCATTAATCCCAATGGCCCGCGTGCCTTCCGTATCCACCCCGCCGGGGCTGATGGTGTTGACGCGGATCTGGCGCGGGCCGAGTTCGTTGGCGAGCACGCGCGTAATGGCGTCCACGGCGGCCTTGGTGGCGGTATAGACCGACGAGGTCGGCAGCGAGACCGCGGTCGCCGCCGAGGAAATATTGATGATGCTGCCGCCCTCGGCGGGGAAGTGCTTGACCGCCTCCC
>NCHM01000482.1 GCA_002257205.1 Rhizobiales bacterium 24-66-13 | reverse complement strand
GTAGCGCCCGGCCACCTCCACCGAGGTGAGCGCCAGGGGCGGATCGGGCATTTCCGGGCCGGCGAACACCACTTCGCGCTGCCGCAGGGTGTAGGGCCAATCCTGGTCGGCGGCGGCGGGAACCTTCACTTCGCCCTGCAAGGCCACCTTGTTGGCGTTCTTGCTGGCCACCAACTGGTCAATCGCCACCACGCGGCGCTGCGGGTCCAGCGTCAGCGCCAGTTCGGCGCCATCCAGGGTGAAGCGCTCCAGGACGTCCTCGCCATTGCCGATCTGCCCGGCACCGAGCTGCACCTTGGCATTGGCGGCGCGCACATTGCCGTCGAGCGCGAGGCGGGCATTGAGCGAGGCGGACAGCGGCATGTCCATGTAGAAGCGCCGCCAATCCTGGCTAAACGCCTGCACCAGATCACGCGTCGAGACGTCCTTCAGGTCAAGCATCACCGTGCGTTCGCGGTCGGCGACCGGGCCAATGGTGGCGACCAGGGTGGCGGTGCTGTGCGGGCTCTTCACGGTGAAGGTCAGCACCACGCCGCCATGGGCGGGGCGCGCGAGGCGGATCGAGATGTCGTCGAACGTCACCTTGCGGCCGCTCGCCTCGTTCTGCACCACGAGCGTGCCGTCCTTGAGGCCCACGTCCTCGAGCGCTCCCCCGTCGAGTCCGCCGCGCTCCAATTGCTCCAGCCATTGGGCAAGGCCTTTGAGCACGAGGGGATCCGACACCGGCGCGCGCGTCGCGCCCGAGGATGCAGCAACGGCGGGGGCCTGTGTGCCGGGCGCGGTTTGCGCGCCGGGCGTCGCGCCAGCGGAGGGAGCGGTCGGCGCGGGCGTCGTGGCGGTCAAAGGGGGCACCAGCGGTTCGCCGCTCGGCGTCGTGGTGATCGCTTTCGCGCCCTTGCCGGTGGCCACCGCGACCGAGCCGGACGCGGCGATCTTCACCGTCATCTCCGCGCCGATCAAATCGATCCTGCGCGCGCGCGGCGACAGCGTCAGGAGGCTGCCTTCCAGTTCCACCTCGGCGCTCGGGGCGCTGGCGACCAGTTCATCGCCGGGGCCGGTGACGCGGATGTCGTGGACGATGACGACCGTGCGCCCCTCCTCGATGGTCTCCATCGTGGTGGCGCCGATCTTGACCTTGTAATTCGGCCCGAGGCGCTCCTCGATGGCGCGCGCGATATAAGGGGTCGCGATGTTTGCGGTGACAATGCCCTGGGAGATGAGCGCGTACGCCGTGAGCGCCGCAATGCCGCCGACCGCGAACACGCCCACCAGCAGCCACATGGCCAGGCGCGCGGCACGGCTGCGGGGCACGAGCGCACCGGCGATGCCCTGCAGGCGCGAACGCCGCACATGCCGCTCGCCCGGCTTGAGCTGCCTCGCGTTTTCGCTCATCCCTATGCCACCCTCCGCGTGCCGACTGGCGCCCCCGCGCCCGCATGGTGCGGCGCCAGAATGTACGATCCTGTTTTCCAGGCAAGGGCATCTGGCTCAGGCGGTATGACACCGACACGTCGAAAGGAAGGCACTTGGCTGAAATTCCCCCACAGGGCGCCCCCGCCCCCGCTTTCACCCTGCCCCGCGACGGCGGCGGCACCATTTCCCTCGCCGACTTTTCCGGCCGCAAGCTGGTGCTCTACTTCTATCCCAAGGCTGATACCCCGGGATGCACCAAGGAAGCCATTGCCTTCAACGGCCTGCGCGCCGAATTCGCGCAGGCCGACACCGCCATTCTCGGGGTGTCGGCCGATCCGGTCGGCAAGCAGGACAAGTTCAAGACCAAGTACGACCTTGAGATTCCCCTTGGCTCGGATGAGAGCACGGCCATGCTCACGGCTTATGGCGTGTGGGGAGAAAAGAGCATGTATGGCCGAAAATACATGGGGATAGAGCGCGTCACCCTGCTCATCGACCGCGACGGCACCATCGCCCGGGTGTGGCCGAAGGTGAAAGTCGCCGGCCACGCGGAAGAGGTGCTGGAAGCCGCGAAGGCGCTGTGAATCCGGGGACGACGGCGCCGCGCGAAGGGCGCCGTCGTCTGTCTCACACGGCGCGTCTCACTCCACGTCTTCGACCTGATCGGGCCCGCCGCCATAGGCGCGCTGGGCGAGGGCGGCTTCCATGAACGGGTCGAGGTCGCCGTCCAGCACTTCCTGCGGCGTGCCCGAGGTGACGCCGGTGCGCAGGTCCTTCACCAGCTGATAGGGCTGGAGCACATAGGAGCGGATCTGGTGGCCCCAGCCGATATCGGTCTTGGCCGCCTGCTCCGCGATCGCCTCGGCCTCGCGCTTTTTCAGCTCCAGGTCGTAGAGCTTGGCGCGCAGCATGTTCCAGGCGGTGGCGCGGTTCTTGTGCTGGGAGCGGTCGCCCTCGCTCACCACCGCGATGCCGGTGGGAAGATGGGTGAGGCGCACCGCTGATTCGGTCTTGTTCACATGCTGGCCGCCGGCGCCGCCGGAGCGCATGGTATCCACCCGCACATCGGCTTCCTTGATGTCCACGACGATGCGGTCGTCCACCACCGGATAGACGTCGACGCTGGCGAACGAGGTCTGGCGGCGCGCGTTCGAATCGAACGGAGAGATGCGCACCAGGCGGTGCACGCCCGCTTCGGTCTTCAGCCAGCCATAGGCATTGTGGCCCTTCACCTGGATGGTGGCGGACTTCAGCCCGGCCTGTTCACCCTGCGATTCGTCCATCAGCTCCACCTTGAAGCCGTGGCGCTCGCACCAGCGCCGATACATGCGCAGCAGCATTTCCGCCCAATCCTGGCTGTCGGTGCCGCCGGCGCCGGCATGGACTTCCAGATAGCTGTCGTTGGAATCCGCCTCGCCCGAAAGCAGCGCATCCAGCTCGCGGCGCGCGAGCTCGGCCTTCAGACCGTCGAGGGCGGAGGCGGCTTCGGCGATCACGCCCTCGTCGCCCTCGGCCTCGCCAAGCTCGATCAATTCGACATTGTCGGCGAGATCGCGGTTGACCCGGTCGATGGCGCCGAGCGCATCCTCAAGGCCGGTGCGCTCCTGCATGATCTTCTGCGCCCGCTCCGGATCATTCCAGAGGTTCGGATCCTCGGCGATGTTGTTCAATTCGGCGAGGCGCCGACGCGAGCGGTCCACATTGAGATGCTGACGCAGCAGATCAACGGACTGA
>NCHM01000481.1 GCA_002257205.1 Rhizobiales bacterium 24-66-13 | reverse complement strand
AGCCTTCGCCGAATCCTCGCGCAGCGAAATCCGGCCGCAATTCTTCGCGCTCGCGGTGCTGATCGGCATGGGGCTCGGGCTGGCCCTCGCTCTGGGCCTGAAGATCTGAAAGGGCATTCGATGCGTGACCAAGCTCCTCCCGACCACCCCGCGAACGAGCGTCCCGCCGAAGCCCCCAAGGTGCCGCTGGACGGCGAGACCGCGCTGGTTGCAGCCGTGGACGAGGGCCTTGCGCTCATCGCCGGCACGGGCGAATTGCCGGCCAGCGTCCAGGCCTTGCTAAACGGCGACCCGAGCACCTCCACCCAAGCGGCGACCGTTGGTTGGCGCAGGCCCGATGCGCCGGGGGACGTCCGCAGTGGATTCGTCGCTCTGGTACCGTTGGCGGCGCTCGGGCGCGGGCGGCTCAGCTCGATCCTGTTCCGCCGGCCGGGGCAACCCGCCCGCTATGCCTTGGCGCGCCGGCCGCTGCCGCTGGAAGCGGTGCTCCAGGCGGTCGCCGAGGATGCGGGTCCCTCTGCGGCGGGGGTGGTGGACGGCATCGTGGAAGCGCTCCTGGCCGGCAAGCCCACCACGCGGCGGCTTCTGGCCGTGGCGGCGATGGCGCAGGCTGTCGCACGGGCGGACGGCTTCGTGGAAGTGATGGGGCCTGGCGAAGACGGTGTCATCTTTCTCCAGGGCTGGACCGCCGATCTTGTGCCCGGCCGCGCGCGGGTGATCGCCATCGGCGCCGACGTGGCGCTGGCGGAACTTGATAGCGCCTCCTTCCCCCGCGAGGATCTCGCCGGCCGCAGCCGCGGCTTCGCCGGGCTCATGGCCGCGCCCGAGACCTGCGACGTCGGTCGCCTGCAGAAGATCCTATTCCGCGCCCGCGACGGTTGGCGGGCCATCTCGGTCTACGAGCGGCGGGTGCATCTGGACCCGCGCGACGTGCCCGCCCATGTGCGCGCCGTTCTGCCGCGCCTCACCGCGCCCACCGACGTGCTCGCCAAGGTGAAGGCGGCCGGCAACCGCTTCGACGGGCGCGACACCGTGAGCGAACTGAAGTTGCCGGTGCGGCTGGGCATCGATTTCGCCCTGGCGATGGAGGGCGGAGGCATCCTCGTTTCCGGCTGGCTGCTGGATTGCGAGCAGCATGTGCGGGCGGTGTCGCTGAAGGTCGGGCGCGAGGGCGTGCGCATCGACGAGAATTGGACCCGCCAGCCACGGCCGGATGTGACCAATGCTTTCCTGGCCGATCCACTGTTCATGGCGCTTGATGCCGAGCGCCATTCCCACGGCTTCCTGGCCTTCGTGCCGCGGCTCGCCGCCGGCTCGCGCGACCTCGCCCATCTCGAACTGTCGCTCGACGACGCCTCGGCCTATCGCCCGCTGCCCCTGGCGCGCGCTGCGCCCCGGCAGGTGCTGGCGCGCCTCGCCTCGGCCGTGGAGCCGCGCGCGACGGCGGCGGAGCATTTGGTGGAACGTCACCTCGGCCCCATGGTGCAGCAGCTGGAACGCCGTGCCGCGGCCGGGCGGGTGGTCAGCGAAGTGGGCGGCTTCGACGATGCAGCGCCGCTCGCCCTGGTGCTCGGGGTGAATGAAGGGGCGGAGCAGGCGGGCGTATTGCTGTCGCTGCTCGCTCTCGACCCGGCCACGCGCGCGCTGCCCATCGTCATGGCGGTGCCGGAGCACGGCTTCGACGCCGTGGCGGCACAGGTGCGCCGACTTGCGGATTTCTATCGCCTGCATCTGCGCCTCGTGCGGGCGGAAGGGGCGGAGGATGTCTGCGACGCGTTGGAAGTGGGCATTCGCGCCAGCGCGGCAGAGCATATTATTCTGCTCTGCTCCCATATCCTGCCGCGAACGGCCGGCTGGTTGCCACGCCTGGAGCGGGCCTATCGGACGCGGGGCAGCAAATGCCTCGTGTCGCCCACCTTGCTGTTCGAGGATGATTCCATCCGCTGGGCCGGCACGACCCTGGAGGGGGAGGGGGCCGCACGTGGCCTTACCGATCGCCTCGTTGGCTATCCGCGCGCGGCCGCGATCGGCGCCGAGCCGGTCGAGGTGACGGCTGGCACCACCGAGTGCTGCATCCTTCCGCGCGCCGCCTTTATTGCGGTGGAAGGTTTCAGCCGGGGCTATCTCGGCATTGCCGAGAAGCGGCTCGACTTCGCTTTGAAATTGCGGCTTGCCGGCACGCCCTCCGTATGGGTGCCGGAGGTTGAGATGGTGTGCGCCGACGAGACCATTGGCGGGGGGGGCGCCGCCGCGCAAGCCTGGCACTCCTTGGTGCGGCGGGTGGATCGGTGGGCTTTCGACCGACGATGGTCGCTCGCCGTGGCGAATATGCGGAGCTAACACCATGGACGCACTCACGAAAACGCCCGCAGACGTTCGCCCGTCCGAGCCCGGCATGCGGGTTCTGGTGGTCGCGCATGCCCATCCGAGCTATTCGCTCGGCGGGGCGGAGCTTGCCGCCCATAATCTTCATAAGGGACTGAAAGCCATTGGCGGGGCGACCTCGCGCTATCTGGCGCGCGTCTCGAGCCCGGTGCCGCGCCATGCCGCTTCCGCCCTCATGAGCCTGCGCCAGAAGGACGACGAGATCCTTTATCACGCGGACGAATACGACCATTTCCTGCTATCGAACCGCAATACCGAGGATCTTCGGCGCGATTTCGTGCGATTTCTGCGCGAATATCGGCCGGACGTGGTGCATTTCCACCATATCCTTGGCCTTGGGCTCGAAACCCTGTTCGCGGTGCGCGACACGCTGCCCGATGCGGTGATCGTCGTCACCTTCCATGAGTTCCTCTCCATCTGCCACCATCACGGGCAGATGGTGAAGACCGGCGGCATGAAGCTGTGCCAGCGGGCCTCCCCGGTGGAATGCCATTCCTGCTTCCCCGAGATTTCCCCGGCCCGGTTCCTGCAGCGCGAGCGCTTCATCCAGTCGATGCTGGAGATCGCCGATCATTACGTCTCGCCGAGCCGTTTCCTGGCCGAGCGCTTCGTGGACTGGGGCCTCGACGGCGCACGCATCTCGGTGATCGGCAACGGCGTGGACATCGCTGAGGCGGCACCGCCGCGCGGCCTCACCGGACCCAGCAAGCGGCGTGGCAGCTTCGCCTATTTCGGCCAGATGACCCCCTACAAGGGCGCCGACGTGCTGCTGGATGCG
>NCHM01000480.1 GCA_002257205.1 Rhizobiales bacterium 24-66-13 | reverse complement strand
GGGCATCGCGCCCCTCAGTCTCCACGGCTCCGCTATCCACTATGAAAGCCGTGAGGAACAGCTTGCCTCCGGGCGCCAGCACCCGCGCGATCTCGCGGAGATAAATGGCGAGTTCGTCCGGCGGCAGATGGGTGGCGACCGACACCATCAGCGCGAAGTCGAAGCTCCTGTTCGCAAAGGGCAAGACGAGTTCGGCGCCGGAGACGACCCCTTGCGGATTATAGAGCGCGTGCGCCACATCCAGCCGCTGGAAACGGAAGCGTGGATAGGCGGGCGTGATCGTGGTGGTGCACCACATCACCCCTTCGAGCACCGGATCGAACCCTTCGTAGCTGCCGCGCTCGGGATGCAGGAACTGGGTGAGTGGAACCGCCATGCGGCCGATGCCGCAGCCCACGTCCAGCACCCGATGGCTACGGCGCAGGCCGCCCAACGTCACGAAATGGCGCAGGAATTCCGCGCCGATCGCAAGGAAGTCGCCGTCGCCCACATAGATGCTGCCGGCGGGCGGCTGGGGAAGGAAGCGATTGTGCGCCACATGCTCCAGCAGCCATTCGGTCTCGGCGGGCAATGCCGCTGTGAGTGTTTCGCGAGCGGGGGTCTCGGAAGCGGGAATTTTGGGAGCGGGAATTTTGGGAGCATGCACGTTCATGCCGCGCACTCCGCTTCGAGCTGACCGGATGCGGACAGCGCCGCATCCGGCGTCATCAACGTGGCCATGACATCGCCCCAGCGCTGGGCATGCAGCCAGGCATTGTAGGCGGAGGCTGCACCACGCGCATGGTCCGCGTTCACCGACATGGAGCGCCGCTCCAGGTGATAGAGTTCCGCCTGGGGGACGTAGCCCACCTCGAAGCCCTTTGCCCGCACCTTCAGGCACAGGTCGCTGTCTTCATAATCGCCGATAACGTAATCCTCGGTGAAGCCGCCCACCTCCTCAAAAAGGGTGCGGCGCATGAGCAGGCAGGCGCCGGTGACGGCCGGCACGTTGCGTGCCACCGTGGCCGGCGGATAATGGCGCGGCATGCCCTTGTGAAAATGGTGGTTCAGCCATTGCCCGCGCGGCCCCGGCGCGAAATACATGCCGGCGTGCTGGAGCGAGCCGTCGTCGAACAGCAGTTTTGGCCCGACCGCCCCGAATTCCTCACCCTCAAGCGCCGCCAGAAGGGGGGAAAGCCAGCCCGCCGCAGTGGGGATAACGTCGGAATTCACCTGCGCCACGACGTCGCCGCGCGCCTCCCGCGCGCCGGCATTGCTGGCCGCCGCGAACCCTGCGTTGCGCGCCATCACCACCAAGACAAACGGCAAATCGTACAGCAGATGCAGCCCGCGCAACAGATGCTCGAGCCCGTCCGCCTGCTCCGGGGAATCGAGCACATAGATGATCTCGCACGCCTCGCGCACGAACCCGTCGGCGGCGAAGGCGCCGACCTGTACCCGCAGGAAATCCAGCACCCGGTAAAGCGGCACGACGATTGAAACGCGCGGCGCCTTTAGCCGCGTTCCCAAGGTGACGACGCGGGGGGCGCCCTGGGTCGCCATCAGTTCGCCATGTATCGCCGCGAGCGCCGGGGCAAGGCAGCGCGCGATGGCGTCGCCAGTGAGGAATTGCGGCGGGATCGCCTTCAGCGCCCGCGAGCGCCGCTCCGCCACGTCCACGGGCTGGGGCGGAGGAACGAGAACATGCCGCTCGCCCGATTTGAGCGCCACGCCGAAGCGCGGCTGGAGCATCGGCACGGCGACATCCGCCGCCACCAGCGCGCAGAAGCCCGTCACCGCCGTCGCATCATCGCCCTTTCCCACGATGCCGGAGAACGTGTGCTGCACAGCCCCGAGCGGCAAGGCGGCGTCGCCCGCCAGGAGATCAATGCCGGTCACCATGCCGAGCGGATCCCGCAGCCAGCCCCCCACCAGCATCCCGCGATCAGTCGCGAGGGCGAGGTCGATATCGGCCGAAGGCAAGTGGGGCCCGCCTGAAAGAGCCCGCGGCGGCAGCGGGCACTGCAACTGCATCTCGACCGCCGCGGCCTGGGCGGCCGGCGCACCGGAGCTCGCCAGCGCCACCGCGTGCTCGCGCAGCACGGGATCGGGCTTGCCAAGGCTGCGCCACCAGCGCGTGAGTGACGCAAGATCTCCTGGCATCTCGATGCGCCGCACGGCGAACCAATTGGGACCCGTCAACACAATGAACGTATCGGCGCCGATGCCGGCGGTCTCCAACGCAAGATAAAAACGCCGCAGGCCGCGCGCGCCGGGGGCGCCATAGCGCGGCGCGCCGGAAATCCGCCGCATCCCATCAGGCGACACGCAATAGAGCGTGCCGATGGCGTCGCATCCCATGGGCAGGCCGCCTTCGATCAGCGCCGTCGCCGCATCGAGCCGAGCGACGGCGCGCACCAAAGGCGGCTCGACCGGCGCCGATGCGCGGACCAGGCGGTGAAGGAGCGCCACGAACCTGCGGCTCGTGCGCATGCGAAAGATGGAGGGCCAGGTTTCCAGGAAGGTGGTCATCAGCGACACCTGCGCTGCCGGCGTAAGGCCGGCGAGCAGGCGTTCGGGTTCGGTAGGTGAAAAATCGTCCACCGGATCGAGCGCGACCTCGACGCTCTGGCCGACGCGGCCGGCGAAGAGCGACAAGGTCTGCATCTGGGCCGGCCTGCGGAAAGCAAACAGGAGGCGGGTTCCGCCATCCTCGCGCTGGAGGCGCAATGCGGCGAGCGGGGCCAGGGCGGGCCCGCAGGCGGGTTCGAGGCGGCCCGCGCTCCACACCCGCGTATCCACGTCGAACATAAGCAGCATGACGGAGCCGGCCAGCAACGATATCTGCGGGCCCGCCTCGGGGCTGCCGACCTGCTCGACAGGCAGGGACACAAGGGTTTGCGGGACAGATTGGAGCATGGGCCGCCACCTGCTTCTGGATGGCCCGCAAAGCAGGGCCAGTCGGAGGGTGCCGCTGACGCCCGCGACGCAAATCGCGGGCGCAGGACGGCGTCGCCCGGGCCTGTCCGGCCAGGGCTGAACCGAAAAGCAATCGCCGAGGACGCGCGGCATCCTCGGGTTGCGATCAGTGGACCAGGAAGTAATTGCTCGGATGATCCTGGATATCGTCCACGCTCACATTGTGGAGCGTGACCGTATCGCCATTGCCGAGATCGATGATCGTGTGGCCGCCAACCTCGGTC
>NCHM01000479.1 GCA_002257205.1 Rhizobiales bacterium 24-66-13 | reverse complement strand
CCGGAGGTGAGATTGGTGAACATCGCGCGGGCAAGGCCCATCACGTCGATGCCCCAATGGTCGTAGAAGCGCCGATCCTCGATGGCGATGAAGGCCTTGGGGAGATAGGCGGGCAATTCCTTCAAGGGCACGGCCGCGCCACCCATGTCACCGCGCGTGGCCAGCGGCCTGCCGTCCGCCGCCTGGATCATCACGGTGGGCGGACGCTTCGGCACCATGAGGGTCTGCATGGAGGGCAGCTTGGACGCCTCGTAGGCAACCACGCCGGCGACCGCCAGCAGCGCCCACAGGCCGAGAATCAGACCCCATTTGATGAGGCCGAACAGCGAGAAAAAGCCGCGCCGGCGCTTGCGCGGCTTGCCACGGGCCTCGGCCCGGCGCGCGGGCTCAGCGGCACGTTCATGGCGGCTTTCGCTGCGCACGGCTGCGGTTCGGGACGGGCGACGGGTGACGGCGCTGTCCTCCTCAAGCTCCTCGCCAGGGGCAAAGCCAGGTTCGGCTCGCCGACGGCTCTTCGCGTTTCCCGGCGCGCCGCGCGGTTTTTCCTCATAAGGAATGCCGCCGGGCCGGTCGGTCGCGTCGAGACGAATGTCGAACAGGCTCTCCGGGCGCTCCAACAGAGGCTCCCGCCGTTCCCCTTCGCCTTTGCCTCTCCACGCCATGAATGTTCCGTCCGCCGCTCTCTGAGCAGACCTAAACGACCTTCGATTGCGGCCATTTAAGGGGCGGTTAATGGCGGGGGCGAAAAACCACCGCTCTTATCCCCGCAGCGCGCCGTGACGGCGCCGCGCGATTGGGATAAAGCGGAAAGCTCGGCTCGCTTTTGGGCCGCAAGAATTCAGGCCATCCGGTATCTGGCATGAGCACACTCCGCATTCCCAAGGGTCATCGCACCATCGGCGAACCGTTCCTGGGCCGCCTCATGAAGGCCGAGGTCCTCGACATCGCCAAGGCCCATGCGGGACGCGAGGTGGACCTTCGCCGCGCAGTGGTGGCCCGGCTGAAACAGGCGCTCTCGGCAGGGAATGTGGAGGCCGAGCGCCTTTTGATGGAGGACGGCTGCGGGCGCTGCTGCTCGGTGCGCCTTTCCTCGCTCCAGGACGCCATCATCGCCGCCGTTCACGAAGTGGCGACCACGGTGCTTTATCCCATCGACAATCCCTCACGTGCCGAGCGCATGGCGGTGGTGGCTGTCGGCGGCTATGGGCGCGGGATGCTGGCGCCGGGCTCGGACACCGACATCCTGTTCGTGCTGCCCTACAAGCAGACCGCGTGGGGCGAGAGCGTCGCCGAGGCCATGCTCTACATGCTGTGGGACCTCGGCCTGAAGGTGGGCCACGCCACCCGCTCGGTGGAAGAATGCCTGCGCCAGGCGCGCGCCGACATCACCATCCGCACCTCGATCCTGGAGGCGCGCTTCCTCGTGGGCGACAAGGCCCTGTTCGAGGATCTGGAGACCCGCTTCGACAAGGAAGTGGTGGAAGGCACGGCCACCGAATTCGTCACCGCCAAGATGGCCGAGCGCGAGGAGCGCCTGCGCAAGGCGGGCCAGTCGCGCTATCTGGTCGAGCCCAATGTGAAGGACGGCAAGGGCGGGCTGCGTGATCTGCACACGCTGTTCTGGATCGCCAAATACGTCTATCGCGTGCGCTCCACCGGCGAACTGGTCTCCAAGGGCGTGTTCACCCGTGAGGAAGCTCGGCTGTTCACCCGCTGCGAGGATTTCCTCTGGTCGGTGCGCTGCCACCTGCATTTCCTCACCGGACGGCCGGAGGAGCGCCTCTCCTTCGACCTCCAGCGCGAAATGGCGCAGCGCCTTGGCTATACCGAGCATCCCGGCCAGCGCGACGTTGAACGCTTCATGAAGCATTATTTCCTGGTAGCGAAGGATGTGGGCGATCTCACCGCCATCCTCTCCGCCGGGCTTGAGGCGCGGCACGAGAAGCCGGTGCCGGGCCTCAAGGGCATGGTGGACCGCCTGCGCAGCGGCGCCAAGCGCACCAAGCTGAAGGAAAGTGCCGACTTCGTCATCGACACCGAGCGCCTCAATGTCGCCGACGATCTGGTGTTCGTGCGCGACGGTGTGAACTTCCTGCGCATGTTCCACATCGCGGACAAGCGCAACCTCGCGCTCCATCCCGATGCCATGCGCCTCGCCGCAAGCTCACTGTCCCTGATCGATCAGAAGCTGCGTGAAAATCCGGAGGCGAATCGCCTGTTCTTGGAGATCATCTGCTCCAAAAACACGCCGGAAACGGTGTTGCGGCGGATGAACGAGGTGGGTGTACTGGGCCGCTTCCTGCCGGAATTCGGCAAGGTCGTGGCGATGATGCAGTTCAATATGTACCACCATTATACGGTGGACGAGCATTTGCTGCGCTGCATTGGCATCCTCTCGGAGATCGAGCGCAACACCAATCCCGAGAATGCGCTCGCCAACGAACTGATGGCGACGCTGAAGCCCCAGCGCCACCTGCTCTATGTGGCGCTGCTGCTGCACGACATCGCCAAGGGTCGGCCCGAGGACCATTCCATCGCCGGCGCCCGCGTGGCGCGCCGCGTGTGCCCGCGCCTCGGCCTCAGCGCCGCCGAAACGGAGACCGTGGCCTGGCTGGTGGAGCAGCATCTGGTCATGTCCACCGTCGCCCAGTCGCGCGATCTCTCCGACCGCCGGACCATCGAGAATTTCGCCGCCGTGGTGCAGAATCTCGACCGCATGAAGCTGCTCACCATCCTCACGACGGCGGATATCCGCGCCGTGGGACCGGGCACCTGGAACGGCTGGAAGGCGCAGCTTCTGCGCACGCTCTATTACGAGACCGAGCCCATGTTGACGGGTGGCTTCTCGGAGGTGGATCGCGGCAAGCGCGTGAAGGTGGCCCAGGCTCAGTTGCGCCACGCCCTGAGCGACTGGAGCGAGGAGGCGGTGAACGCCTATTCGGCGCGCCATTACCCCTCCTATTGGCTGCGCACCGACCTCGACACCAAGGTGCGGCACGCCCGCTTCATCACCGAAATGGAAGCCGCCGGGCAGACGCTCACCACCCATGCCGATGTCGAGCCGGCGCGCGGCATCACTGAACTGACCGTTCTCGCCCCTGACCATCCCAAGCTTCTGTCGGTGATCGCCGGGGCCTGCGCTGCGGCCGGCGCCAACATCGTCGATGCGCAGATTTCCACCACCACCGACGGGCTGGCGCT
>NCHM01000478.1 GCA_002257205.1 Rhizobiales bacterium 24-66-13 | reverse complement strand
GCCCGACGGTCGCCACGATCTTGGTGGCACGCGCGCGCTTCGTCGACATTCTCGTCTCCTCCCGTTGATGCGTTCGGTTGGCCGCCCGCTGATCTGGATTCGGCCGATGGGTGCGGCTTCTTGAGGCTTGGGCAGGGTTGGCGCCATCCGGCGCCCGTCCCTGCCCGCCCGTCCCGGCTTGGCCGGGGGTATCGCTTTTACATAAAGGGCCTAGCCGAAAGTTCTATGACTTTCGGCTAGGATTGGTCGTTTTCAGGCGACCTCGTGATTGGCCAGCAGTTCCAGCGCCTGCACCATGGCGGAATGGTCCAGCTTGCCGCCGCCACGGGCCGCGACCGCATTGAACAATTCCTGCGCGGTGGCGGTGTTGGGCAGCGCGATCTGCAGCGCGCGGGCCGAGGAGAGCGCCAGATTGAGGTCCTTCTGGTGCAGCTCGATGCGGAAGCCGGGGGCGAAATTGCGCTTCACGATGCGCTCGCCGTGCACTTCCAGGATGCGCGAATTGGCGAACCCGCCCATCAGCGCCTGGCGCACCTTGGCCGGATCGGCGCCGGCCTTGGAGGCGAACAGCAGCGCCTCGCTCACCGCTTCGATGGTGAGGGCGACGATGATCTGGTTCGCGACCTTGGTGGTCTGCCCGTCGCCATTGCCGCCGACGAGGGTGATGTTCTTGCCCATCTTTTCGAACAGGGGCTTCACCTTTTCGAAGGCGGCATCGGGGCCGCCGACCATGATGGTGAGGGAGGCGGCCTTGGCGCCCACGTCGCCGCCGGAGACCGGAGCGTCGAGATAATCGCAGCCGAGCGCGTTGATCTTCTCCGCGAACTTCTTGGTCTCCACCGGCGAGATGGAGCTCATGTCCACCACGATCTTGCCGGCGCTCAGGCCCTCGGCGACGCCGCCCTTGCCGAACAGGGCTTCGTCCACGTGCGGCGTATCGGGCACCATGAGGATGATGATGTCCGAATTCTTTGCCACTTCGGCCGAGGAGGCGACGGCGGTCGCGCCCTTGTCGGTCACTTCGGCGGGGATCTTGAACACGTCATAGACGAACAGCTTGTGCCCGGCATCGATGAGGTGGCCGGCCATGGGGGTGCCCATGATGCCGAGACCGATGAAACCCACGTTCATGTGCGTATCTCCTGGATTGGTTTCACCCCCGCCGGGCGGGGCAGGGGTGTTTGATTTGCGGCCGGAGCCGAGGGTGTCCGGCCCGCGGACGGCTTACTGGTAATCCTTGATCCAGCCGATGCCCTCATCGGTCGTGGTCTTGGGCTTGTATTCGCAGCCGACCCAGCCGGTATAGCCGGCCTCGTCGATGGCTTTCAGCACGAACGGATAATTGATCTCGCCGGTGCCGGGCTCGCCGCGTCCGGGATTGTCCGCCAGCTGGATGTGCTTGATGCGGGCAAGGTTCGCGCGGATGGTGGGGACGAGATCCCCTTCCATGATCTGCATGTGGTAGATGTCGTACTGGAAGAAGATGTCGTCAGCGCCCACCTCGTCGAACAGCGCAAGCGACTGCTTGGTGTTGGTGAGATAAAAGCCGGGGATGTCGCGGGTGTTGATGGCTTCCGCCACGAACGGGATGCCCGCCTTCTTCAGTTCCGCAGCGGCGAACTTGAGGTTCGACACCAGCGTCTCGTGCACCTTTTCGGCCGGCACGTCCTTGGGGGTGAGGCCCACCAGCACGTTCAGCGTCTGCGTGCCCAGCACCTTGGCATATTCGATGCCCTTGCCGACGCTGTCCTGGAATTCGCCGACCCGGTCCGGCAGCACGGCGATGCCGCGCTCGCCCTTGGCCCAATCACCGGCGGGCAGGTTGTGGAGCGCCTGGGTCAGGCCGTTCTCCTTGAGCTTCTCGGCGAGTTGCTCGGCGGGATAGGCATAGGGAAACAGATACTCGACGCCCTTGAAGCCCACCGACGCCGCCTTGACGAAGCGTTCGGTGAAATCAAGCTCGTTCCAGAGCATTGTGAGATTAGCTGCGAGTTTGGGCATTCACCTCTCCGCTGGCTTAGCCTGGCCTTTTGGACGTTTGCGCTCAACTCCCCGGCGGATGGCAGATCCGAACCGGGTTGGTCTTTGGGTGGGCGGGCCTGGCCCCACCGCGCACCGGTCCCGTCGCGGGGGTGGGCAGGGCGGCGGGCTTTTTTCCGGTGGTCTCGTCGGTCGGTTTTGTCGTCGGTCTCCGGAGCGATGTCCGCGGCGCCGGAATGGGACCCGGCGCCGACGACATCGGCCGCCACCGCACGCAGCCGGAGGGAGCCGGCTACGGCAGGGCGGAGCAAAGCTTTAGCAGATCACTCGGCCGGCTCAACCTGCCGCACCTGTTCCAGGGGCACGTCGAGGATGTCCTCGAACTCGTTGACCTTGTCGATCTCGACGCCCATGGCGATGTTGGTGACGCGCTCCAGGATGAATTCCAGCACCACCGGCACCTGATGTTCCTGCATCAGTTTCTCGGCATTGATGAAGGCATCCTTGAACTCGTTCGGCGTGCGCACGCGGATCGCCTTGCAGCCGAGGCCCTCGGCCACCGCCACATGATCCACGCCATAGGCGCCGATTTCTTCGGAATTGATGTTGTCGAACGAGAGCGAGACCTCGAAATCCATCTCGAAGCCGCGTTGCGCCTGGCGGATCAGCCCGAGGTAGGAATTGTTCACCACCACGTGCAGATAGGGCAGCTTGTGCTGGGCGCCGACGGCCAGTTCCTCGATCAGGAACTGGAAGTCGTAATCGCCGGAGAGCGCGACGATCTTGGCGTCCGGCCGGGCCGCGCGCACGCCGAGGGCGGCGGGCAGGGTCCAGCCGAGCGGGCCGGCCTGGCCGCAATTGATCCAGTGGCGCGGGTTGTAGACGTTCAGGAATTGCGCGCCGGCGATCTGCGAGAGGCCGATGGTGGTCACATAGGTGACGTCGCGGCCGAGCGCCTCGTTCATCTCCTCATAGACCCGCTGCGGCTTCAGCGGCACGTTGTCGTAATGCGACTTGCGCAGCATGGTCTGCTTGCGCATCAGGCATTCGTCCGCCCACTTGGAATAGTCGGGCAGCTTGCCGGCGGCTTTCCATTCCTTGGCGATTTCGACGAACAGCTCCAGCGCCGCCTTGGCGTCCGAGACGATGCCGAAATCCGGGCCGAACACGCGGCCGATCTGGGTCGGCTCGATGTCCACATGCACGAACTTGCGGCCCTTGGTGTAGACCTCGACCGAG
>NCHM01000477.1 GCA_002257205.1 Rhizobiales bacterium 24-66-13 | reverse complement strand
TCCTGCATCCTGGTGGACGACATCGTCGATTCCGGCGGCACGCTGGTGAATGCGGCGGAAGCCCTGCTGGCGCGCGGTGCCAAGGAAGTGCACGCTTACATCACCCACGGCGTGCTCTCGGGCGGCGCGGTGGCGCGCATCACCGCCTCCAAGCTCAAGGAACTGGTGATCACCGATTCCATCCAGCCCACCGAGGCGGTGCGGGTGGCGCGCAACATCCGCGTGCTGTCCATCGGCACGCTGATTGGCGAGGCGGTGGCCCGCACGGCGCACGAGGAATCGGTCTCCAGCCTGTTCGACTGACCGGCACAGCTTCCCCCGAGAAAAGGGCGCCCCACGGGCGCCCTTGCCGTTTTCGGCGCCGCTGCCCTCAGACGTCGGCCTGAGAGGAGACGTTGGCCTCGGGGATTTCCGCCGGGGTCGGGGCTTCCGGCTCCATCTCGCCGCGGGTCTGGAGCCACAGCATCACCAGCCAGCAGGCGGCGGCCCAGGCGGCGCCCAGCGCCCAGCCGCCGAGTACGTCGGTCGGCCAGTGCACGCCGAGATACAGCCGGCTCAAGCCGACGATGACGGTAACGAAGGCGGCCAGCCCCAGCAGATACACCTTCACCCGCTGGCGCACCTGCGCGCGGGCGAGCAAGGCCCCGAGCGTGAGATAGACAACGGCGGACATCATGGAATGGCCGCTCGGAAAGCTCGCCGAATAGACCGCCATGCCGTGCGGCACCAGATCCGGCCGAGCACGATCGAACAGGATCTTGACGGTGCTGCTCAGCACCGCGCCGCCGGCGATGGAGCCGAGCACCATCAGCGCGGTCAGCCGCCGGCGCACCAGCAGCAGATAGGCGATGGCCGCCAATGTCACCAGCACCAGCACAGTGATGCCGCCGAGCGCGGTGAGATCGCGCATGCTCTCTTCCAGCCAGGGCGGGCCGAGGGGATCGGACTTGTCCGCCGGATTGCGCAAGGCGAGCAGGATGGCTTCGTCCAGGCCGCGCGTCTCCCCCTCCATGACCTCGCCGGCCAGCGCCAGGAAGGCATAGAGCGCGGCGGCGGTGAGGCCGACGATGGCGAGGGTGGTGCGCTCCAGCCCGCTCACCCGCGTGAACACAGGCCCGAGCAGCGGAACGGCCTTTAGGCGGGTGCGCACGGCGGTCAGCAGCGGGTTCATGCCTGTCCCATTTTTGGCTGTCCCATTCTGGCTGACCCATGCAGAAGTTCGCGTCGCCGGTCAACGCGCCGCCGCACGCCGGGTTGCGGCGGGCGGGGAAGGATGCGATGCAGCGGCCATGATCGTGCCAGCGAAACAGGCCCCAAGGGAAGCACCCATCGCGCTTTATGTGGATGCCGACGCCTGCCCGGTGAAGGCGGAAATCTATCGCGTGGCGGAGCGGCACCACCTGAAGGTGTTCGTCGTTTCCAACAGCCCCATCGCCTTGCCCCGCTCGGACATGATCGAGCGGGTGCTGGTGCCGAGCGGGCCGGATGTTGCGGACGACTGGATCGCCGAGCGGGTGTCGAAGGGCGATGTGGTGATTACCGCCGACGTGCCGCTCGCCAGCCGCTGCGTGAAGGCAGGGGCGGATGTGATCAGCCCCACCGGGCGGCCATTCACCACCGACAGCATCGGCATGGCGCTGGCGACCCGTAACCTCATGGACGAACTGCGGTCCGCCGGCGCGACCACCGGCGGGCCGCCGCCGTTTTCCCCGCGCGATCGTTCGCAATTCTTGTCCGCACTGGATCTCGCGATCGTGCGGCTGAAACGGGCCGGCTATGGAGCGGCCGACGGCAGATAAACCTGCCGGAAATGCATGGCGCAGGCGCGATGAGCGAAAAATGTTTCACGTGAAACAATGGCTTAGCGCGGACGAATAGCGGTTTACGGACGCTTCTCCGTGGGTCCGCGGCCGATGAAACCCCGATTTCGGCCGAACGTTCGGCGCGAATGAATCCGCGTCCGCCCGACCGCCCCGGCGCAGGGGCCGGGACGGCTGATTTTGCATCCTCTCCGCCCGCGAACCGGCATCCGGTTCGCGCGCAGGGGACGAGAGCGGTGCGGCGGCGCTCACGCCTCGCGGATGTCGGCGGCGGCGCGGGCGAGGATCTCGACGATCCGCGTCTCGGTGCCGCGATTGGCCTCCAGCCGCTGGCCGGAAACCTCGCGCAGGTTTTCCAGCGCGGCTTCCACCAGGCGCGGCAGCTCGGCGTGGGAAGATCCCTCGCCCTCGCCCCGGCCCATCCAGCGGCGGAAGCGGCTCATCTTGTTGCCGATCTCGGCCAGGCGCCCGAGCAGGGCATCGGCGAAATCGCGGTTCTGCGACAGATAGGCCTCGCCCTCGGCGGTGATGGCATAGCGCTTCTTGGCGCCCTCGCTCTCGGCCGTCACATAGCCCGCCTCTTCCAGGAAGGTGAGGGTGGGATAGACGATGCCGGGGCTCGGCGAATACCAGCCGGCGGTCTTCTCCTCGATCAGCTTGATGAGCTCGTAGCCGTGGCGCGGCTGCTCGGCGATCAGCGCGAGAGCCAGCAGCTTGAGATCGCCCTGGGCCAGCATGCGCCCGAGGCGGAACATGTCGCCGCCGCCGCCCCGGCCGCGACCATGGCCGCCGCCCCGGCCGAAGCCGCCTTCATCGCCGCGCGCCATTTCGAAACGACGGCCTTCGCCGTGGTGTCCGCCGTTGTGGTGTCTGCATCCAAACATTTTGGACTCCTGAGATATATCTAAAGATAGGTTCACGCCTTTTTATATCGTTAGATATATCTTTTCCGCAAGAGGGAGTGTGCGCCTTCGTTAAAGGGCGCATGTTAGGATGCGCAGGGATGTTGCGGGACCAGCAGGGAGACAACGCCGCCATGGCCATGACCGATGCGCAGAAGGCGGCCCGCGCCATCGAGTGCCTGCTCGCGCCCCTGAGCGCGCAGATGCGCACCGCCGTGGAAGCCTGGCTCGCGCGCCTCGCCCATGAACGGCGGCTCTCCGCCAAGACGCAGGAGGCCTATGCGCGCGATCTCGCTCTGGTGCTGAACCGGCTCGCGCTGCATCTCGGCGGCGCGCCCACGCTCGCCGATCTTGCCGCCCTCACCCCGGCCGACGTGCGCGCCGTGATCGCCGGCCGCAAGGCCGAGGGCGTTGCCCCGCGCACCTTGGTGCGGCTGCTCGCCGCCGCGCGCTCGTTCGCGCGCCATCTGGAACGCGAGGGCCAGGGCGCGGTGGGCGCGCTCACCGCCGT
>NCHM01000476.1 GCA_002257205.1 Rhizobiales bacterium 24-66-13 | reverse complement strand
GGCCGACCTCAGGTGCATCAGCGGGTTCAGGGAGAGCGAGTTCATGTCTGAGGCAACGGCGCGCGCAGCGCCCGGTTTCAATCTGCGGACCTGGTGGGCAGGCATCGGGCAGGGCCGGCACGTGCTCGGCCTGATCTTCCTGCTGCCGGCCGCGGTGTTTCTGATCTTCTTCCTGACCTACCCGCTGGGCCTTGGCGTGTGGCTTGGCTTCACCGATACCCGCATCGGCCGCGACGGCGTGTTCATCGGCCTGGAGAATTATGAATCGCTCTGGGGCGACAGCATCTTCTGGCTCTCGGTCTTCAATACGCTGATCTACACCGTCGGCGCCTCGATCCTGAAGTTCGCGCTCGGCCTGTGGCTCGCGCTGCTTTTGAACGAGAACCTGCCGTTCAAGAGCTTCTTCCGCGCCATCGTGCTGCTGCCCTGGGTGGTGCCGACCGTGCTTTCGGCGATCGCCTTCTGGTGGATCTTCGATGCGCAATTCTCGGTCATCTCCTGGGCGCTGATGAAGATGGGGCTGATATCCACCAACATCAATTTCCTCGGCGATTCCACCAATGCCCGCATGTCGGTGATCGCCGCCAATGTCTGGCGCGGCATTCCCTTCGTCGCCATCTCGCTGCTGGCCGGGCTCCAGACCATCCCCGCCTCCCTGCACGAGGCGGCGACCCTGGACGGGGCGAGCGGCTGGCAGCGCTTCCGCTACATCACGCTGCCCATGCTCTCGCCGATCATCGCCGTGGTGATGACGTTTTCGGTGCTGTTCACCTTCACCGACTTCCAGCTGATCTATGTGCTCACGCGCGGCGGGCCGCTGAACGCCACCCACCTCATGGCGACGCTGTCCTTCCAGCGGGCGATTCCCGGCGGGCAATTGGGCGAGGGCGCGGCGATCGCGGTGGCGATGATCCCGTTCCTGCTCTCCGCCATCCTGTTCAGCTTCTTCGGATTGCAGCGCCGCAAATGGCAGCAGGGCGGGGGGGATTGATGATCGCCTCCCATCAAGCGCGGCGCACCCCCTCTCCCGCCTGTGGGGGAGGGTCGGGGAGGGGGTCGGCCACGGGCCGGCTCATCGACGGCGTCCCGTGCGAATTCCCCCTCCCAACCCTCCCCCGCCAGCGGGAGAGGGCTTTGCGGACCCCTCACGTTTCAAGGGCAGCCCAATGACCGACCAGGGCGTCACCGACAATTCCACCGGCATGAGCTATCTCGACAGCCTGCCGAAGCGCCTCATCACCGTGTTTCTGCCGCTGCTGGTGTTCGTGTTCGTGCTGCTGTTCCCGTTCTATTGGATGGCGCTGACCGCCATCAAGCCGAACTGGCAGCTGACCGACTACACCAATTACTCCCCGCTCTGGGTGTGGGAGCCGACGCTCGAGCACATCAAATACCTGCTGTTCGAGACCTCCTATCCGGGCTGGCTCTGGAACACGATCCTGGTGTCGGTGTGCGCGACGGCGATCTCGCTGGTGGCCTCGGTGTTCGCCGCCTATGCCATCGAGCGCATGCGCTTCCATGGCTCGCGCTGGGTCGGGCTCGGCATCTTCATGGCCTATCTGGTGCCGCCGTCGATCCTGTTCATTCCGCTGGCGCTGATGGTGTTCCATCTCGGCATCTATGACAGCAAGCTGGCGCTGATCCTCACCTATCCGACCTTCCTGATCCCGTTCTCCACCTGGCTGCTGATGGGCTATTTCCGCTCCATCCCGTACGAGCTGGAGGAATGTGCGCTGATGGACGGCGCCTCGCGCTGGCAGATCCTGACCAAGGTGCTGCTGCCGCTCTCGGTGCCGGGGCTGATTTCCGCCGGAATATTCTCCTTCACCTTGTCGTGGAACGAATTCATCTATGCGCTCACCTTCATCCAATCGTCCGAGAACAAGACGGTGCCGGTGGGCGTGCTGACGGAGCTTGTGCGTTCGGATGTCTATGAATGGGGGGCGCTGATGGCCGGCGCGCTCATCGGCTCGCTGCCGGTGGTGATCCTCTATTCGTTCTTCGTGGACTATTACGTCTCGTCCATGACCGGCGCGGTGAAGGAATAAGACCATGCGGATCGGTTTTGTCGGGCTGGGCGCCATGGGCTTGCCCATGGCCCAGCATCTGGTGGCGGCCGGGCATGAGGTGGCCGGCTTCGATCTGAACGCGGCTTCGCTTTCCACCTTTGCCGGCGCGGGTGGCTGCGCGGCCAGTTCTCCGGCCGATGCGGCGCAGGGTGCCGACCTGCTGGTGCTCATGGTGGTGAATGCCGACCAGGCCGAGCAGGTGCTGTTCGAGGCCGGCGCGGCGGATGCGCTGGCGGCCGACGGGGCGGTGATCCTGTGTTCCACCTGTTCTCCGCCGCGCGTGGAAGCCATGGCGGCGCGCCTTGCCCTCTCCCAGCGCGGGCTGGTGGATGCGCCGGTTTCCGGCGGCGTGGTCGGTGCACAGAATGCGGGCCTGACCGTCATGGCCAGCGCGCCCGACCCGCTCTATGCCCGCACCGAAGGCGTGTTGCGCACCATGGGCAGCCGGCTGTTCCGGGTCGGCGATACGCCGGGGCAGGGGGCGATGGTGAAGACCATCAACCAGCTTCTGTGCGGCGTGCATATCGCCACCGCCGCCGAGGCGCTCTCGCTCGCCGAACGGGCGGGGCTCGATTTGCCGCAATTGCTGGAAATCTTCGGCGAGAGCGCGGCGGCGAGCTGGATGCTCAACAATCGCGGCCCCCGCATGGCGGCCGACGACGGCAAGGTGACCAGCGCCGTGGATATTTTCGTGAAGGATCTCGGCATCGTGCTGGAGGCCGGGCGGGGCGCGAAGGCGCCCACCCCGCTGGCCGCGCTCGCCCAGCAATTGTTCCTCGCCGCCTCCGCCCAGGGCCTCGGTCGGGCCGACGACAGCCAGGTGATCGAAGCCTACCGCGCCATGACGTCACGCCGCGGCTGAGCGGGGCCCCCTGTCGCTACGTCAGGGGGCGCACCGTCAAGCGCCCGCACCGTTACGCGGCGTCGCCGTCCGGCAGGCTTGCCCTCGGCGCCGTTGCATGCGAGGCATGCTGCAACGCACAGACCGGACGGGGGCGGCCATGCTGGAACGGGGCATTGAGGGCATACTCTTCCGCAGCCGCTGGCTGATGGCGCCCTTCTACATCGGCCTCGTGATCGCGCTGCTGGTGCTGCTGTTCAAGTTCGGCCATGAGCTGCTGCATTTCATCATGCACGCCATGGAGGCCACCGAATCCGACACCATTCTCGGCATCCTGACCCTGGTGGA
>NCHM01000475.1 GCA_002257205.1 Rhizobiales bacterium 24-66-13 | reverse complement strand
ACGTTCGAGGCGTTCAAGAAGCAGCGCCATCGCTGGGCCTACGGCGGCTTCCAGATCATCCGCAAGCATTGGTCGCGCTTCCTGCCGGCCCGCTCGCGCCTGACCACGGCCCAGCGCCGTCACTTCCTGCTCGGCTGGGTGGCTTGGCTCGGGGCCGAATCGGTGGGCGCGCTCGCCGCCATCCTGTCGCTGGTGTTCGTGCCGTTCGTGTTCGCCTTCGGCATCGCAGTTCCGGCGCATATTCTCACCTTGCCGATCATCGCCACCTTCGTGGTCTATGTGCTGCATTTCATTGCGATGTACCGCATGCGGGTCGCCACCACGCCGTTGCGCATGCTGGGCGCGGCGATCGCCGCCATGGCGGTGCAGTTCACGGTCGCCAAGGCGGTGTTCGACGGTTTCCGCTACAAGGACCTCGCCTTCGCCCGCACCGCCAAGGGCGGCGGCTGGCTCTCGGGTGCCGCGCGCTCCTTCCCGGCGCTGCCCGAGGCGGTGGTGGGCACCCTGCTGCTGGGATCGGGCGTGGCGCTGCACATGACCAATTGGCACGTGGTGCGCGAGGTCGATCTTTATGCGCTCGCTTTGGTGGTGCAGAGCCTGCCGTTCGTTGCGGCGGCGCTCATCGGCCTCGGCGAAACCTCGCGGCTGAATGATTTCGCCACTTGGCGCGCCCTGAAGACCCGCATCGCGATCGTCGCCGGCCGCCTGCCGGCCGTGGCCGACTAAGCTCCCGGATGGCACCTTGATCGAACGCCCGGCCCTGCGCCGGGCGTTTTCATTTGTGCCTCGTCGGCCGATTTTCGAGCATTGATACCGCCGTTTTTCCCGCGACGCGGCAGGAGATTGACGGAGCGGACGCGAAAAATCCGCATCCGCCGACACAATGGAATCAAGACGCGGCAAAGGGTTTCGGCCCGCTTCACCGCGTGTTGCGCCCCGAGAAGGCATGGTCACGCTTGCGGCAAAATTAGGGAGGGTTTACGACTGCGCGCCAGACCCTTCGCATCCGCGAAGGTGGTACCATTTCCCCGCTTACAGATGGGAGACCTTATGGACGCCACCACCAAAACCGCAGGTTCAGCCGCCAAGCTGACAGTGGGTGAGAAGAGCTGGGACCTGCCGGTCAACGGCGGAACCATCGGCCCCTCGGTCGTCGACATCTCCAAGCTGTACGGCCAGACCGGGATGTTCACCTACGACCCGGGCTTTACCTCCACGGCTTCGTGCGAGAGCAAGATCACCTATATCGACGGCGATGAAGGCGTGCTGCTCTATCGCGGCTATCCCATCGAGCAGATCGCCGAGGGCGGCGACTTCCTGGAGACCTGCTATCTCCTGCTCTATGGCGAACTGCCCACCGCCGCGCAGAAGGCCGATTTCGATTATTCCGTGACCCGTCACACGATGGTTCACGAGCAGATGACCCGGTTCTTCCAGGGCTTCCGCCGCGACGCCCACCCCATGGCCATCATGGTGGCCTCGGTCCTATAAATATTCCATCGGCCAGCCGTTCGTGTATCCCCAGAACTCGCTGGATTACACCTCGAACTTCCTGAACATGTGCTTCGCCGTTCCGTGCGAGGACTATAAGGTGAGCCCGACGCTCGCCCGCGCCATGGACCGGATTTTCATCCTCCATGCCGACCACGAGCAGAATGCCTCCACCTCCACGGTGCGTCTCGCCGGCTCCTCGGGGGCCAACCCGTTCGCCTGTATTGCCGCCGGCATCGCCTGCCTGTGGGGACCGGCCCACGGTGGCGCGAACGAAGCCGCGCTGAAGATGCTCACGGAAATCGGCCGTCCTGAGCGCATTCCGGAATTCGTGAACCGCGCCAAGGACAAGAACGATCCGTTCCGCCTCATGGGCTTCGGCCACCGGGTCTATAAGAATTACGACCCGCGCGCCAAGATCATGCAGCAGACCTGCCACGAGGTTCTTACCGAACTCGGCATCAAGGACGATCCGCTACTGGACGTGGCCATCGAGCTGGAGCGCGTGGCGCTGCACGATGAATATTTCATCGAGAAGAAGCTCTATCCGAACATCGATTTCTATTCCGGCATCACCCTGAAGGCGATGGGCTTCCCCACCACCATGTTCACGGTGCTGTTCGCGGTTGCCCGCACGGTCGGCTGGATCGGCCAGTGGAAGGAAATGATCGAGGATCCGGGCCAGCGCATCGGCCGTCCCCGCCAGCTCTACACCGGCGCCGAGCGTCGCGACTACGTGCCGATGGCCAAGCGCAAGTGATGCCAGCCGCGCGCGCCCTCGCGGCGCGCGGCACCGGCTTGCGCCGACACTCGCTATCAACAGAAACGCGGCCGAAAGGCCGCGTTTCTCGTTTAAGGGCTTTGTTTTGAAGGGCTTCGTTTGAAGGGCGTTGCGTTCAAGGCGCCGCGGTGGCTGACTTCACCTCGGCGAAGCACCCTCAGCCGTCAAAAACGCATACGGAAAGTGCGGGAATATCAGCGCCGGGCGGCGGCCGTGGCGAGCACCACCCGCGCGGCGCGCAGGCTCGGGGCCTCGTCCTCGGTACCGAAGATGGCGTCCAGCCGCGCGAACGCCTCGATCTGCCGGTCCCGATCCGCGCCATCCTTCAGCAGCCGGCCCAGCGCGCCCGAAAGCCGCTCGGGCGTGCAATCGTGCTGGAGAAATTCCGGCACGATATTCTCGCCGAGGATGAGATTGGGCAGGATGACGCTGGGCAGCTTCAGGATATAGGGCGCGATGACCGCTTCCCACGCCGCCACCTTATAGGCCGCAACCGTCGGCACACCGGAAAGCGCCAGTTCCAGCGTCACCGTGCCGGACGCCGCGAGCGCGGCCCGCGCCGTACGGAACGCGGCATATTTTTCCTCCACGTCGGTAACGACGCGCGGGTGCACCGGCCAGTCCGCAACCAGGGCCTCGACCATGGGCAGCAGGCGCGGAAGTGTGGGCAACACCACGTCCAGCGGGCGTTGGCTTGCAAGATGCCCGATCGCCTGTCCGAAAACCGCGCCCAGCCGCTCCACCTCGCTGCGCCGGCTGCCCGGCAGCACCAGAACCAGCGGCGGCTCATGGGCGGGACGCGCCTGTTGCACCGCACTCGCCCGCAATTCGGCAAGCCGCTCCAACAGCGGATGGCCCACATAAGTGGTCGGCGGCCCGCCAAGGCGCAGATGCACATCCGGTTCGAACGGCAGCAAAGCCATCAGATGATCGATGGACGGCCGCATGGCCTTCGCCCGGCCGGGCCGCCACGCCCAGACCGTGGGCGAAACATATTTCACAACGGGAATCTGCGCATTGCGACGTCGCACCCGCGCAGCCACGCGATGGGTGAAATCCGGCGCATCCACCAGCACCAGCACATCCGGCGGGGCGGCGCAGATGGCCTCCACCGTCTCGCGCAGGCGCTTGAGGATGGTGGGCAGCTTGGCGAAGACCTGACCGAAGCCGATGGCGGTCAGATCGTCCATGGGAAACAGGCTCGCCAGCCCCGCCGCCTGCATGCGCGGCCCGCCGACCCCGGTGAAAACGACGCCGGCAGGCGCGAGCTGCCGCAGGCCCGCCATCACCGCACCACCCAGCATGTCGCCGGATTCCTCACCCGCCAGGATGAAAACGCGCAGCGGGCGCGCCGGCAGACCGGTGCTCACGCCCGGCCCCCCGGCGCAACGCCGAGCACGAACAGGCCCGCGGCGTCGGCCGCGCGGACCAGTTCCTGCGGATCTGGAACAATGACGCCGCCGGCCTCGAAGGCGATTCCGGCCAGCCCCGCCCGGGCCGCGCAGGCGACGGTGCCGGGGCCGAGCGACGGCAGATCCACCCGGCGATCCTGATCGGGCTTGGGCGCCTTCACCAGCACGCCCGCGCGCATGGGAAAGCGCAGCCGCCCGCTGGTGCGCAGGGCTTCATAGCGCGCCAGCACGGCATCCGTGCCTTCGGCGGCCTCCACGGCGGCGACGAAGCCGTTCACCACGATCACCCCCTGCCCCACATCGAACGGGCCGAGCGTGTGCACCACCGAAAGGCCGAGCGCGATATCGGCTTGCTGTTCGGCACTCGGCTGCACATGGCCGAGCACGCCTTCCGGCAGCAGCAGCCCGGGCACCGCCTCGTGCGCGCCGATGAGGTGAAAACCCTGTTCCGCCACAAGGCCCAGGACACCGGACAGCAGATGGTTATCTCCACCGCGCAGCAGTCGCGCGACACGCGGCAGCAGGCGGATGGTGGTCCAATCCAACCCGAGATCGGACAAGCGCGGGCGCGTGAGCGTTCCCACCATCACCACGTCGCGCACGCCGCGCGCGCGGGCCACGGCGGAGACGCTGCCGAGCGAACCGAGGCGGAACCAATGGTGGGGATAGCGCTCCAGAGCCGGATCGGCGAAGCCCTTCATGAGCAGCAGCAGAACATCGCGCCCCTGGGCGCGCACCGCTTCCGCGACCGCCGCCGGGAATGCGCCGCCGCCGGCGACGATGGCCAGCGGCCCTTCCTGGACAGAAGTTGAGGCGTTAACACCGGGTGCGCCGCCGGCCGGGCCAAGGCCCTGCGCCTTCAGCCCGTGTTGTGCCGGCGCACGGGTCACCGGCTCATTCCTCGTGCACGACGCCGCGCGCGGGCTGGCAGAGCGCGCGATTCTTACCGGCGTCGATGAAGTCCAAAATCTCGCGTGCGAACGGCGAGGCCTCGGTCTGTTCGCGCAGCCGCGCAAGACGTTCGGCGAACACGCCGGCGCCGAAGAACAGATCGCGATAGGCGGC
>NCHM01000474.1 GCA_002257205.1 Rhizobiales bacterium 24-66-13 | reverse complement strand
AGAAACAACGCCATGACCGAAAAGCCCCATCCCGCCACGATTCTGTCCGCGCCTCTCCCCCGCCGCCGGGTCCTCCAGGGCCTCGGGGCCGCCGCCCTTTTGGGCGGCGTCGGCATGCCTGCCATCGTGAAGGCGCAGGCCGACACCATCACCTTCGGCCATCTCACCCCCCTCACCGGGTTTTTGGGTCCGCTCGGCGCCTATGGGCAGATGGGCGTGCAGCTCGCGGTGGAAGAGATCAACGGCGCCGGCGGCGTGAACGGCCGCAAGATCAATCTGATCATGGAAGACAGCGTCAATCCCGCCACCGCCTCTTCCAAGGCCGAGCGCTATATCGAGCGCGACAAGGCGGCGGTGATCATCGGCGAGATTTCTTCCGCCTCGTGCCTTGCGATTTCCCAGGTGGCGGCGCGCAACAAGATCGTATTCGTCAACACCGGCGGCAATTCGGATGCCCTGCGCGGCAAGGATTGCAACCGCTACATGTTCCATGTGGAAGGCGCGAATACCCAATATGTGAAGGCGGTGGGCGCGGCGATGCTGCGCGATGGCCTGATCAAGGGCAAGAAACTGTTCTTCCTCACCGCCGACTATGCCTTCGGCCATGATCTCTCCCGCGTCGCCAAGCTCTATATCGCGGCGAACGGCGGCGAGGTGATCGCCGACGAACTGGTGCCCACCGACGCCTCGGATTTCTCGGCCTATATGCTGAAGATCCGCCAGATGAAGCCGGACGTGGTGATCTCCAATCTTGCGGGCAACCAGATCACCAATTTCATCAAGCAATATGCCGAATTCGGCCTGCCCTTCCCGTTCGGCGGGTTCGGCTTCGATACCGCGGTCGCCTGGGGCGCCGGCAAGGGCAATTTCGGCGGCGTCTGGCCGTGCATCTGGCATCACGATGTGGACACGGCTGCCTCCAAGGCCTTCGTCGCCGCCTTCGTGAAGAAATACGGCAAGCCGCCGGAGAACCAGGCCTGGGGCGATTATGTCGCCACCAAGACGGTCGCCCGCGCCATGAACGAGACCAAGAGCACCGACAGCGCGCAAATCATCGGCTTCTTCGAGAAAGAGCCCAAGCTCGACATCCTGAAGGGCCGCGAGGGCTATTACCGCGCCTGGGATCACCAGCTGATCCAGGAAATGTACACCATCACCGCCAAGCCGGTGGCGCAGGTGAAGGACCAGTGGGACCTGATGGTGCTCGGCAAGGCGGTGCCCGGCCCGAACGACGCGCTCGACGTGATCGCCCCGACCCCGGCGGAAAACGCCTGCTCGTTCCCGGTCTGAGACCGGCGCGCCGCTTGCCCAATGACTCCCCTCTCCCGCTTGCGGGGGAGGGTTAGGGAGGGGGCAAGGGCGGTCTCCCCTCGCGCTGCCTCCCTCGCTTCGCTCGGCCCCCTCCCCAGCCCTCCCCCGCACGCGGGAGAGGGAGCCTGCTGGAGGATATCGGAACCGCGGCCCTTCCTCGCGACCGCCCATCCCTCTCCCGCGTGCGGGGGAGGATGCCCATCGCCTCGGCGCCCATTCCGCCCTCAGGACGAAGACCGCCATGCCCCTCGAACTCGTCTTCCTCATCGAGCAATTGCTCAACGGCCTTCTGGTGGGCGTCGCCTATCTGCTGATCGCGCTCGGCCTGTCGCTGATCTTTTCGCTCGGCGGCATCGTCAATCTCGCCCATGGCGGCTTCTATGCCATCGGCGCCTATATCGCGGTGGAAGTGGGCAATCGCTTCGGCTTTCCCGCCGCCTTCGTGGCCGCGCCGCTTTCGGTGGCGCTGATCGGCGTGGTGATCGAGCGGGTGCTGTTCTCGCGCTTCTACCGCGCCGATCCCATCCTCTCTTTGCTGCTCACCTTCGGCCTCGCCATGGTGATCGAACAGGCGCTGCGCATGGCCTTCGGCGCCACGCCAATCCCGTTCGCGATCCCGCAATTCCTGCGCGGGCAAGTCTTCATCGGCGATTTCATCTATTCGCGCTATCGCCTCGCCATCCTGCTGGTGGCCATGGCCGCCGTGCTCGGCCTGTGGCTGCTGCTCCAGCGCACCGCCTTCGGCCGGGTGGTGCGGGCCGGAGTGCAGAACCCGGACATGGTGGGCGCGCTCGGCATTTCGCTGCGGCCCTATCTCACGGCGGTGGCGGCCATCGGCATCGGCCTTGCCGGGCTCGCCGGCGTGATGCTCGCCCCCATCTCCGGCGTGCATCCGGCCATGGGCGCGGAAATCCTCACCGCCGCCTTCGTGGTGGTGGTCATCGGCGGCCTCGGCTCGTTCTGGGGCGTGGTGGTGGCGGGATTGCTGGTGGGCGTGGTGCGGGGACTGACGATCTATTTCCTGCCGCCGGCGGCCGAGGCCTCCATGTACATGCTGATGCTGTTCGTCCTGCTGGTCCGCCCACGCGGATTGTTCGGCGAACGCATCCTGCGCTTCGAGTGAGGGGCCGCGATGCACCAGCCCGTCAGTCGCCGCGACACCGCCCTTCCCGCCTCCGCCGACCCCGTGAAAGGGAGCGCAATGCTCGCCCGGAACGCCAATATCCTGATCGCCGCCGCGGGTCTTCTGCTCCTGCCCTATCTCGTCACGGCGCTCGGCCTGACGCTCACCTCCGCCACCGACATCGTGGTGCTGGCGCTCGCCTGCATGGCGCTGAACCTGCTGGTGGGCTACACCGGCCTCGTCTCGTTCGGCCACGGTGCGTGGTTCGGCCTCGGCGCCTATGCGGCGGCGCTGCTCCAGCGCCACGTGTTTCCCGAGTCCGGCCTGATCCTGGTCGTGCCGGCGGCGCTGCTGGTGACGCTGGCCGCCATCCCCATCGGCTTCGTGGTGCTGCGCCGGCGGGGCGTGTATTTCTCGCTGCTCACCCTCGCCTTTACTGCGTTGCTCTACACCGTCGCCTTCCGCTGGACCGATCTGACCGGCGGCGAGAACGGGCTCGGCGGGGTGAAGCGCGGCACCGCCTTCGGGCTCGATCTGGAACGGGCGTGGCCGTTCTATGTGGTGGTGGCGCTGGTGACGCTGGTCGCGGTCTACGGGCTTCAGCGGTTCGTGCGCTCGCCCATGGGCGCGGTGCTGGTGGCGATCCGCGAGAACGAGCAGCGGGCGCGCTTCATCGGCTATGACACGACGCTCTACAAGGTCGCCTGCTTCGTGCTCTCGGCCGGGCTCACGGCGCTGGCCGGTGGGCTGATGGTGTTCCACCATCGCTTCGCCTCGGCCGACCCGGTGAGCATCGCCTTTTCCGGCGAATTGCTGGCCATGGTGGTGATCGGCGGCATG
>NCHM01000473.1 GCA_002257205.1 Rhizobiales bacterium 24-66-13 | reverse complement strand
GAAGAATGCCGCGGCAAAGAGCGATACAGAGGCCGAAAAGCCGGCCGCCAAACCTGCCGCGAAGCCGGCTGCAAAGCCCAAGCCTCCGGCCAAGGAAGCCAACACCGCCACCGGTGTGCCCGCGCCCGCCAAGAAGCCCACGCCCGCCGGCGCCACCGCCGCCGCCGAGCCGGCCTCCAAGCCGAAGCCGAAGCCGAAGCCGGCCAAGCCCGCCACCATCGACGCTGCCGATCCGCTCACCTTCGGCCCGCCGCCGGCCGCCCGCACCAAGCCCGGCGCCTGAGCTTTTGCGCCCCTTCAGGGCAGACGGTTGAAGGCGAGACGCCCAAGGCCCGTGATCCAAGGCCGGACGACGCCGCGCGGAACGCAGTCCGCACCTGCGCTGATTCCCGTCTGAGCCCATGCGCGGCTGCCGCCCCCGATCCCACCGGCTTCGCAGCCCCGCAGCGCCCGGAGTGCGCGGCGCGCCTGGCCGCGCGGACGGCGATCGCGCGGCGCATGTCATTTCGTATCGAGGGGTGCGCTCGCCCCACATGCCAGTTCCGCCCGCACGCCGGTCTTGCCCGCAGCCCTTGCGGCGGCGCGCGCCCATCCCATCTCTCTTCAGAGGCAAGGCACGAAGGTGAGAGACGAAGTGGCCTTGCGCCGGATGCTTTGACGGCCCTGCCGCAGAATCCCGCCGCGCTTGGCCCGCGGTCCTTGGCCCGCAGTCCTTGGCCCGCCGCAGTTGGCCGCTCGCCCGCACTGCCCTATAGGCAAGGCGAGCGCGGTCCTGGTTCGGCGGCGCCCCTCTGAGGCGACCCGCCTCGCGGATGACATGACATGATTTCCTCGCCGCCGCTCCCCCAGGCCGCACCGGCCGCATCCTCCCCCGCGAAACGGGCGGGACCGCCCGAGCCGATCCCGGTCACGGTGCTCACCGGCTTTCTCGGCGCGGGCAAGACCACCTTGCTGAACGCTTTGCTGGCCGACCCCGCGCTCGCCGATACCGCCGTCCTGATCAACGAATTCGGCGAGATCGGCCTGGACCATCTGTTCGTGCGCGAGGTCTCGGAAGGCGTGGTGCTGCTGGCGAGCGGCTGCGTGTGCTGCACCGTGCGCGGCGACCTCGTCACCGCGCTGGAAGACCTGCTGCGCGGGCGCGACAACAACCGCCTGCCGCCCTTCTCCCGCGTGCTGATCGAGACCACCGGCCTCGCCGACCCCGCCCCCATCCTCTTCACCCTGATGACCCATCCCTATCTGGTGATGCGCTATCGGCTGGACGGCGTGGTGGCGGTGGTCGACGCAATCAACGGCGATGCCACCCTCGATGCCCAACCCGAATCTGTGAAGCAAGCGGCCATGGCCGACCGGCTGGTGCTCACCAAGACCGATCTCGTGGAGACCGAGGCCCAGCGCGCCGCGCTCGCGGCCCTGAAAGCGCGGCTGCGCCAGCTCGCCCCCGCCGCGCCCTTGCTCGACGCCGCGAAGGGCGAGGCCACGGGCGAGGCCCTGCTCCAGGCCGGCCTTTATGATCCGAGCGGCAAAGTCCCCGATGTCGCCCGCTGGCTGGCGGAGGAGCGCATCGCCGCCGCCGAGGAAGAGACCGGCGCGTCGCATGACCCCAATCGCCATGACGAACGAATCAAGGCGTTCACCTTGGCGACCGATGCCGCCATCTCCGCTTCCACCCTCGACCTGTTCCTGGAGCTGCTGCGCGCCACCTATGGGGCGAACCTGCTGCGGCTGAAGGGCATCGTGAAACTCGCCGACGATCCGGACGCCCCCATCGTGCTGCACGGCGTGCAGCATGTGATGCACCCGCCCACCCGCCTGCCCGCCTGGCCGGACGACGACCACCGCACGCGGCTCGTGATGATCGTGCGCGATCTCGACCCGGCGGTGGTGCGGCGCCTGTTCTCCGCGTTTCTCGGCATCCCGCAGGTGGATACGCCGGACCGCGCGGCGCTCACTGACAATCCCCTCGCCCCCGCCGGCATGAGAGGCGCGCGATGAGCTTGCTGCCCACTCCGTCCGAGATCGTCGGCTTCTGGCGCGCCGCCGGTTATGATCGCTGGTTCTCCTCCGATCCCGCGTTCGATGCCGACGTGCGCGCGCGGCTTTTGCCGGCGCACGAGGATGCGGTCGCCCGTGGCGCAGGATCGAGGTTGCTTGCGGATTATGAGGACAGCGCCGACGGCGCGCTGGCGCTCGTGCTGCTGCTGGACCAGGTGCCGCGCAATGTCTTCCGCGGCACGCCGCGCGCCTTCGCCACCGATGCCGCCGCGCGCCAAGTGGCGGACCGCGCCCTGGTACGCGGGTTCGAGCAATCTTTCGAACCGGCGCTGCGCGGTTTCTTCTTTCTGCCGCTGATGCATGCGGAGGATTTCGCCTGCCAGCAGCGGTGCGTGGCGCTCTATGAGAAGCTGGGCCAAGAGAAGGAACTGAAATACGCGATCCTCCATCGCGACGTGATCGCCCGCTTCGGCCGCTTCCCCCATCGCAATCCCATCCTCGGCCGCACCATGACGGCGGAGGAAGCGGCCTATCTCGCGGCCGGCGGCTTCAGGGGGTAGCGCGCGCCGCGAGGAACGCCGAGATGCCCTCCGCCGCCGCCCGGCCGGTGGCGAAGCAGGCCTGGAGCAGATAACCCCCGGTGGGGGCTTCCCAATCCAGCATTTCCCCGCAGGCAAAAGTGCCGGGAACGGCGCGCAGCATGAAATGATCGTCCAGCGCATCGAAGCCGATGCCGCCGGCGCTCGAAATCGCCCGCTCCAGCCCCGCCACCGCGCGTACCTTGATGGGTGCGGCCTTGATCAGGCGCGCGAGCGCGGCCGGATCGGTGGGCAGTGTGACGCCCGCCGCCTCGCGCAACAGCCCCACCGCCACCGGCGAGAGGCCGACCGCCTTGCGCAGGCGGTTGGAGAGGGATTGCTTCAGCGGCCCGGTCGCCAGCCGCCGCGCGATCAGCGCCTGGTCGAAATCCGGACGCAGGTCGAGCCGCAGATGGGCTTCGCCCTCGGTCGCGAGGCGGTCGCGCACCGCGCGGGAGAGCGTATAGACCGCCCCACCCTCGAGCCCGCGCGCCGTCACCATGGCCTCGCCGCGCACCGGGCCCGCGCCGGCGCAGGAAAGGGCGATGCGCTTCAGCGGTTCGCCGGCAAATCGTTCGCGGAACGGTGCGGACCAGTCGATCTCGAGCCCCATATTGGCCGGCGCGAACGGCGCGAGCGCGATGCCGCGTGACGTCAGATGCTCCGCCCAGCCCCCATCCCCGCCGAGCCGGGGCCAGGAAGCGCCGCCGAGCGCGAGCAGCGTCGCATCGGCGGCGATCTCTTTAAGCCCGTCGGGGGTCTCGAACATCAGGGCGCCGGAGGGGGCCCAGCCGCGCCAGTCATGCCGCGTGCGCAGTTCCACGCCGAGCGTCCCGAGCCGCCGCAGCCAGGCGCGCAACATGCCTTGAAGCTGTCGGGAAACACGCGGCCGCTGGAGCCGATGAAGGTGGATTCGCCGAGTTCCGCCGCAAACGCGCGTGTGGCATCGGGCGGAAAGGCGCGGATCGCCCCGTCCAGCAGCGGCGCGGTCTGTCCGTAGCGGGAGAGGAAATGTTCCAGCGGCTCGCTATGGGTGAGATTGAGCCCGCCCCGCCCCGCCATGAGGAATTTGCGCGCGGGCGATGGCATCTTCTCGAACACGCTCACCCGGTGGCCCTGCGCCACCAGGCGATCGGCGGCCATGAGCCCGGCGGGGCCGGCGCCGATCACCGCCACATGGGTCGCGCCGGGGCGCGGGGACTCGTTCTGGGCGGAGGGCTGTGCGGGCGATGGGATCATCGCATGGGTGTAGAGGCCCGCCGCCCGGATCGGAAGCAAAAGCTATGTCTGGCCCCGGTGGGGACCAGACATATTACAGGAGCGGGTGCGAGGGGCCGGTGATAGGGGCCGGAACCTCGGGGCGCGGAATGGGAGCCCGCGCGGTCGCGATGCGGCCGGATCAACCGGCGGCGATTGCTTCCAGCACGTCCTCGAAGCTGCGCAGGCCGGTGCGTGGAGCGTTCACCAGCACCGCCATGTTGCCGGGCGCATGCTGGTTCTTCCACATCTTGGTGTGCGCCATGGGAATGCGATCCCACGGGAACACTTCCGACATGCAGGGGTCCACGCGCCGGTCGATGATGAACTGGTTCGCGGCGGAGGCCTGCTTGAGATGGGCGAAGTGGGACCCTTGGATGCGCTTCTGGCGCATCCACACATAGCGCGCGTCAAAGGTGATGTTGAAGCCGGTGGTGCCGGCGCAGAATACGATCATGCCGCCGCGCTTGGCCACCAGGGTGGAGACCGGGAAGGTCTGCTCGCCCGGATGCTCGAACACGATGTCCACGTCGCGCTTGCCGGTGATGTCCCAGATCGCCTTGCCGAACTTGCGGGCTTCCTTGGTCCACTCGGTGTATTCGGGCGAATTGACCTTGGGCAGCTGGCCCCAGCACTTGAAGTCCTTGCGGTTCAGCACGCCCTTGGCGCCGAGGCCGAGCACATAGTCCCGCTTGGTCTCATCGGAAATCACGCCGATGACATGGGCGCCGGAGGCGGCAGCCAGCTGGACGCCGAACACGCCGAGGCCGCCCGAGGCGCCCCACACCAGCACATAATCGCCCGGCTTCACAGCATGCGGGGGGTGACCGAACAGCATGCGATAGGCGGTGGCCATGGTGAGCGTGTAGCAGGCGGATTCTTCCCAGGTCAGGTGCAGCGGGCGCGGCATGAGCTGGCGCGCCTGCACCCGGCAGAACTGGGCGAAGGAGCCGTCCGGCGTCTCATAGCCCCAGATGCGCTGGGAGGGCGAGAACATCGGGTCGCCGCCATTGCACTCCTCGTCGTCGCCGTCGTCCTGGTTGCAGTGAACCACGACCTCGTCGCCGACCTTCCAGCGCTTCACCTTGGAGCCCACCGCCCAGACGATGCCCGAGGCATCGGAACCGGCAATATGGTAAGGCAGCTTGTGCACGTCGAACACGGAGATGGGCTCGCCGAGGCCGGCCCAGATCCCGTTGTAATTGACGCCGGCGGCCATCACGAGCACCAGCACGTCGGTCTCGCCGAGGGTCCAGGTGGGCACCACCTCGACCTGGAAGGATTCTTCCGGCGGCCCATGGCGATCGCGGCGGATCGCCCAGGCGTACATATTGGCGGGCACATGGCCCAGGGGCGGGATCTCGCCCAGCTCGTAAAGATCCTTCACGGCGGCGCCCTGCGGCGTGCTGGCGACTGCGCTCTGACCCATTGCTCCCGTCCTTCCTTCCTCCGGGGCCGTTTCGGCCGCATTTGTTTCGCGTTGCAGCGTAGCAGAGAAAATTCCGCTGGCGAGCCCCGTTTATAACGCGTCAATACTTTCCGCCTCCGGGCTGCAACCGCATGCAGGCCGGGCCGATAACGGCGCATGTGCCGGCATATGCGGGCAAGGTTGCACAGCACGGGCGCTGGGCGCGCCCCAGACTTTGGTCGAGGCCGCGACGAAAATACACCGTTTCAGGGCGCGGATGATGCACGCGCACACTCGACCGGCTCGCGGCTTTCAGGCAAAAATCCACGCCTCGGCGCGCACCCGCGCTTCCACTCGTTTTGTGAGGATCGCCATGATCGGCCTTATTGGAATGCTCCTCATCGGCGCAATCGCCGGCTGGCTCGCCGGCCAATTGTTCCGCGGTGTCGGCTTCGGCGTGCTCGGCAACATCGCGGTCGGCATCGTCGGCGCGCTGATCGGCGGCTTCCTGTTCGGGAATGTGTTCATCGTCGGCGGGCTGCTGGGCCAGATCATCAGCGCCACCATCGGGGCGGTGATCTTGCTGTTCGTCATCAGCCTCGTGAAACGCTGACCCAGCAGCGCCGAATGCAGCGCGGAAGATTTCTGCGCCGCACCGCATATTTTCCAATCGACGACAGCCGCGTTGCAGCGCACATTATTGCAAGTCTTGGGTGGAGAATGAGGACGTGACAATGACCAGCCGCGATAAACCCTGGTTGTTCCGCACCTATGCGGGTCATTCCACTGCCGCGGACTCCAACCGGCTCTATCGTTCCAACCTGGCCAAGGGCCAGACCGGCCTCTCGGTCGCGTTCGACCTGCCCACCCAGACCGGATACGACAGCGACCACCCCCTGGCGCGCGGCGAAGTGGGCAAGGTGGGCGTGCCGATTTCCCATCTCGGCGACATGCGGACCCTGTTCCAGGACATTCCGCTCGCCGAGATGAACACGTCCATGACCATCAACGCCTGCGCCCCCTGGTTGCTGGCGCTCTATATCGCCGCCGCCGACGAGCAGGGGGCAGATCGCAAGCAGCTCCAGGGCACCACGCAGAACGACATCATCAAGGAATATCTCTCGCGCGGCACCTATGTGTTCCCGCCCGCGCCCTCCATGCGGCTCACCAAGGACGTGATCGTCTTCACGACCGAGCACCTGCCGCGCTGGAACCCCATGAACGTGTGCTCCTACCACCTGCAGGAAGCCGGCGCGACGCCGGTGCAGGAACTCGCCTTCGCCCTCGCCAATGCCATCGCCATCCTCGACACGGTGAAGAATTCCGGTGAAGCCCAGGGCGCGGTGTTCGGCGAGGTGGTGGGGCGCATCTCCTTCTTCGTGAATGCCGGCATGCGGTTCATCACCGAGATGTGCAAGATGCGGGCGTTCGTGGATCTGTGGGACGAGATCTGCATCAACCGCTACGGCATCACCGACCCCAAGCAGAAGCTGTTCCGCTATGG
>NCHM01000472.1 GCA_002257205.1 Rhizobiales bacterium 24-66-13 | reverse complement strand
GCCCTGGCCCTCGCCTGGTTCTGCGCCGCGCTGATCGCGCTCGCGCTGGGCCTGTGCGGGCCGGCGCGCGCCCAGTCCGCCGGCGCGGGCGAGGAGGTCCGGCTGCGGATCGGCGACGTGCTCGCCATCGCCCTGCCCGGCGAACCCGCGCTCAACACGGATCTGAACGTGGATCGGCGCGGCCGCGTGACGCTGCCGGAAGTGGGCGCCGTGGATGTCGCGGGCCGCACGCTGGCGGAAGCCTCGACCCTGATCCGCACCGCCCTTGCGCGGGCCTATCGCGACCTCGACCGCCTTAACGTGACGCTCAAGGACCGGCGGCTCTACATCACGGTCCTCGGCTATGTGGACAAGCCCGGGGAAGTGGACTTGCCGGGGGATTCCAACGTGCAGCAGGCCATCGGCGCGGCCGGCGGGCTGCTCCAGGGCGCCCAGCTCGACCGGCTCCAGGTGCGCCGGGGCACCCGCACCAGCGTGTTCAATTACAAGCGCTATCTCGACACCGGTGACACGAGCCTGCTGCCGCAATTGCAGCCGCTCGACATCATCTTCGTGCCGGCCTCGCCCGCCACCGGCAATGTGCAGATCAATTTCGACAGCCGCACCCTCACCGAGCAGGGCGACGCCGCCGAATCTCCCACCGCCGTGAAGGTATTCGGCGAGGTCAGCCGCGCCGGTTCCTTCGCCTATAAAGAGGGGCTCAGCGTGGTGGACATGATCATGCGCGCCGGCGGCGTCACCCGCTTCTCCTCCATCGACCAAGTGCGGGTGATCGACGGCGGCGAGCCCAAGATCTTCAACCTGCGCAAATATCTCGACACCGGCGACGCGAAGCTGATGCCGCCGCTGAAGCCCGGCGCCACCATCTTCGTTCCCAAGCAGGAGGACGAGATCCGCCGCTCGGTGCGCACCGTCTATGTGATCGGCGAGGTGGCCCGGCCCGGTTCGCTCGAAGCCCCGCCCGACGCGCGGCTGGTGGAAATCCTCGCCAATGCCGGTGGCCCGACCCGCTTCGCCGACACGACGCGGGTCAAGATCCTGAAGGCCGACGGCAGCGTCCAGCAATTCAACCTGTTCGCCTATACCGAGGGCGACAAGAAGCCCCTGCCGGAAATCCTGCCGGGCGACGCGGTGTTCGTGCCGGAGAAGATCGAGGCCTCGGACCGCCCGTCCTGGCTGAAGCTCCCGCCCAATCGCGCGGTTGAGGTGATGGGCGCCGTGCAGCGGACCGGCCGCTACGAATGGTCCGACGAGATGACCTTGCTGGATCTGCTGGGCGAAGCCGGCGGGCCGAGCCAGAATGGCGACATCGCCCATTTGCAGATCCTGAAGGCACGCCAGGGCGGAAAGGCGATCAGCTTCGACCTCGGCGCCTTCATCACCACCGGCGGGAAGCTGTCGGACCTGCCGAAGATCGAGGCCGGCGACGTGATCCGCGTGCCGTCGCTGCCGGATTCGCCGGTGGACAATAAGGCGAATTGGGTCCAGCTGGCCAAGGGGGACGCGATCTATGTGATGGGCCAGGTGGGCGCGCCCGGACGCTATGCGTTCAACAAGAGCATGACCTTCATGGACATTCTCACCGCCGCCAACGGCCCCACCTCCAATGCCGACCTGCGCAACGTGCGGGTGTCGCACCGCAACCAGCCGGGCTCGAAGGTCACAAAGGTCAATCTTGCGCAATATTTCGCCACCGGGGACGAAAAGCTGCTGCCCCGGGTGCGCACCGGCGACGTGATCTTCGTGCCCGACCGCACCAATAAGGAGTGGTTCGACGATCCCGCCGAAAGCACGGTTCGGGTGCTGGGCGCCGTGGGCAAGCCGGGACGCTATCGCTTCGCCGCCAGCATGACGCTGCTGGACCTGCTCGCCGAGGCCGGCGGACCTACGGCGGACGCCTATCAGCAGCGCATCGTGGTGGTGAATCTCGGCTGCTGCCGCGAGCAGGCGCGGGTGTTCGACCTCGTGGAATTCGCCCGCACGGGCGATATTTCGGTGCTGCCGGTGGTGGGGCCGGGAGACACCGTCTATGTGCCCAGTTCCGCCCAGAGCGAATGGAAAATCTTCGTCGACGCCATGCGCAACATCCTGCCGGTGATCTCGCTCATTCTCGCGATGGGAGGGTAAGGTGAGGGGACGCAGCCTGCGCGAAGTCGAATCCATCTATCTGTCCACGTTCGGGCAGGGCGCCCGCGCGGTCGGGATTACCAGCGTCCACAGCGGCAGCGGGGTGTCGGTGCTTGCGGGCGCGCTGGCGGTGCGGTCCCAGCGCCAGAATCGCACCTTGCTGATCGGCCTTGCGGACCCCACCGCCGCCGTGCCGGCGCAGGCCACCGCCTGGACCCCCGCCGATCCCGATCTGCTCGCCTTCGTCGATACCGACCCGCGCGGCTTCGATACGCTGATCGCCGCGCCCCTGCCGGAAGCCAGCTTCGCCTTCCGCAGCGCCGCGGTCATCCGCGCCATGCTCGATCAATTGCTGGAATCCTACGACGCCATCGTGCTCGATCTCGCCGCCGTGGAACCGCGCGAACGCGTCGCCGTGCCGGTGACGAGCATCGCCGCCGCGTGCGACAGCGTCGTGGTGCTGTGCATGCCGGGGCGCGATTCGCGCATCGCGCTGTCCCGCGCCGCCGCCGCCTTGCGCACCGCCAATGCGCCAGTGAGCGGCGTCGTGATGAATGATCGCTTCAACCAGAGCGTGGCGGACGAAATCACCGGCGAGGCGCGCCGCTACCAGCGCTTCGCCCCGCGCCTGATGGCGAAGCTGATCACGGCGGTGGCGCGGATCAAGTTCCTGAACGTGAAGCCCTGAGGACGAAGCGCCTCCCCGGCCGGCTTACCCCGCGACGCCGGCGCCGAGGAAGAAATTCATGGCCAGGAACACGATCGGCGGCTGCACCGAATGGGTGCCGTTGAACTCCACATATTGCACGTCATAGCCGGCCGCCTGGAGCTTGGCGGCATTGGCGCGCCCGGCGGTGGCGATGGGTAATTGCTCGTCCTGGAGGCCGTGCGCGATGAACACCCGCGGCGCGCCCTCCTGCACATGCACCGACATGAAGCCGGCCGAGAACGCGATGATATGGCTGACGATGTCGCCATTGGTCAGGCCCAGCGACAGGGCATAGCTGCCCCCGTCGGAGAAGCCGGCGAATGCCAGATGGCTCCGGTCCACGGTGAAATGCGCCGCCACCTCGGCCAGCGCCCGGTCCAGCCGCTCGCGGTCCGGGCCGTTTCCGGCGATCACGATATCCCAGGTGGGAAACTGCGATTGCGGCGCCAGCAGCAGGAAGGAATGCATCTGCGCCTGGGCTTCCAGCACCGG
>NCHM01000471.1:2232-5563 GCA_002257205.1 Rhizobiales bacterium 24-66-13 | reverse complement strand
CTGTTCGGCATTGCCCTCGCCGCCATCGGCGATCGCGGCGAGCCGGTGATGAACGTGCTGAACTCGCTCTCGCAGGCCATGTTCCGCCTGGTGGCGATCCTGATGAAGACCGCCCCCATCGGCGCGTTCGGCGCCATGGCCTTCACCATCGGCAAATACGGCATCGGCTCGGTGGCGAGCCTCGCCATGCTGGTCGGCACCTTCTATCTGACGGCCGGTTTGTTCGTGTTCATCGTGCTGGGCGCCGTGGCGCGCTATAATGGTTTCTCCATTTTCGCGCTGCTGCGCTACATCAAGGAAGAATTGCTGCTGGTCCTCGGCACCTCTTCTTCCGAGGCGGCGCTTCCCAGCCTGATGGAGAAGATGGAGCGGGCCGGCTGCGCCAAGTCGGTGGTGGGGCTCGTGATCCCCACCGGTTATTCGTTCAACCTGGACGGCACCAATATCTACATGACGCTGGCGGCGCTGTTCATCGCTCAGGCCACCGGCATCGACCTCAGCCTGACCGACCAGGTGGTCCTGCTGCTGGTGGCGATGCTCAGCTCGAAGGGCGCGGCCGGCATCACGGGCGCGGGCTTCATCACCCTGGCGGCGACCCTCTCCGTGGTCCCGGCGGTGCCTGTGGCGGGCATGGCGCTCATTCTCGGCATTGACCGCTTCATGTCGGAGTGCCGCGCCATCACCAATTTCATCGGCAATGCGGTGGCGACCATCGTGGTGGCGCGCTGGGAAGGTGAACTGAACGCGGACCAACTCGCCCGCGCCCTCGCCGGGCAGGTGGACCCCGATACCCTGCTCGATCGCCCGGTGGTGCTGGACGGGGACACGGCGACGGTCCGCAACGCCGCCTGAACACGGACGGCCGGATGCCTGCATCCGGCCGGTCAAGGCGGGCTGGCAGCTCCGGGAGAAGTGGGAGTCCATGAAAGATCGCGGCCGGCAAACAGGCGCGGTGTACTCACCGCAACTTCCCGTTGACTTCAGTCTGACGCGCCGAAGCCGCCGCTCAGTTAGAACGGGAACCCATTGGGCCCCGATCTGCCTTAGCGCCTTGGCCGCCAGATTTATTCGGACGAGGGTCGAACGTGTCCGGCGGTGGGCGGCAGTGTCTGCGCCTCTCCGGCGCTCCGGGTCTGCTTCTTGCGACTTGGCTCTTTTCCGTCGGCAAGCACGATCTTCGCCGTCTGCAAATAATGGTCGCGCATCAGCTCGATCGCAAGATCCACATCATGGGCCAGGAACGCGTCGGCGACGCGGGTATATTCCTTGCTCAGATCACGCCGCATCTCGGGAGTTGCGATGGAGAACCAACGATAACGCTCGCTCTGGAGCATGAGCATCTCGCGCATTCGCAAGAGCCATGGGTTATCGCAGGTCGCGACAAGTGCATGATGGAAGTGATGGTGCGCGTCAGCCCAGTCCTGAGTGACGTTGCCGGATGAATCGTGCCGCGGCGTGCGAAGCAACCCGTGGAGCGCCGATACGATTGCTTGTTCCCACGCGATGGTCGCATGGGCGATGGCAGACCGGATGCAGGGCTCCTCGATGAGGAGCCGCACCTGCGTAAGATGGTGAAGTTCTTCCGGAGCAATGGGGGCGACCCGAAAGCCGCGCTGCGGCTGAGATTCCACCAGGCCGTCAGAGGTCAGGCGGGAGAGGGCCTCCCGCACGGCGCTCTGATTGGCTGAAAATTGCTCGCACAACTCCGAAATCACCAGCTTTTTGCCCGGAGCCAGTCGGCCATTGAGCAATTGGGCTCGGATCTGCTCATAAGCGAACTGGGTCCGGCTGGATGGAGGCGTCTGTCTGCTCAGCATATCGAGCGATAATCCCTTTTTGACGCCGATACCATGGAGAGCGAAAAAAGTCCATTTTTCGCACTTGAAGGCACGTTGCCCATCGGCGTGTTTCTGGTTCGCCGCGCGAAGCCAGCATCCATTTCAGCCAAGGGCCGGGCCGTTCGTCCGGTTCCGGCCAGCAAGCAGGCGGCGGAGCAAGCCGCGAAGCCCGCCGGCTCGGCGGATGGCCGGAACGGCATGCAGGATCTGATCGGGAGCAGGTAGCGTCCGGGCTGCATCCGGCTCGCCCTCGGTATCCTGCTCCCGACAGCTGATCAGCAGCAGATGGGCATACATATGGGCTGCACATGTACACATTGTCGTCCTCCCACATTCTTTTCACCGTTCATGTCGGCGTGGCTGACCCACGCTCTTCGCCATACACGGCGCCCCTGCCCCCGACGGCCCGGGGCATCGCTGCACCAAGAATGACGACTTATTCGAAAAAAGTCCATAATTGTTGTTGACATGGATTTTATGGATTGGCATCGTCAAGGTAACAACAGCGAAAAATCGCTGGATTGGAAACGCTCGCAGCTCAATGTCTCGGCCGACGCCCGTCGCCGAAGGACTAGAGGTCTGCTGTTGTCGAGGGCCGGTCGTGAAAACCAAAGTCATCATCACGTGTGCAATCACCGGCGGCATTCATACGCCGACGATGTCCCCGTATCTGCCGATTACACCTGACGAAATTGTCACGCAGTCTGTCGAGGCGGCGCAGGCGGGTGCATCAATACTCCACCTTCATGCCCGTGATCCGAAGGATGGGCGGCCGACGCCCGACCCCGCCGTCTTCATGCAATTCCTGCCGCGGATCAAGCAGAGCACGGATGCGGTCATCAACATCACCACCGGCGGCGGCCTCAACATGACGGTGGAGGACCGCCTCGCTGCGCCCCTGAAGGCGGCGCCGGAGATGTGCTCCCTCAACATGGGATCCATGAACTTCGCGCTGCATCCCCTTGTCGCGCGCTATTCGGATTGGAAGCATCCTTGGGAGGAGCCGTACCTCACCGGAACCAAGGATTTTATCTTCCGCAATACGTTTGGCGACATCGAGCGTATTTACAAGCTGCTCGGCGAGGGTCACGGCACGAAGTTTGAACACGAGTGCTACGACGTCGGCCACCTGTATAATCTGGCCCATTGCCTCGATCAGGGGTGGTTCAAGCCGCCTGTTTTTTTGCAGCTCATCTTTGGCATTCTCGGCGGCATTGGCGCGGACATGGACAATCTCCTGTTCATGAAACGCACCGCCGACAAGCTTTTTGGCAATGACTACCACTGGTCGGTGCTGGCAGCCGGGCGGCATCAGATGCCCTTCGCGACGCAGGCCGCCATGCTGGGCGGCAATGTGCGGGTGGGGCTCGAAGACAGCCTCTTCCTCGGCCGCGGCAAGCTCGCCACGAGCAATGCCGCGCAGGTCGCGAAGATCCGCCGCATCCTGGAGGAGCTGGGCCACGAGATCGCAACGCCGGACGAAGCGCGGGCAG
>NCHM01000471.1:0-2191 GCA_002257205.1 Rhizobiales bacterium 24-66-13 | reverse complement strand
GAGAAGCAGGGCGATGTGGCCATCCTCACCATGCGGTTCGCACCGCATAATCTCGTGGGATGCGACCTTGGACCGGCGCTCATCGACGCCATCGATCGTGCGCTTCAATCGGGTGCCCGGGCCATCGTCCTGAAAAGCGCCCTGCGCCATTTTTCGGCCGGCGCCGACCTTGCGCTCTTCAAGGCGCAGGGCGCCCAGTTCCGCGAACAGTTTGACGCCCTCGGCGTGATGCGCGCTCTCGAGGCATGCCCGGTTCCGACCGTCGCTGCGGTCCATGGCGTGGCGCTTGGTGGCGGTTTCGAGCTGGCGCTGCTCTGCGACTTCATCGTCGCGGCAGCATCCTCGAAATTCGGCCTCGTGGAGGCAAGCTTAGGATTGCATCCGTTGATGGGCGGCATCCAGCGGGTGATCGCGCGCGCCGGCGTCGCACGCGCAAACGAAATCGTCATGCTGGCCCGCCGTCACGACGCATCGACGCTGGAGCGCTGGGGCATTGTCAACCGCGTCGTTCCGGATGCGCAGCTCGACGAGCTCTCTTTGGCGCTCGCGACGGAGCTGTCGTTCGGCCCCACCGCCGCGCACGGCTGCACGAAGCGCCTCGTGCGCATCTATCAGCAGGATGGCATGCGTGCCGCGGATGAAGCCATGACCGAAGTCCAGCTCCCCATCTGGTCCAGCGAGGACCTGTCGATCGGCCTCTCGGCCTTCGAGGAGAAGGGCCCGGGCCAGGCGGTGTTCGTCGGTCGCTGAAGGAGATAAAGATGGCAAAAGGCCCCCTGGACGGCATTCGCGTCGTCGATTTCTCCCGTGTCCTTGCGGGTCCGCACTGCACGAAGACCCTGCATGATCTTGGTGCCGACATCATCAAGATCGAACCGCCGCGGCCGGATATTTCCCGCGCGGCCGTTCCTAACAGGGAGGGAATCTCCCATTATTACATCCAGCAGAATGCGGGAAAGCGCAATCTCAGCCTCGATCTGAACCATTCCGAGGCCCGTGAGATCGCCATGCAACTCTGCGACAAGGCGGATATCATCGTCGAGAATTTCAGGGCGGGCACGCTGGCGTTCTTCGGGCTCGACTATGAGACCGTCGCGGCCCGTAATCCCGGTGTGATCTATGCGTCCATCAGCGGCTACGGGCAGGGCGGGCCGCTCTCGCATCGCGCGGCCTACGCCCCGACCGTGCACGCAGAAGCTGGGTTCGTGCAAGGCCTGCACGCCCATCTTGGGGAGGATCTGCGCGTACAACGCCACGACGCTTATTCCCATGCTGACGTTTATACCGGCCTTGAAGCGGTGATCGGCATTCTCGCCGCCCTCCATCGGCGCGACGAGACCGGCTTAGGCCAGTATGTGGATGTGGCGATGGCGGCCACGATCCTGGCCGTGAACGAACGGGTTCATGCAGACCTGTCGGGGGTCGATCTTGGGGCGGAACCTGCCGCGCTGGGTCCCGCCTGGTCGCCCTTTTACCGCACGGCCTCGGGTGAGGAGATCACGATCGCCACTAGCATCGTCAGCAGCCTGACCTTTCCCTTCTACGTCGGCGCCATGCGTCGTGGCGATCTGATGAACGATCCTCGGTTCGCGACCGCGGAAGCGCGGATGCGCAATGCGGCCGCCTTTCACGAGATCTTCCAGCGCTGGATCCTCACGTTCCCGACGTTGGAAATGCTGGATGCCCAGCTCGATGAGGCCAAGCTCGCGTTTGGCGTGGTGCGATCGGTGGAGGAATTCGTAGGCTCCGAGTGGGCCGAATGGTGGGGCGCGGTCGATTACGTCGATGATCGGCACGGCGGTACCGCGCGCATTCCCGGTCGCCCCTGGCGGTTTTCCAGGGATCAGCTCGAACATCCCGGACTCCCCGCCTTCCGCGGCGAACATAACAGGGACGTAGTGAGAGAACTCGGCTACGGGCCGGACGAGATCGCGGCATTGGAGGCAAAGGGCGTGCTTACCTCGCATGTCCCTGGCTGCGCCTGACGCCGCTTGAGACCAGTCAAAAAAAGAGCGACCGCACACGGAATGGGCGGCGCCAGAGGGAGGAAAGACATGATGAAATCAGCCTTCAAACATCTGCCCGCGGCCACGGTCGCCGCCGCCATCTGGCTCGGCACCGCCGGCGCCGGGCTTGCCGATGTGAAGATCGGCGCCACGGTTTCGGTGACCGGTCCGGCGGCGTCTCTGGG
>NCHM01000470.1 GCA_002257205.1 Rhizobiales bacterium 24-66-13 | reverse complement strand
ACCGTGCCGAGGCCGGTGCCGAGGTCCACATTGCGCAGGAACCACACGGTGCGGCCCACGGCGAGATCCTGCACCTCGGCATAGAGCTGCAATTGCACGGCGCCGTCGATCTTGGTGTCGAGCGCGTCGATGGCGGCGTTCAGCGCGCCGAGGTCGAAGCTGTCGCGCACCGCCGCATAGGCGCGCACCACGCTCGCCGCATCCATGCCGGTATGGTCGCTGATGCGCGCGATGCAGGCCGGCCCGCCCTGGTTGATGATGGCATTGGCAAGCCCGGTGGCGATGATCTCCCGCCGCAGGCGATGGGCGGTGATGGCATTGGGGAAGCGCTGCTCGATGGCGTCCGGGAAATAGCGTTCCAGCTCGGCAGCGAGATAGGCATCGTCCGGCACGTCGGAGGTGAGCAGTTCGGAATAGAGCGAGATCTTGGCATAGGCGAGGAGCACCGCCAGTTCCGGCCGCGTCAGCGCCTCGCCCCGCGCGCGGCGCTCCTGGATTTCCGCGTCGGAGGGCAGATATTCCACGGAGCGGTCCAATTCGCCGCGCAGCTCCAGCATCTGCATCAGGCGCTGCTGGAAGGCGAGATCCTCCACCCCGCGCCGCTCGGCGAGCGAGATGGCGAGGGTCTGGAGATAATTGTTGCGCAACACCAGCAAGCCGACATCGTCGGTCATCTCGCCCAGCAGCGCCGCCCGGTCCGGGGGCGAGAGCAGACCCTCGGCCACCGGGAGGGACAGCGCGATCTTGATGTTCACCTCCACGTCGGAGGTGTTCACGCCGGCGGAATTATCGATGGCGTCGGTATTGAGCCGCACGCCGGCGCGGCCGGCTTCGATGCGGCCGCGCTGGGTCATGCCGAGATTGGCGCCTTCGCCCACCACTTTCACCCGCAATTCGCGGGCGGCGATGCGGATGGCGTCGTTGGCGCGGTCGCCGGCCTGGGCGTCGGTCTCGCTCGCGGCGCGCACATAGGTGCCGATGCCGCCGAACCAGAGCAGGTCCGCCTTGGCCTTCAGGATCGCGCTCATCACTTCGGTCGGGGTCGCCTCCAGCTTGTCCAGCCCGAGCACGGCGCGCGCCTGCTCCGACAAGGCGATGCTCTTGGCGGTGCGGGGATAGATGCCGCCGCCCGGAGAGATCAGGGCCGGATCATAATCCGCCCAACTGGAGCGCGTGAGATTGAACAGGCGCTGGCGCTCGGCGTGGGAGGCGGCGGGATCGGGATCGGGATCAAGGAAGATGTGGCGATGGTCGAACGCCGCCACCAGCTTCAGCGCGGTGGACAGCAGCATGCCGTTGCCGAACACGTCGCCCGACATGTCGCCCACGCCCACCACCGTGATCGGGGTGGTCTGGATGTCCACGTCGATCTCGCGGAAGTGGCGCTTCACCGCTTCCCAGGCGCCGCGCGCGGTGATGCCCATGGCCTTGTGGTCATAGCCCACCGAACCGCCCGACGCGAACGCGTCGTCGAGCCAGAAGCCGTGGTCCTGTGAAAGGCCGTTGGCGATGTCGGAGAAAGTGGCGGTGCCCTTGTCCGCCGCGACCACGAGATAGGGGTCGTCGCCGTCCACCCGCACGGTCAGCAGCGGGTGAACCACTTCGCCGCCCTTGAGATTGTCGGTGATCTCCAGCAGCGCGGTGACGAAGATCTTGTAGGCGGCGATGCCTTCGGCCTGCACGGCGTCACGCGAGCCGCCGGCCGGCAGATGCTTGGGCACAAAGCCGCCCTTGGCGCCCACCGGCACAATCACGGCGTTCTTCACCTGCTGCGCCTTCACGAGGCCGAGCACTTCGGTGCGGAAATCCTGCGGCCGGTCGGACCAGCGCAGGCCGCCGCGCGCCACATGGCCGAAGCGCAGATGCACGCCTTCCACGCGGGGCGAATAGACGAACACCTCATACATGGGCCGGGGCAGGGGCAGCCCTTCCACCTTGGCGCTGTCATATTTGATCGCGATGGCGCCCTTGGGCCGGCCGTCCGCGTCCAACTGGTAGAAGGTGGTGCGCAGCGCGGCGTCCACCAGATTGACGAAGCGGCGCAGGATGCGGTCTTCGTCGAGCGAGGATACGTCCGCGAGCGCGGTCTCGATCTCCTCGCGCAGCGGTGCGCCCCGGGCGGCGCGGGCCTCGGGGCTCGCATCCAGGCGCGGGTCGAAGGAGGTGTGGAACAGCTGGACGATGCGGGCGGCGACGTCCGCGTGGTTGACCAGCGTGGTCCACAGATAGTCCTGGGAATAGGGAATGCCGGCCTGCCGCAGATAGCGGGCGAGCGCGCGGGCGAGCGCCACGTCGCGCCAGGCCAGGCCGGTGTCGAGTACCAAGGCGTTGAAGCCGTCGTTCTCCGCTTCCCCGCGCAACACGGCGGTGAGCAGGTCTTCCAGGCGCGCGGCCGAGCCGGACACCTCGATGGTGCCGCTGTCCACCCGCTCGAGCGTCATCTCATGCAGCCAGGAGCGGCGGGTCTCGGTGTCGGCGCTGCACACCGGCTCGATGTGATAGGTGCGCTCGTTGATCGCCTTCAGTCCCATGTTCTCCAGCATGGGCACGCGCTCGGAGAGCGGCAGCGGACGGCCGAAGGAGAGCAGGCGCAGCGAGATGCGGTTCGCCGGGTCGCCGGGGCGGCGGTAGAAATCGAGCGCGATCGGCCGCTCGGGGGAGAGGCGCTCCAGCCGCTCGATGTCGGCCACCGCCGTATCAATGCCATAGGCGGCGATATAGCCGGGATCGAACGCCTTCCCATAGCGCTCGAACAGCATGCCGGCATCGCCGGCGCTGGGGGTTTCGCGCAGCGCCTGGCGCAGGCGGTCGCTCCAGGAGAGCACGTCCTCGGCCACCGCGGCTTCCAGCGCCGGGCGGTCGACCTCGGGGGTGCGGCCTTCGCGCCGGCCGATGATGTAATGCACGCGGGTCAGCGGCACATCGGTGAGGTAGGACGGGGAGGCCGCCGAGACATGGCCGCCGAACGCGGTCGCGAGGCGGGCGCCGATCTTGTCGCGCAGCGCGGCATCGAAGCGCTCGCGCGGCAGATAGACCAGCACCGACACGAAGCGATCGAAGGCATCGACGCGCGGCAGCACCCGCACGCGCGGGCGGTCGTAGAGCGAGAGGATGTCGCGGGCGAACACCAGCAGCGTCGCCGGGTCGATCTGGAACAGGTCGTCGCGGGGATAGGTCTCGAGCACCGTCCCGAGGGCCTTGCCGGAATGGCTCTCCCGGTCGAGACCGGCGTCCTCGACGACCATTTCCACCTTGCGGCGCAGATAGGGGATCTGGCGCACGGAATCCGTATAGGCCGTGGAGGTGAACAGGCCGATGATGCGCAATTCGCCGAGCA
>NCHM01000469.1 GCA_002257205.1 Rhizobiales bacterium 24-66-13 | reverse complement strand
GGCATCGCCGATATCGCCCGCGACCATGGCGGCGGCTATTGCGACGTCACCACCCGCGCCAATCTGCAAATCCGCGAGATCCCGGCCGCCGACGGGGTGATCCTGCTGGAAAAGCTGGTGGATCTCGGCCTTACCGCCAAGGGTGCCGGGGGCGATAATATTCGCAACGTCACCGGCACGCCCACCGCCGGCATCGACCCGCAGGAATTGCTCGACACCCGCCCCTATGCGCGGGAATGGCACCATTACATTCTCAACACCCGCGCCATGTATGGCCTGCCGCGCAAGTTCAATGTGGCGTTCGACGGCGCCGGGCGCATCGGCGCGCTGGAGGACACGAACGACATCGGCTTCCAGGCGGTGGAGGTGCGCGCGGGCTTCGGCGCGGAACCGGGCGTGTGGTTCCGCCTCGCGCTCGGCGGCATCACCGGCCACAAGGATTTCGCCCGCGACACCGGGGTGATCCTGGAGCCCAAGGACGCGACCCGCGTGGCGGATGCCATCGTGCGCGTGTTCATCGACAGCGGCGATCGCACCGACCGTAAGAAGGCGCGGCTGAAATATGTGCTGGATGCCTGGGGCTTCGAGAAATTCCTCGCCGCCGTGGAAGAGAAGCTCGGCCAAAAGCTGCTGCGCCTCCCCGCCGAAGCCGTGTTGCCGCGCCCGCAGGCGGACCGCATGGCCCATCTCGGCGTGCATCCCCAAAAACAGGCGGGGCTGAACTGGATCGGCATCGGCCTGCCCGTCGGGCGCATCAGCGTGGCGCAGATGCACGCGCTCGCCGATCTCGCGGTGCGCCTGGGCGATGGCGATATCCGCCTGACCGTGTGGCAGAATCTGCTGCTGTCCGGCATTCCCGACGCGCGCGTGGACGAGGCCAAGGCCGCCATCGCGGACATCGGCCTCACCGCCGAGGCGAGCGCGCTTCAGGCCGGCATCGTCGCCTGCACCGGCTCGAAAGGCTGCCGCTTCGCCGCCGCCGATACCAAGGGCACGGCGCTCGCCATCGGCGCCCATTGCGGCCCGCGCGTTGCGCTCGCCGAGCCGGTGAACATCCATGTCACCGGCTGCCACAACAGCTGCGCCCAGCATTATATCGGCGACATCGGCCTCATCGGCGCGCGCGTCGCCCTCAATGAGGAGGGCGATACGGTGGACGGCTATCACCTGCTGGTGGGCGGCGGGTTCGGCACCGATGCCGCCATCGCCGAGGAGCTGTTCCGCGACGTGAAGGCGGAAGATGCCCCGGTGCTGGTCGAGAAGCTCCTGAAAACCTGGCTCGGCCATCGCGCGGCCGGCGAGCCGTTCGCCGCCTTCACTCGCCGCATGGATGCGGAACAGCTGAAATCCCTCGTCGCTGCGGAGCCCGCGGAATGACCCTCCAGACCCGCCCGCCCCAAACCTCGCCAAGGGCTGTCGTGCCCTTTCTACCGGAAAGCGCCCCCTTCACGCCCGAGCAGCGCTCCTGGCTGAACGGCTTCTTCGCCGGCGTCTTCTCCTCCGACGTCGGGGCGACCAGTCTCTCCCCGGACGAGAGCGCGGCCCTGCTCGCGGGCGCAGGCCCGGCGGGCGAGGAAGATGACGGCGCGCCCTGGCACGACGCCGCCCTGCCGCTCGACGAGCGCATGAAGCTGGCCGAGGGAAAAGCCTTGCCCCGCCGCATGATGGCAGCCATGGCGCAGCAGGATTGCGGCCAGTGCGGCTATCTGTGCGAGAGCTATTCCAAGGCCATCGCCACGGGCGAGGAAACCAAGCTCAATCTGTGCGCACCTGGGGGCAAGGACACCCTGCGCATGCTTAAGCAGCTCGCCGCCGAGATGGATGGCGCGCCAGCCACGCCCGCTGCGTCTGTGGCGGTGGCGGCTCCCCCTCCCGCCCCCCACGCGGCGCCGTTTTTGGCGCCGCTCGGCACGCGGGAAAATCCCGGCGACGTGGTGTTCCTCGGCCGCACGCGCCTCAACAAGGCGGGCTCGGAAAAGGAGACCTGGCATGTCGAGTTCGACCTTGCGGGCTCCGGCATCGAATATCGCGTGGGCGACAGCTTCGGCCTGTTCCCGGTGAATGATCCCGCCCTGGTGGATGCGGTGCTGGCCGCACTCCATGCGCCGGCGGATTTCCCCATCAACGAGAAGACCTTGCACGACGTTCTGGCGCGCGAAGTGTGCCTCGGCGCGGCGCCCGACGCGCTGTTCCATCTGATCTCCTACATCACCGGCGGCGCGCGCAAGACCAAGGCGAAGGCGCTGGCGGCGGGGGAGGACCCGGACGGCGATGCCGCCGCCCTCGACGTGCTGGCGGCGCTGGAGAAATTCCCCGGCATCAGGCCCGACCCGGAAGCCGTCATCGAATGCCTGGAGCCGCTCCAGCCGCGGCTTTATTCCATCTCGTCGAGCCCGCTTGCCACCCCCGGCCGGCTGTCCCTGACGGTGGATGCGGTGCGCTATGCGGTTGGCGGCCGCACGCGCCACGGAGTCGCCTCCACTTTCCTCGGCGGACGGGTGCCGGAGGGCACGCGGCTGAGGGCCTATATCCAGAAGGCGCACGGCTTCGCTTTGCCGCAGGATGAGACGAAGGGCGTCATCATGGTGGGGCCGGGCACCGGCATCGCCCCATTCCGCGCCTTCCTGCACGAGCGCATGGCGGCCAAGGCGCCGGGCCGGAACTGGCTGTTCTTCGGCCACCAGCGCCGCGAGAGCGATTTCTTCTATGAAGACGAGTTCCAGGGGATGCAGGCGGCGGGCTGCCTGACGCGGCTGGAGACCGCATGGTCGCGCGACGGCGCCGCGAAAATCTATGTCCAGGACCGCATCCGCGAGCATGGCGCGGAACTGTGGGCTTGGCTCAAGGAGGGCGCGCACTTCTACATCTGCGGCGATGCCAAGCGCATGGCGAAGGATGTGGAACTGGCGCTCGCCGATGTCGCCTCGCAGCACGGCGGCATGGATCTCGAGAAAGCCCGCGCCTTCATCGCCGAGTTGAAGAAAGCCGGACGCTACCAGGCGGACGTCTATTGAGAGGCGGCCGGACATGAATGCTCTTCCCTCCGCCCCCGCGATCGCCACCACCTGCCCCTATTGCGGGGTGGGATGCGGCGTGAAGGCGACCCCGGACGGGCGCGGCGGTGCGCTGATCGCCGGCGATGCGGCGCATCCCGCCAATCTCGGGCGATTATGCTCCAAGGGCGCGGCGTTGGGCGAGACGCTGGCGCTCGACACCCGCCTGCTGCATCCCATGGCGTTTTGGCGGAAGCCCCGTGGGACGCCGCGCTCGACCGGGTGGCGGACGGAATTCGTGCCGTCATCGACCAGCACGGGCCGCAGGCGGTGGCCTTCTATCTCTCCGGCCAATTGCTGACGGAGGATTATTACGCCGCCAACAAGCTGGCCAAGGGCTTTCTCGGCACGGCGAACGTGGACACCAATTCGCGCCTGTGCATGGCCTCCTCGGTCGCCGGGCACAAGCGGGCGTTCGGCTCCGACACCGTGCCGGGCGCCTATGAGGATCTGGACGAAGCCGACCTGATCGTCCTCACCGGCTCCAACACCGCCTGGTGCCATCCGGTGCTGTTCCGCCGCATGGTGGCGGCGCGCGCGGCGCGCGGCACCAAGCTGGTGGTGATCGACCCGCGCCGCACCGCCACCGGCGAGGAAGCCGACCTGTTCCTGCCGATCGCCCACGGCAGCGATGTGGCGCTGTTTTCCGGCTTGCTGGTGCATCTGGAGAAGACCGGCGCGCTCGACCACGCCTTCATCAACGCCCACACCGAAGGCTTCGCCGAGACGCTCAAGGCCGCGCGCGCCCTGACCCCGGACATCGCCGCCACCGCCGCCGCCACCGGCCTGTTCGCCGAGGAGGTCGCCGCCTTCTTCGACCTGTTCCGTAGCACCCACCGCGCGGTGACCTGCTATTCGCAAGGGGTGAACCAATCGGCGGTCGGCACCGACAAGGTGAATGCCATCCTCAATTGCCATCTCGCCACGGGGCGGATCGGCAAGCCGGGCATGGGGCCGTTCTCGCTCACCGGCCAGCCCAATGCCATGGGCGGGCGCGAGGTGGGCGGGCTCGCCAACCAGCTCGCCGCCCACATGGGCTTTTCTCCCGCCGAGGTGGACCGGGTGCGCCGGTTCTGGGACGCGCCCGCGATCGCCAGCGCCGAAGGACACAAGGCGGTTCAGATGTTCGACGCCATCGCGCGCGGCGAGATCAAGGCGCTCTGGATCATGGGCACCAATCCGGCCGTGAGCCTGCCGCAGGCGCGCGAAGTGCGCGCGGCGCTGGCCAAGCTGGACCTGTTCGTGCTGTCGGAAAACGTGGGGAGCAACGATACCGCCGCCTGCGCGCCCCACGTGCTGCTGCCCGCCGCCGCCTGGGGCGAGAAGGACGGCACGGTGACCAATTCCGAGCGGCGCATCTCGCGCCAACGGCCCTTCCTCCCCCTGCCCGGCGCGGTGCGGCCGGACTGGTGGGCCATGGCCCAGGTGGCGGCGCGCCTCGGCCATGGCGCCGCCTTCGCCTGGCGCGGCCCGGCCGATATCTTCCGCGAGCATGCCGCCCTCTCGGGCTTTGAGAATGGGGGCACGCGCGACTTCGACATTTCCGGCCTCGCGGCCCTGTCGGACGCCGAATATGAGAGCCTCGCGCCCGTGCAATGGCCGGTGCCGGCGGAGGCACGCGAGGGCCGCGCGCGCCTGTTCGCCGAGGGCGGCTTCTTCACCCCGAACGGCCGCGCGCGCTTCGTGGCGCCGGCACGCGTCGAGGCAGGACAAGTGGAGGCGGCGGGAAGCGGCGAATTCCCGTTCCTGCTCAACACCGGGCGGGTGCGCGACCACTGGCACACCATGACCCGTACCGGGCTCAGCCCGCGCCTCGCCGGGCATATCCGCGCGCCGTTCGTCGCCATCCATCCTGCCGATGCGGCCCCGCTCGGCCTTGAGGACGGCGCGCTCGCGCGCGTCGCGTCCGCCCACGGCACGGCGACATTGGAAGTGCGGATCGATGCCGGGCAACAGATCGGCACCCTGTTCGCGCCGATCCACTGGAGCGATGCTAATGCCTCGGACGGGGCCGTGGGCACATTGGTGCACAAGCGCACCGACCCTCATTCCGGCCAGCCGGACCTGAAGGCGACGCCCGCCACCCTCGCGTCGGCGCCCGTGCGCAGCCGGGGATTCCTGCTTGCCCGCCACCGCCTGGATCTCTCGGCCGCGCCTTTGCCGACGGGCTCCTGGTGGGCGCGCGCGATCCTGGAAGGCGGGTTCGGCTGGCGCCTCGCGGGCGCCGGCGGGCCGCAGGATTGGGCGGACTGGGTGGAGCGCCTGAACCTGCCGGAGGACCGCACGGAGCTGGTGGACCTTCCAGGCGGCCATTATCGCACCGCCGCCTTCGATGCGGACGGGCACCTGGTCTTCGCGCTGCTGATGGGTCCGGCCGATGCGCCCCAGGCCTGGGATGCGCTGGCCGGCCTGCTCGCGGAGGAGACGGTTTCTCCCGAAGACCGGCGCATCCTGCTCTCGGGCCGGCGGGCCGGGGCGCGCGGCGCCTGCGGGCCGCTGGTCTGCTCCTGCTTCGGCGTGCCGCGCGGCGCCATCACCGACGCCATCGCGGCCGGCGATCGCGATGCCGCAGCCATCGGCGCCCGGCTCAAGGCCGGCACCAATTGCGGCTCCTGCCTGCCGGAACTTCGCCAGATCCTCCAGGAGGTCCTGGTCCCCGCCTGAGCCAATGCCCGCCTGAAACGAAAAAGGCCGGGCAAACCGCCCGGCCTCGATCACACGGTCCGCGCGCCGGATCAGTCCGCCGCCGGTTCCTTCTCGCCCTTGGCGCGCTCGATGCCTTCGAGGATCAGCGCCTTGGCTTCGCTGACATCGCCCCAGCGCACGATCTTGACCCATTTGTTGGGTTCGAGATCCTTGTAATGGGTGAAGAAGTGCTCGATCTGCTGCAGCGTGATGTCCGGCAGGTCGGAATAATTGACCACCTTGTCATAACGCTTGGTCAGCTTGTGGGCCGGCACGGCGATGATCTTCTCGTCGAAGCCGCCCTCGTCCTCCATCAGCAGCACGCCGACGGGGCGCACGGCGATGACCGCGCCCGGCACGATGGCGCGGGTATTGGCAACCAGTACGTCGCAGGGATCACCGTCACCAGAAAGCGTGTGCGGAATGAAGCCGTAGTTTCCAGGATACCGCATGGCGGTATAAAGGAAGCGATCGACGAACAGCGTACCGGACGCCTTGTCCATCTCA
>NCHM01000468.1 GCA_002257205.1 Rhizobiales bacterium 24-66-13 | reverse complement strand
ATGGGCCTCGCCGGAGCGCTGCACGCCTTCTACCTGACCTATATCGACCCGAGCCAGTTCACCCCCATCATCACCGCCTATGCCTTCATGGCGGTGATCGCGGGCGGACGCGGCTCCAATCTCGGCCTCCTGTTCGGTGCCGGCTCGATCATGGCGCTGCTGGAAGCGACGCGCTTCCTCAAGGATCTCGTGCCGTCCATCGACGGCGCTCAATTGTCGGCGCTGCGGCTCGGCATGATCGGCATCGGCATCGTGCTGCTGCTGATCCTGCGCCCGCAGGGCCTCGTGACGGAACCGCGCCGGCGCGCGACCGAATTCTTTCCCGATGCGAAGGGAGAAGGCTGATGCCTCGCGTAACCCCGCTGCCCCCCACGGCCCTGCCGCCCGAAATCGCGCAGGTGTACGAGCAATTCGCCGGCGGCTATGCCGATTTCGCCGATCAGGCGGCGGTGCTCGCCCACGTGCCGCCGGCGCTCGACCATATCTACCGCATGCTCATGGAATTGCGGGCGCGCGAGGCCGTGCCCTGGCGCTATATCGAGCTGGCGGTGGTGGTGGTCTCCAAGCTGAATGCCTGCCCCTATTGCGTCTCGCATCACGCCCCCCTGCTCGCCGTGGAGGGAATTCCCGCCGACGCGATCGAGAAGCTTCCCGATGCCGAGCATGAGGCCTTCGACGAGGTCGATCGCCTGGTCATCGATTATGCGCGGCTGGTGACCGAACGCGCCTGGGGCATCCGCTCGGGCGTGTTCACCCAATTGCGCGCGCATTTTTCCGAAGCGCAGATCGTCGAGCTGACGTTCCGCATCGCGCTCTGCGGCTTCTTCAACCGGTTCAACGATGCCTTGCAGATCGACGATGGCGTCGCCGAAACCTTGCTCAACCTTCATCCAAAAGAAGAACCAGCCACCTCAGGAGAACAGCCATGAGCCAGTCGACGCGTCTTACCCGCCGCCAGGTCGTTGCCGGCCTCGGCGCCCTCCCCTTCGTCGGCGCCGCGATGCCGGCGTTCGCCCAGGCCGCCGAAATTCCGCTCGGCATGGTGCTGCCGTTCTCGGGCGCCACCGGCCCCTATGGGCCGGACATGAAGAAAGCGGCCGAACTGGTTCTTGGGCAGGTCAATGAGGCCGGCGGCATCCTCGGTGGGCGCAAGCTCAAGCTCTTCATCGAGGATTCCGAGACCAATCCCACCGTCGGCGTCACCGCCACCAAGAAGCTGTTGGAAGTCAACAAGGTGGAGCTGGTGGGCGGATTCTGGGGCAGCCCGATCGCGCTGGCCGCCAAGCCCATCATCCTGGCCGCCAACAAGGTTCAGATGGTCTCCTGCTCGGCCAATTCGGTGACCGACGGCGACACCAAGGGCCTCGTGTGGCGCTTCCAGGCCAAGAGCACCTCCTGGGGCCCGGCCGGCGCCAAGGTGATGAATTCCATCGGCGCCAAGAAGGTGGTGGTGCTGGCGCAGCAAAATCCGTTCGTGGTGGCGATGATCGAGCCCTTCAAGGCGGAGATGGCCAAGCTCGGCGGCACGGTGCTGGACGTGGTGATGTACAATCCCGACCAGCCCTCCTATCGCGCCGAGGTGGAAAAAGCCTTCGGCGGCGATCCCGACGGCGTGTTCTGCCTGTCCCTGCTGACCGATTTCACCTCCATCGCCAAGGAAGTCTATCGCGGCGGCTTCAAGTCCAAGATCGTGGCGCTGTCCATCGGCGCCGATGCGGAAGGCAAGTTCCTACAGGCGGTCGGCCCGGAAGTGGCCGAGGGGATCTATCATCTCCAGCCCGCCCCGCCGCTCGATACCCCGTCCTACAAGAAGTTCGTGAAGGAGATGGGCGCCCCGGCCGGCACCGTGTTCCTGTTCGCCGGCAATGCCCACGACCAGATCAGCGTCGCCGCGCTCGCCATGGAGCATGCGAAATCCTCCGATGCGTTGACCTGGGCAAAATCGATCCCCGAGGTCTGCAACCCGCCTGGCGAGGAAGTGGACGATGTGGTGAAGGGGCTCGAACTGATCCGCGCCGGCAAGAAGATCAAGTTCGTCGGCGCCGGCGCAAGCTGCGATTTCGACGCCAGGGGCGATCAGATCAACCGCTCGTTCCTGGTTCAGGTCGTCAAGGGCGGCAAGAACACCATCGTCGGCGTGATCTCCTGATCCGCTAGCTTTTTTTCAAGCCCGAACACCAGCAGCGCGCGGAGAGCCTCCGCGCGCAACGAGAACGCGTGCCTTAAAGGCCGCTCGGAGACGCATCATGACACACCCCAAGCCCATGCATCTGTGCGGCTTCCTCATTGCCGGCCCGGTGGTGCACAGCCATGCCATCTGGCGCAATCCGGCGCACGAGACCGCTTTCCTCAGCCTCGAGCATTATGCCCATATCGCTCGAACCCTGGAGCGCGGGAAATTCGACTTCCTGTTCTTCGCCGACCGCCTCGCCGTTGCCGACCGCTATGGCGAGAGCCTGGAGACCGGGATCCGGCTCGGCGATCAGGATGCGACCTCTCCGGCGGGCGGGTGGCCTGGAACGTCGTCACCTCCATGAACGATGGCGAGGCGCTGAACTTCGGCTCGGTGCCGCACCTCGGCCATGACGAGCGCTACGACCGCGCGGACGAATTCATGGAAGTCGCTTTCAAGCTCTGGGACAGCTGGGAGGAAGGCGCGCTGGTGCTCGACCGCGCCAACGGCATTTATGCCGACCCCGACAAGGTCCATTACGTGAACCATCAGGGGAAATGGTTCCAGTCGCGCGGGCCGCTGAACATTCCACGCAGCCCGCAGGGCCGGCCGGTGATCATCCAAGCGGGATCGTCGGGCCGGGGCAAGGCGTTCGCGGCGCGCTGGTCGGAGGTGATTTTCGCCCTTCAGCCGAACCGGGAACGCATGGGCGTCTTCACGCGGGACGTGCGCGCCGCCCTGGAAGCGGCCGGCCGCGCGCCGGACGCCAGCAAGGTGCTGATGGCGGTGATGCCCTTCATCGGCCGCACCCGGGCCGAGGCGGAGGAGAAGCGCGACTTGCATGATTCCCTGATTGATCCGCGCGTCGGCCTCTCCACGCTCGCCGCCCATGCCAATGCGGATTTCTCCAGCCTGTCGCTGGATGCGCGGGTGGATGAGATTGCGGTCTCCGGCAGCCAGGGCAATTTCGCCGCGCTCCGCAGCATCGCTCCCGACGGGTCCATGACCATCGCCGAGGCGGGGCGTGTCTATGGGCGCGGCGTCATGTGCCCGCGCATCGTCGGCACGGCGCAGGATGTCGCGGACGAGTTGGCGGGCATCGTCGATGCCGGCCTTGCCGATGGCTTCGTGATCTCGCCCGCCTTCCTGCCGGATACGTTCGATGACTTTGTCGACGAAGTCGTCCCGCTGCTGCAGGCGCGCGGCGCCCTGCGGCGCGACTATCCCGGCGGCACCCTGCGCGACATGCTGGGCGCCTAAGGCGCCCGCTACACCCAGTCCGGCGGCAGGTCGGGGCGGAAGGAGAGCGGGTGCGGGGCGTCGCGATAGGTGACGCCCGGCAGGATGCACAGCATCTCGAACAGCAGGTTCGCCCCGATCAGCGCCGTGTTGCCCGTGGTGTCGTAAGGCGGGGAGACCTCCACCAGGTCGAAGCCGACGATGTCGAGCCCGTGCAGGCCTCGGATCAGTTCCAGTGCCTGGGGCAAGGTGAGGCCCGCCGGCTCGATGGTTCCCGTACCCGGCGCGATGGAGGGGTCGAGGCTGTCGATATCGAACGAGATGTAGGTGGGCCGCCCCATGAAGCGGGTACGGATCTCGCGCGCCAGATCGGCGAGCGAGCGATGCCAGCAGCGCTCCGCCGGCACCACCCACACGCCAAGGCCGCGCTGCCAGTCGAAATCATCCGCCGCATAGCCCGAGCCGCGCAGCCCCACCTGGACCATGAAGCGGGGATCGACCAACCCCTCTTCCAGCGCCCGCCGCATGGGCGTGCCGTGGGCGATGCGCTCGCCGAACATGGTGTCGTTCACATCGGCGTGGGCATCCACATGGACCAGCGCCACCGGACCGTGAGTTTTGGCCGCCGCGCGTAGGATCGGCAGCGTCATGGTGTGGTCGCCGCCCAGCGCCATCGGCCGGCAGCCGCTCGTGAAGATGCCGGCAAAATGCGCTTCGATGAGATCCACCGAACGTTCCAGGCTGTAGGGATTGGTCGCGACGTCGCCGAGATCCGCGATCGCGAGGCTGTCGAACGGCGCGGCGCGCGTCGCCACATTGTACGGGCGCACGAACACCGATTCGGTGCGGATCTGGCGCGGCCCGAAGCGGGTGCCGGCGCGGTTCGAGGTACCAACATCCAGCGGCACGCCGATGAAACCGGCGTCGAGTTGCGCGGGATCTGCGATGTGCGGCAGGCGCATCATGGTCGCGATGCCGCCGAAGCGGGGCATGTCGTTTCCGCTGAGCGGCAGATGGCGGGTGCGGTCGGTCATGGGGAATCCGTAAGCAAGACAAGTCTCAGCCTAGGATGCCGCATGCGTCGCACCAAGAGCGCAGGGGCCAGCCGGACCCGCAGGTGCGGATCAGGCGACGCGTTTCCGACGCGCGGCGCCGCGTATCATTTCATCCAGCCGGGAAATATCGCGCCCAGCCCGCCCGCGATCATTTCCATGGCGATAGCGGCCAGGATGATGCCCATCAAGCGCTTGGAGATGGAGAGCGCGGTCGGCGTGAGCCGCGAGCCGAGCCATGGCGTGATGGCCATCGCGCCGGCGAAAAAGATCAGATAGCCGATCAGGCCGATATAGAAGGCGGCGATGTCGCTGGGCTCCTGCGCGGACTGGGCGAAAATGATGATCGTCGCCATGGCACCGGGCCCGAGCGCGATCGGCAGGCCGAGCGGATAGACGCCCGCATTCTCAACCGACTTGAAATGCTCCTGCTCCTCCTCGGCACCATGGTGCGAAGGATGATCGTCGCCGCTAAGCATCGAGAGGGCGATCAGCAGCACGATCAATCCGCCGGCGAGGCGGAAATGCGACACGCTGATGCCGAACAGCCCCAGGAGCGCATGCCCGGCGAGCGCGCAGACCAGCGCGCCGATGCTCACTGTCGCGATCATGGCAATCAAGGTGCTGCGCCGCGTGGCGGGCGTGGCATCGGCCGTCAGCGCCAGGAAAATCGGCGCGATGCTGAGCGGACCCATGATGGCGAACAGGGCCGCGAACAGTTTTGCGGACAATGAGAAATCGATCATTCCGGCGCCCCTTTACCCATCCCACCTAACGGAAAGGGTGTGCCCCATTTTCATGCGTTTCGATACCGATACCTTTCCCGCAGGCACCTCCGGCGCTGTCTCTTTTGCGAGGGGCAATCCCCCGAAAAACCGCATCCGCGCCGCAGACACCGCCCGTCGGCTCCGCCAAGCGGAACCACGGCCCCGTCGGGCATGTGGGCTCTGTTCGGTGCCACGGACTAATGATCCCATCATCCGCTCAATCGACAGACCCATTCGCCGGCACGAACCTTGCTCTGCCAAATGCGACACGCCCGGCGCCGCGCGCGGTCATCCTCAATTGCCCACCAGATGCGCTTGACTCACCTGCGACATCATGTTCCAAATTAGTTGACCACTTCGCTAGTCGACTAGCACGCTACGCACTCAGGAAAATCGTAGGCATTCAAGCGGGTTATGCCTGCCGCCATGCGACAGCTGATGGCGCAAAGGCGGGCTTGACGGTGCCAGGGCTGGAGGAAGCGGCGGCGGCAGGCGCCACCCGCGGGGACCGCGCGGAATCGGGCGAGAACAAGAAGAGAGTAGAAAATGCTCAATATCGACGAGGCGAATGCCGCTTTCGTGACCTATCGCGAGATCAAGAGGCGCATCGTGGATCTGTA
>NCHM01000467.1 GCA_002257205.1 Rhizobiales bacterium 24-66-13 | reverse complement strand
TCATGCTCGATCTGTCCGACCAGAAGGGGGATCTCGACCCCTCCTATCGTCAGGCGCCCCATAATGTGGAGGCGGAGCAATCCCTTCTGGGCGCGATTCTGGTCAATAACGACGCCTTCTACCGGGTGTCGGACTTCCTCAAGCCCGAGCATTTCTTCGAGCCCATCCACGGCCGCATCTTCGAGCTGGCGGGGGCCCTTGTGCGCGCCGGCAAGGTGGCGACGCCGGTCACGCTCAAGACCTTCCTGCCCGCCGACCTGGACGTCGCGGGCCTCTCCGGCCCGCATTATCTTGCCCGCCTCGCGGCGGAAGCGACTACGGTCATCAATGCCGAGGATTACGGGCGCGCCATCTATGACCTCTCGGTGCGGCGCGAACTGATCCGCATCGGCGAGGAGATCGTCAACGACGCCTATGACGCGCCGGTGGAGGCGACCCCGCAGGACCAGATCGAGGAGGCGGAAAAGCGCCTCTACGCCATCGCTGAGAGCGGGCGCTATGACGGTGGCTTCCAGCGCTTCGGCGAGGCGCTGCGCGAAGCAGTCGACATGGCAAGCCGCGCTTTCCAGCGCGAGGGCCATCTCTCCGGCATCGCCTCGGGGCTGGACGATCTCGATCAGCAGATGGGCGGGCTCCAGCCGTCCGACCTTGTGATTCTCGCCGGCCGCCCCGCCATGGGCAAGACCGCGCTCGCCACCAACATCGCCTTCAACATCGCCGCCGCCTATCGCGGCGAGCAGCGGGCGGACGGCTCCATCGAGACCCAGAGCGGCGGCATCGTCGGCTTCTTCTCGCTGGAAATGTCGGCCGAGCAATTGGCAACGCGTATTCTCGCCGAGCAGGCGGAGATTGCCTCCTACAAGATCCGCCGCGGCGATATTTCCGAGAGCGAGTTTTCCAAGCTCGCCGCCGCTGCCCAGACCATGCAGGTGGTGCCGCTCTATATCGACGATACCGGCGGCATTTCGATCGCCCAGCTGGTGGCCCGCGCGCGCCGCCTGAAGCGCCAGCGGGGGCTGGATTTCATGGTGGTGGATTATCTGCAATTGCTGTCCGGCTCGTCGAAAAGCTCGTCGCAGAACCGCGTGCAGGAAGTTACCGAGATCACCACCGGCCTCAAGGCGCTGGCGAAGGAATTGCAAGTGCCGATCATGGCGCTCTCGCAGCTCTCGCGTCAGGTGGAATCGCGCGACGACAAGCGCCCGCAACTCGCCGATTTGCGCGAATCCGGCTCCATCGAGCAGGACGCCGACGTGGTGATGTTCGTCTATCGCGAGGAATATTACCTCAAGAGCCGCGAGCCCAAGCCCGGCACCGAGGAATGGTTCAAGTGGGAAGCGGACATGAAGGCGGCCGAGGGGGTGGCGGAAGTCATCATCGGCAAGCAGCGCCACGGACCCACCGGCACCGTGAAAGTGCATTTCGAACCGCAGTTCACCCGCTTCTCGAACCTCGCGCGCGAAGATCGGCTGCCCGACCGCCACTGATCGCGGAAAGCTCGGCGTGGCGCGCGGATCTGCTCCGCGTCCGGCGCTACCGGCGCGTCATAGGTAAGGTATAGACAGGATAGCGAATCCCGCCGCTTCCAGGGAAAGCGTTTCGATGCAGCCCGCGTCCGCCCCGTCATCCGCTCTGTCCCGCGCCGTCCTGACCATTGATCTCGGTGCTCTGGCCGATAATTGGCGCACCCTCGCCGCGTGGGTCGCGCCGGCGGAGTGTGCGGCAGTGGTGAAGGCGGATGCCTATGGCCTCGGCCTCGCGCAGGCGGCCCCGGCCCTGTGGAAGGCGGGCGCGCGCACCTTTTTCGTGGCGTTGGTGCAGGAAGGCGAGGCGCTGCGGGCGCTGCTTCCCGAGGCCACCATCTATGTGCTCGGCGGCTTGCTGCCCGATACCGCCCATGCTTATGCCGCCGCCGATCTGCGCCCGGTGCTGGGAAGCCGGCAGGAAATCGCCGAATGGTCCATCCACAGCCGCGCCATGGGGGCGAGCCAGCCGGCGGCCCTGCATGTGGACACGGGCATGAATCGCCTCGGCCTCAGCGTGGATGAGGCGCTCACGATCGCCGGGGAGGGCGGCCCTTCGTTCCGTCCGTCCCTCATCATGACGCACCTTGCCTGCGCGGATACGGCGCGCCACCCGCTGACCCAGGCGCAACATCATTTGTTCGCGAAAGTGGCGGCGGCGTTTCCCGGCATTCCCGCATCGCTGGCCAATTCCGCCGGTACGCTGGGCCGGGCGGAAATGTATTTCGACATGGTGCGGCCCGGCATCGCGCTCTATGGCGGCGTGCCGATCTCCGGCACGGCGCCCCTGCGCAGCGTTGTGCGGCTGGAGGTGCCCATCATCCAGGTACGCGAAGCGCGCGCCGGCACCACGGTGGGCTATGGCGCGGCCCAGCGCCTGCAACGCGACAGCCGGATCGCCATTCTCTCGCTCGGCTATGCCGACGGCTTCCTGCGCGCGTTCGGCGGCAGCGATGCCCGGCGGGGGGCGGATGCCATCGTCGGCGGCCTGCGCTGCCCGTTGGTCGGGCGCATTTCCATGGATCTCACGGCCGTGGACGTCACCGACGTGCCCCACGACAAGGTCCGCCGTGGCGATCCCGCTATATTGCTCGGCGACGGCATCGGCATCGACGAACTCGCCGGCCACGGCGGCACCATCGGTTATGAGGTGCTCACCAGTCTGGGGCCGCGCTATCACCGGGTCTATATGGGCGGCTAGACTGCACGGGTGAGTCGCGCTCTGCGCGCGCCCGGAGCCTCCCCGACCCATGGCCAAGAACAGCCCCACCTTCGTCTGCCAGTCCTGCGGCGCAGTTTATAACCGCTGGCAGGGCAAGTGCGAGGCCTGCGGCGGCTGGAATACGATTTCCGAGGAGGCGAACGTCGCAGCCTCGGTCCCCGCCGCCCAGCGCTCGGGACGCAAGGGGCGGGCGGTGGCGCTGGAGAGTCTTCAGGGCCAGGGGAAGGCCGCGCCGCGCCTGATTTCCGGCATCGGCGAGCTGGACCGGGTGGCGGGGGGCGGCTTCGTGCCCGGCTCCATCGTGCTCCTGGGCGGCGATCCCGGAATCGGCAAATCCACCTTGCTGATCCAGGCCTCCGCCGCCTTGGGGCGGGCGGGGCATCGCATCGTCTATGTCTCGGGCGAAGAGGCGGTGGACCAGGTGCGTATGCGCGCCGGCCGGCTCGATCTGGCGGACGCGCCCGTGGGCCTTGCTGCCGAAACCAATGCTGAAAACATCATCGCCACCTTGAGCGCCGGGCCGCCGGTGCAGTTCGTGGTGATCGATTCGATCCAGACCATGTGGAGCGATTCGGTGGAATCGGCGCCGGGCACCGTCACCCAGGTGCGCAC
>NCHM01000015.1 GCA_002257205.1 Rhizobiales bacterium 24-66-13 | reverse complement strand
GCCATGAGATCCTGCGCGTCTCGTGGCGCGAAGTCGCCGGGAAGCGCCCGGAACAGATCGAGCTGCCCGCGCTCCGAAAGGGATCGACGCCGCACCGCCATGAAAGAAGCCGGCCGCGGTCAGCGTGCGTAGCGGCCGAGCTGCGGCCCGGAGGGAATGACGTGGCGCTTCGCCGGCAGCACGGATCCGCGAGGATCGGAGGTCGACGTCACCGCGCCGCGAGCGGCCCAGGTTTCGAGATCGTCGATGGCATAGACGACGCGACCGCCGAGCTTGCGATAGGCCGGGCCTGTTCCGTAGGTCCGGTGCTTTTCGAGGGTGCGGGCCGAGAGGCTGAGAAACTCGGCCGCTTCCTTGGTGCGGAGGAAGCGCGGCGGGAGAACGACGGGTTCGTGTGGCATGGATCGGGCCTCCGTGGTGGTGGGGATGGCCGTCGCGGATCAGCGGCGGGCAACGACCACGGTGGCGGAGGAGAGCCGGCGAGTTGCAGGGCGAAGTTGGGGGGTATCGAATTCGCCCACCATGCGCGGGGAGAGACCGGGCTAGGATTGGTGACGATGACGAAGGAGTTTTCGATAGCCTCCCCCGACCATGGTGCGGGCGTCCCGCAGGAGCGCCTTGATAGCGTGGCGGGCGGACGACGCCTGCCAGTCGTCGCGGCCGAGATGGTCGATGTGAAAAATGACCTCGGCGATTTCCTGCTGCGTCGCGCCGGCGCGATAGCCGTCGAAGGCGCGCAGCATCCGACGCTGGCGGGCGCGTTGCTGACGTGTCAGGCGCGTGTCGGGCGGAATGGCGCGGCCGTGCAAGGCCGAGAGAAGTCGATAGACCGCTTCGATCCGGTCGAAGCCGTCTATGCCGAGGGGTATGGCGGCGACAGCAACCGTCTGCCCGTCAATGGCGCAGTCGATGATCTGGAGACGCTGCCCGTTTTCGAGAGCAAAGCGAAACGCTGTTTCATCTTCGCCCATCGGCGGATAGCGGCGCCATGGCTCGGGAGGGGCACCTGCGAGACTAGCGTCGAGGTCAGGCGGGGCCTCGGTCAATACGACGACGCTCGTGTCTTCCTGCGTGAGCCAGAAAACGGGAGCGTCAGGAGGCGGTGTCAGGGGGTCGACGGGGAAATCGTAACCCCCACCGCCGCCGAATTTGCTCGGTCAGCGGCGTGTGGGTTCCGCGGCCAGAGGCCGAAGCCTCGAAGTCTGCATCATAGGCGTCGTTGCGGCGGAGCCATTCCCAGGCCAGATCGGATGCGGTCAATCTATCTAGGTGCTCATACCCCGAGGAACGCCAGGTCGATGCGTCAGGTGTCATCGCTGATCCTCCCAAGTTTCTGTCTAAGTCTTTGGGGGGTTCACGATTCCCGTTTGGGTTGATCTGGGGAAGTCGGTCGCACATCAATAGGTGATGCGCGAAACGCATCACCTATTGATGTGCGACTTCTGCTGGCTTTCACGGACCAGTTCGCGATAGCCGTGCTCGGTCATCCAACGGGCGCGAGCGAGATGCGCGTTGTGGATCAAGCGGCAGCGCTTGGGATCGCGATCGGGATCGAGGCCAAACAGGATGTGCACGGCCTCACGCCAGTCAGCGCCGTCGCGCTCGGCATCAAGCAATCGCATATAGAGCTTCATGTGCTCACGATCATAAGATGTAAGCGTCTCGCTGAACGGTGGTTCTTCCAGAAACGTCTGCGTTGCCTGCCCCATCGAGCTCACCTGTTCACGCGCGCCATATTCGTTCACTATTTCCCACGGGAAATAGCTGCATTTTATGACAAGGCTTGGCAACCGCGCGATCAACGCCGCCGCTTGGGAGTGTCGGCCCCGTCGTTCAGGAGGAGCACCCCTTTTCCCTTGTCGGTCGAAAGGAGAACGATCCCTGCTGCCTCGAGCGCTCGTCGAACCTGGTCGCGCGTCACCTCGTGCGTCCCCAATCCGCTGTCGGATTCGAGGCGCTTGAGCGCGGTCAATGCTACCCGGGCCTCGTCAGCGAGCGTCTCCTGTGTCCAACCCAGCAACGCGCGTGCGGCCCGTGATTGTCGGGCGGTGATCATGCATGATCACCTCCCATTCGGACCTACGCGCACGCTAGAACTACGACTATTTTAGTCGCCCGCGTTCGACATTGCGACCAAAATTTATCGACAGCACAGGCTTCAAAGAAAATTCTCGGTAACTGATTCGGTCGCTACGAAAGCCGGAGGCCTTACCGGGAGAGGGAAATGAGTTTGGTGAAAGGGAGGAGGAACCGTCCCCTTTCCCCATAGGAGGATGTTTGAAGGAGGGGCTTTGCCCTTCCTTCATGGGGAGAGCTTGAGAGGGGCGGCCGTGCCCCCCTTTCATCACAGAAGCATCGGACCCAAAAGTGGTTTCCGGTTTTTGGGAACGATCCGATGCTCCGACAAGGAAGTCGGATTGCAACGCGCCCATGCGCGTGGCGATTCCGTCCGAAGTTCTCGTGAAGGCCGCGAGGCGGCCCGAGATCCCGCCCATGCGATCCGCGGCCGCCGTCGCCGACAAAAAAGAGGGAGCTTACGCTCCCTCCCTCGTCCGCTCCCGGCGCTCGGCCTCCGCGCGCGCGGCTTCGAGGCGTCGCAGCGTCTCGGCGCGCTCCTTGCGGGTGAGGATGCAGTGGTCGAGCTCGGCGCGCAGCTCCGCGATTTCGGCGTAGATGTCGAGAACCTGTGTCATGTGAACCTCCTTTGTCTCGATGACGGAGGCGATTGTCCGAGCGTTGGAGGGACGGGTCAGGGATCGCGAAGCGACCGGAGAATCCGGCGTCTGGGGGAGATGGGGTATTCGGCCTGCGCCCAGCCAGCGGCTACGCTGCACGGTGCAACGCTCACTCACCCATCTCAGGAGACGATATGCACATGCAGTATTTTGCCGGCCTCGATATTTCCGTGAAAGAGACATCCGTTTGCATCGTGGATGCGGACGGCAGGATCGTTCGGGAGACAAAGGTGTACAGTCACCCCGAAGATCTTCTTCGTGTTCTGACGGAGGGCGGATACCATTACAAACGCGTTGGACTGGAAGCTGGCCCCTTGTCTCAGTGGCTCTACAGTGCACTTGCTGAGGCCAATCTTCCTGTTTTCTGCATCGAGGCGCGGCACACGCGGGCCTTCCTGACAGCGCAGATCAACAAGACTGATCGGAATGACGCCCGCGGCATTGCCCAGATGATGCGCGTCAACATTTTTCGGCCCGTCCATGTGAAAACGATCACCAGCCAAAAGCAGCGTGCCCTGCTGAGAGCCCGGAAGATGCTTCAGTCCAAGGCTATGGACATTGAGAATGACCTGAGGGGGATTCTCCGAAACTTTGGCCTCAAGGTCGGTATCGTAAGCACGTTGAATTTCGAACAGCGAATACGCGAACTGATCGACGGTGACGCCGAGCTGATCGCTATCGTGGAGCCGCTGCTGGCGGCCAGGCGCGAGATCCGCTCGCAGTTCAACATTCTTCATCGTCGGCTTCTAGCAATCGCGAAGAACGATGGGATCTGCCGCAGGCTTATGACGGTGCCGGGCGTGGGCGCGGTGGTCGCACTCGCCTATCGCAGCACCATCGATGTTCCTGCCCGCTTCCAGAACTCAAAAGCGGTCGGCGCGTTCGTCGGGTTGACGCCGGCATCTCATCAATCGGGAGAGAAAAGCCGGGTCGGCAAGGTGTCCTGCAGCGGCGACACCATGGTGCGAACGCTTCTATACGAGGCGGCCGTCACACTTCTGACTAGAGGTCAGAAATGGTCGTGGCTGAGAGCATGGGGCATGAGGATCGCCAAAAGCAGAGGCGTCAACAAAGCCTTTGTTGCCATCGCTCGGCGCCTCGCTGTGATCATGCACCGCATGTGGCAGGACCAGACCGACTTCCGCTGGGCCAAAGAGGAGCAGACTGCAACGATCTGAACCATCGTTCGAGAGCATCAACACAATAAATCGGAATTCCACGTAGCGCGGAGTGAAATCGTCCGCAGGACGAAGGATGAGATGAGAACGGAAAATCGGTAGTGCCGGCACCCAACCGGATGCCAGGACGCGAAAGGAGATCGTTCCATCTTGTTCCTAAATCCATCATGAGAAGGTCACCGTGCCGATCTCGAAGAGAAGCAAGGGCCTGCGGTCGAAGTTGCCAAGCTACGTGGGAGAGAGGAGCAGCTGCCCCCAGAAGAAGGTGCTTGAAATCAACGGCCGAATAGAGAAGCCGATTTTGTCGTCGTGCAGCGGCGGCAAAATTGGGGGCACCGGGCGTCCTTGACGCGGGCCGACTGCCGGTATGATCGGCTTCTCATTGAGAGAAAGACGGTTGGGCACAACGCTGCAACCGCGTTCAGCGACCGATGCGCGACGGCAGGAAAGCCCGGCGCAACCGCGATCCGCCGCGAGCATAAAGAAACCCGGCGGCTTTCGCCGCCGGGCCTTCTCCGTTCCCGCTCAGAACGGGATGTCGTCGTCGTAGTCGGTCTGTCCGCGGTCCTCGTTCTCGGTCTGCTTCGCCCGGCTCAGGAAATCGACCGTCTCGGCGATAATCTCGCATCCGTAGCGGTCGTTGCCCTCCTGGTCGGTCCACTTCGAGTAGTGGATGCGGCCGCGAACCAGAACCTTCATGCCTTTCTCGCAATAGTCCTGGATCGTCTTGCCGAGGCCGTTGAAGGCGGTGATGCGGTGCCATTCGGTGTCTTGGACCCGGTAGCCCCTCTCGTCCCGAACGACCTTGCCTTCCGAATAGCGGGGGCGCGAGGTGGCCAGCGTGAAGTGGGTGATCTTGGTGCCGCCCTGGGTGGTGCGGGTTTCGGGGGCCTGACCGATGTTGCCGGCGAGAATGACGATGTTCTGCATTGTAAGTCTCCGTTGCTTCTCGGAGGGACCATCCCTCCGACGAGACCCGGCCAAGGCCGTCGGGAGACTCCTGCACTGACGCCTTCGGCGGCAGCTTGACCCCCAAGGCCCCAGGTGGAGCGGGCAGCCGCGCCTGCGCGGCAACACGGCTGGGAGCTGCGGGGGTTGCCGGAGGAAACAGAACGGACTTAGGGGATCAGTCAGTCGGAGGGATTGGTGCCTCTGAAAGTACGAACACGGGGACGCACAGCAGAACCATCGTCCTTGCCGGCAACAGCGAAGAGGCAGGCCCCATGGACCTGCGCCGCCTTCGAAAGACACCCGTTCATCTCTCCTTCCGGCCACCCGCGCCCCTCCTCGAACAGGCTGGATGGAACGAGAATAAAGAGGCTACCGGGCTCGTAGACGCGGAACAGCGCCGCGTCGCCACTGTCGATGGCGGAAGGCTCGATCCACTCGACCTGCGGAAAGGTTCGTGAAGGTCTCCGCGGCCGTATCCACTTTACGAAATGAATGAGCTGGCTGGCACGGCCTGTCTACGGCCTGCAGACCTCACGCCAACGAACGACTTCCCAAACGGGGCGAAGCGGGCCGAAAGCGAAGTATGGTGTGGGCAGCACTGTCGTGGCAGCCCGTCAGTGCGGGAGGTCGAAAGACCCGGCGGCGCGAGCCGCCGGCTTTCTTCGCTGAGACCGGCGGATCGCGGCCGGCCCATCATCGAGAAAATATCGACACGCCGAGGGCGTTCAGATTGACCATGGCCGCGATGCCGATGAACAGACCGGCGCTGGCGGAAAGCAGATTGAGCATCAAGCCGGGGTCGATCGCGTTTTTCGCTACACCATGGATGAGCGCATAGCCGGCGATGACGGCCGGCACGGCGAAGACGGCGAGAGCGATCAGCCGCAGCGCCGGATTCCTGGCAAAGCCGAGAACCGCGAGTACGAGACCGATCGACAGCAATGCCGCGCTGACGGCGGCCAGCCCCGACAAGAAGATGCCGGCTCCAGCGCCCCAGGCATATTGGGCGGCCGACAGGCCAACCATGAACGGCAAAGCGTAGATCGCGAGATTGTAGGCGAAGACGCAGAAGGCGATCGTCAAGGAGATGGCGAGAAGGATGAGCGACATGGAAACCTCCACATGATCGGTTGAGGATCACGACAGGCTGCCTGTAGATACGCTCCGCCTGCGACTATGCTACTTTTCCGGTTCTGCAAGGATGTTTCATAAGAGCCATCAACCTCTCCGATAGTCAAGTATTGGCGGCTGGAATAGCCGCCAGAGGCGGCGCTTACGCGCCGCCGTCGAACTGCATGGTGGGAATGCCGAGCTTGCGGGCCTTGTCCGCGAGGTTCCCTTGAATGCCGCCACCGCCGAAGACGAGGACACCAACTGGCAGGACTTCGAGCATCGTGTCGTTGCGCTTGTACGGGGCCTGTTTCGCCGGGTACTTCTTGAAGTCAGGCTCGAAGGCGATCTGCGGCACCTTGCGGCTGTTTGCCCATCGGGCGGCGATGCGCTCTGCGCCCGTCTTCGCGCCGCCGTGAATGAGCACCATGTCGGCGTGCTTCGCCCGGACCTGATCGAGCTTCGCCCAGATCAGGTTATGGTCGTTGAAGTCGGTTCCGCCGGAGACGGCAACCTTCGGACCGGCTGGCAAGAGCACCTCGTTCTCAGCCCTGCGTTTCGCGGCAAGGAAGTCGCGGCTGTCGATCATCGCGGCGGTCAGATTGCGATGGCTGATCATCGAGCCGGTGCGGGGCCGCCAGGCGCTGCCGGTGTGGTGCTCGAAGGCTTCGACCGCGACGTCGCGGAAGAGCTCCATGCTGTTACGCCGTTCGATCATGGTCTGCCCCTCGGCCGTGAGGCGTTCGAGCTCGACCGACTTCACCTCGCTACCGTCCTGCTCACGCTGGAGGCGGCGCTGCGCCTGCTCGTTGTCGTCGAGATCGCGTTCGACCCGGCTCGCGGCGCGGTGGAAGAGATTGACGGTCCCCCAGAGCAACTCGTCGAGGTCGGGTTCGAGGCGCGTGTCGTCGAGCGTCGCAACGAGGGCGTCGAAGATATCTGCGACGGCTGCGGCGACGGCGTTGCCCTCCGGAAGCGGTCTCGGATCGGGTTCGTCCTGATACGGCCGCCAGCCGTAGAGCTGGAGTTCGTTGAGGACATGATCAGTGGGGGACGAGGTGTGGTTCGGCTCGAAGTTTGGGTCTTCGTCTTCGTTCATCATCGTGAGCGTCCTTCGTCTGGAGACCGCGCCCATCGCGGCCTTCGCAGGCGTCGAAAGCCCACGGGCGGGACGGCCTGGCAGCCCTCGCCTCTCGCGAGGGCCTTGATGGCCAAGCCCGGCTATTTTGTTTCGCGCTGCAAAGGCGGGGCTCGCCCCGCCGGCGGAAAATAGCCGGGCGCCGCGCCATTGCCCGGACGGCCCGTTTGTGGGCCGATCGCCCTCTCAGAAGGCCGTGGGCGCCGCTCTCTCCGACTTCAAAGGACGCTCACGATGATGAATGGAGACGGCAGGTGAAGACGCCTGGACCGCGCCTCTTCCCCCGCCGATCTCTTCACCCTTCCACGAAACGGTGGACGTCATCGGGATGAAGCTGCTCCATCAGGGTCGCCCGGAGGGCGTCGACGCCGCGCCAGCGCAGATCTTCGTTGAAGTCTTCGCGCATCGGTGACACCGAAATCGCCTCGATCCCGACGCCCTTTGCTCTGGCGACCAGGCTGTCTCGTGCGCCGTCCCCGGCCGGGTCGCGATCCCGGAGGACATAGAGCCTGCGCAGCGTCGCCGGGAACAGGATGGCAGCGAGGTGAGCCGCTGAGAGCGCGGCCATCATCGGCATGTGGGGCAGAACCTGACGCGGCGACAGCACGGTCTCGATGCCTTCGCCGGCCGCGAGCACCTCACCGGCAACGCCGAAGCGGACCCCGTTCCCGAGAAGGTCGCCCATCGCCCGCCGGGGTGACTCGACCGGCGCCTTGCCCGAACCGTCCGGGGCGAGCCAGGTGCGGTGTGCGCCGGTCTGATTGCCGTGAAGATCGGTGACGGACGCGACGATCGCCGGCCAGACCTCGGTGGGCGAATGCTCATCGGGTTTGTAGTAGCACCGCGGATGGTAGCGCAGCGCGGTGGTTCCCACGAGGGAGGTGATCGCCCGCCCGTTGAGGTAGATTTCCGCGAGTGTGCCGCCGAGCGGCTGCGACATGGCGAAAAGCCGCCGCGACGCTTCGGGCGAACCGACAGCGACGTTCGACGTCCTGCCGGTGGACGTCCTCGTCATCTCCGGTTCGGGATGCGGGAGAGCGAGGAAGCGGCGTGCTTCCTCGGCCACGTCCTTGAAGTCGATGAGGCCAAGCGTTTCGCGAATGACGTCGAGCAGATCGCCATGTTCCCCCGTCGATGCATCGGTCCATTTGCCGGCAGCGCCCTTACCGGATTCAGGGCCGGTCAGCCGCACGAACATCGAGCGGCCGGGGTTGTTCTGAACGTCCCCAACGATCCAGTATCGTCCGGCGCGGTGGCCTGACTTCAGGTAATGGCGGCAAACCGCCTCGGCATGATGGCCGAGACGGGATGCGAGTTCGGAAGCATCGTGACGAGCCATCACGCAGCCTCCTTTTCGCCGATGCGGTTCACCAGCCAGCGGTCGAGCACCCTGGCGAGAACCACCGGGCCATTGGCATCGACCGGCACGAACATGCGCAGCTTCCACGAGATGATCTCGTGGAACAGGCCGTAGGCCGTGAGGCGTTCGCGCATTGTGTCGTCGAAGCCCGACAGCTCGATGCGGTTCGCGCCCATGACGCGGACGCGGCGAAGCTGAAGACCCTCGGTAAGGTCGAGAATGGTGCGGCCGTCCATCAGAGCGGTGAACGCATCGTCCGGCGTGATCGCGGCCGCGCCGGTCGTGGTCGCATTCGCGGCCCAGGCTGGCGATACCTTTCGGCCGATGATGCGCTCGCCGTGGTCGGTCTGAAGCCGATAGACGCGAGTCGAGTCGTTCGGAAGCCGCTTCCAGATCGGCAGAAGCAAGCCTGTGACCATGTGGAGCGTCGCGTTGGTGAACTCGGGTACGTCGGCAATCTCGGTCTTCCATGCCGCCGCAAAGGTCTCCCCGTCAGTTTCGACCCAATGGGTCTCGGCCATGAAGCGCACCGGGATGTTGTGCGCCTCGGTCGGCCGGATCAGCCGGACACGACGCTCGACCTCGCCATCGTCGAGCATGATGCTGCTGGCGGGGATCTGAACGGCGGCGCGGCCGGAGCGCTCGTTGACGAGCAGCTTTGCGCGCGGATCGTCGAGTTCGGCGAGAGCGGCTTCGAGCGTCACCGGACGGTTGCGCTTGCGCTCGTTGATCGTGAGCAGGCTGGTTTCCGCGCCGGTGCGGGGATGCGTATAGATAGTCTGGCGATCGGTGACGACGAAGCTTTCGGCGCTCAGCGTCTCCAGCCCGGCGTCATAGGTGCCCGAAGCGATCGCGCCCTCGATGCGGGCGGTCAGGAGCTGCTCGAAGGCCGTGAAGAGGATGCCTTGAAGCTCTATAGTGAGCGCGAGCAGCCGGTTAAGGAACGTCGTGATCGGCGGCAGCTCGTCCTTGATACCGGTCGAGTCCATCAGCTTCAGGCCGGTGGCGGACTCGAAGCGGTCGAGCGAGCAGCCCTCGACCTTGCCGCGCACCAGCAGCATGTAGAGCTGTCGGAGTGCGTCGCGGGCATAATGGCTTTCCAGATTGTCCTCGGGGTGGAACAGCCCTTGACCGCCGGTCTGACGCTGGCCGCGCGTGATCGCGCCCAGCGTGTCGAGACGGCGGGCGATGGTGCTGAGAAAGCGCTTTTCAGCCTTTACATTGGTCGAGATTGGCCGGAAGAGCGGCGGCTGCGCCTGGTTGGTACGGTGGGTGCGGCCGAGACCCTGAATGGCGGTGTCCGCCTTCCAGCCCGCCTCGAGCAGGTAGTGGACGCGCAGCCGCGTGTTCTTCGCAGACTTCTCGGCATGATAGCTGCGTCCGGTGCCGCCGGCGTCCGAGAAGACGAGCACGCGCTTCTGGTCGTCCATGAAGGCTTGCGTCTCGGCGAGGTTGGCGGCCCCCGCGCGCGTCTCGACCACGAGCCGATCGATGCTGACGCTGCCGCCGCGCTTGCGGACGATGCGGCGCGACCGGCCCGTCACCTCGGCAACCATGTCCGTGCCGAAATGCTGGACGAGCTGGTCCAGCGCGCCGGGAACCGGCGGCAGGCTGGCGAGCTTGGCGATCAGTGCATCGCGGCGCGCGACCGCCTCGCGGCTCTCGACCGGCTGGCCGTCGCGATAGACCGGACGCGACGACAGGTTGCCCTCCGAATCCGTGAACGGCTCGTAGAGCTGGACCGGGAAGGAATGGGCAAGGTAGTCGAGGACGTACTCGCGCGGGGTGATGTCCACGCGGACGTCGTTCCACTCCTCGGTCGGCAGCTCCGCCAGCCGCCGTTCCATCAGCGCCTCGCCCGTCGAGACGATCTGGATGACGGCGGAATGGCCTGCCTCCAGGTCGGCGGCGATCGAGCGAAGCAGGGTCGGCGTCTTCATGCTCGTCAACAAGTGGCCGAAGAAGCGCTGCTTGGCGCTCTCGAAGGCCGAGCGGGCGGCTGATTTCGCCTGCTTGTTGAGCGTGCCCGAACCGCCTTCGCCGCCGCCGGTGATGTTGGCGGCCTGCATCGCCGCATCGAGATTGTTATGGATGATGGCAAAGGCACCGGCATAGGCGTCGTAAACGCGAACCTGCTGAGGCGTCAGTTCGTGCTCGATGAGCTCGTATTCGACGCCGGCGAAGGAGAGCGAACGGGCGGTGTAGAGGCCGAGCGCGCGCAGGTCGCGAGCGAGCACCTCCATCGCCGCCACGCCGCCGGCCTCGATCGCCTCGACGAACTCGGCGCGGGTGGCGAATGGGAAATCCTCGCCGCCCCACAGGCCGAGCCGCTGGGCATAGGCGAGATTGTGAACGGTGGTCGCGCCGGTGGCGGAGACATAGACGACACGGGCATTCGGGAGCGCGTGCTGGAGGCGCAGGCCGGCACGACCCTGCTGCGAGGCGGCCACATCACCGCGTTCTCCCTTGCCGCCAGCGGCGTTCTGCATGGCATGCGCCTCGTCGAAAATGATCACTCCATCGAAGTCGGAGCCTAACCATTCGACGATTTGTTTGACCCTGGAAACCCTCTCTCCGCGGTCGTCGGAGCGCAGCGTGGCATAGGTTAAAAATAGGATGCCCTCGCTCAGAGTGATCGGCTTGCCCTGCGGAAACCGCGACAGCGGCGTGACCAGCAGGCGCTCCATGCCGAGCGCGCTCCAGTCGCGTTGAGCGTCCTCGATCAGCTTGTCCGACTTCGAGATCCAGACGGCTTTACGGCGTCCCTGGAGCCAGTTGTCGAGGATGATCGCAGCCGACTCCCGGCCCTTGCCGACGCCGGTGCCGTCGCCGATCATGAAGCCCTGGCGGAGACGGACGGCGCCCATGGTGTCTTCGGACACGGCGGTCAGCTTGTCGAAGGTGTCGTCCACCGTCCACACGCCGGCGAGGAAATCCGAATGCGCCTCGCCGGCATAGATCACCGTTTCGAGCTGCGCGTCGGACAGGAGATCGACGACATTCGCGGGCAGCGTCGGGCGGTAGCTCGGCTTCGGCGGGGCGACGCTCGCCATCGCCGCCGACTGCACGAGCTGGGTCGGATGCGCCTGCGCCCCGGAAATCCGGATGGTCTGGAGCCCGTATTCCTCGTAGATCGCATCGGACAGGCGACCGGCATCCGCCGGCGTCCAGTCGACGGTTTCGAAATCGAGCGGAGCGCCCTCCGGCTCGGCATGCGCCACGGCGGGCGCGGCCCTGGCCGTCCGGTTGACATAGGCGCGGACGGTGCGAGGCGCGACCACGGGGATGGCGACAGCTGGATCGATCGACAGGCGCGGCGGCAGATGCTCGGCCAGCCATCCGAGCAGCGTGGCCACATCCGGCGCGACGCCCGGCGCGTCTGGGAATATGGACGGATCGTCGGCCGGGAGCTTGTCGATGACGGTCAGCCGCGTCGGAAAGGTCGTGCCATGCTTGGCATAGACCGCGCCGTCGATCGCGGCGGAGAAGACGACGCGGCCGCGTTCCTGCAGCCCGCCATAGGCTTCGGACCAGGCCGGAGCGTCGGGCGCGAAGTTGGCGCCGGTGATCGCGACGAGACGGCCGCCGGGCGCAAGGCGCGCCAGCGCCGAGGCGACATGGCGGAAGGCGGCGACGGCCATGCGGCCCTCGACATTGGCCATGGCCGAGAACGGCGGGTTCATCAGCACAACGGACGGCAGAATGCCGGTGTCGAGATGATCGTCGATCTGCGCCGCGTCGAAACGGGAGACGGACAGGGCCGGAAAGAGAAGAGAAAGAAGCCCGGCGCGGGTTTCCGCAAGCTCGTTGAGCACCAGCGAGCCGCCGGCGATCTCGGTCAGGATGGCGAGGAGCCCGGTCCCGGCCGATGGCTCCAGCACACGGTCGGCCGATGTGATGGCCGCCGCCGTCACGGCCGCGAGGCCCAGCGGGATCGGCGTCGAGAATTGCTGGAAGGACTGCGCTTCCTCCGAGCGGCGCGTATGCGTCGGCAGCAGGCCGGCGATCTTGGAGAGCTGCGGCAGGATTATTGTCGGAGAAGCGGATTTACGGAAAAGCGCCTTGCCGTATTTGCGCAGGAAGAGAACGGTCGCCGCCTCGCAGGCTTCATAGGCCGTTTTCCAGTTCCAGGCGCCGGCGGCGTCTGATGCGCCGAATGCTGTTTCCATCGCGCCGCGCAGGATGCCGGCATCGATGCGCTGGCCACGCTCGATATGAGGCAGGAGAAGCTGCGCCGCAGTGAAGATCGCGGCAGGGATGTCGGAATCGGGGACGATCGGAAGCGGCGCGGTGACGGATGCCGCCGCGGATGCGGAAATCATGTTCATGGGAAAGCCTCGGGAGAGCGGGACAGGATCGAGCCGCGCAGCGCTCTCTCTCGACCGCACAGGCTCAAATCCGTCCCGGCCTCGCTCTCACTCTCATGTCGTCGGCCAAATTGCCGAAAGCCGCCATTCGCGACCCACGGTGCGCAGGCGTCACCTCGTCGCGGCGACAACTTTGCTTTACTATTTGGCCGAAAGGATCTGAGGCGAATTCGACCTACCAGACCAGAAAATTATAGGAATATTTGAGAGGAATACGCTCGTGATCAAGTCGCTGCTCCCGCGAGCGCCGAGATTCTATTCGCTCGTTATCCTTGCGTTCGCCGCGTCGGCAATCACTTCCGACCTGCCGGGTTTCGGTCAAGGGCATTGGTCGACCTCGGCCGCATTCCGTGGCTGCGTCATCGCGGTTACGGCGATCCTCGCGGTGCTGTCGGAGGTCTGGGACATCGCGCCCACCGTCATCATCAATGCCGAGGCGCGCTACCAGAACCGGCAGGCGCGGGAGGTCTACACGATCCCTGTCGCTTTCGAGGCGGCGCCGACGCTCGTACCTGGGATATCGCGACTGCGTGTTACGCGCACAGATGACAATCGCGCGATCCGGCCTTGGGCGCTACGCTTCGAACATGCCGTGGATGGACGAAAGGGCGAATGGTAGCGCGGCCGTCGATATCCGCTAGCCATCGCGAACATGATGAAACCGTCAAATGGAAACGGCGCTCTGAGGGCCTATTTGGTTATTTCGTGAGGGACGTACTGGCGTCTTGCCTGCGCTTCCCTGATTTCGCTCACCGTGCGGCGATTGGTGTTTGGCTCTCTAAGAATGTCGATGTCAGATTTTCCGTCAAAATCGGAAAGGCGAGTGAACCCCCAATATCGTAGTCGTTGAACTTGCAACTTGGATATACCGCAATTCTCCAAAAGGTCTGGATCATCACCGTCGGGCTGATGGAAATTCTTCACTAGATTCACGAGCGTTTCCTTTCATTGCATACATGAAAGTTAGCGCCCATGGTGGCTGCTGGAAATACCCCGAACTATGGGTATAGGCGTCACCGACCCTCTCACATATCACGCGCGCCTCATTAGCGAGAGGGGTGCTTTCGTAGACTGGACGCAAGGCTTGCCCCTTGCGCGCCCGAAAGCTCGTCGATGCGGTAGACCTTGGTCTGGATGATGTCAGGCATCGGGAGCGCCTCCGTCCAGCACCTTGGCAAGCCAGCCGTCGGTATAGGTCCAGGCGACTGTTTCACCGGTGGCAAGATCGAGCACATGCGCGCCGCCGCCGAAGCCGCCGACGCGCGGCTTCGAGCAGGCGTTGGCATATTGGAAGCCCCAACGGCCGGTCAGACCGAACGTAGCAGCACACAGCTTGACAAACTGAATCAGGCGCTCCGGGTCGCCGGTGACGTCATCGCGCATCCAGAGCTTGGCGCCGCCGTGCTCGGGCTGGATCGACAGGAGGAAGCCGTCGGAGGGCGGTTCTTCCGAGGCGCCCTCTTCGGAAAGCTGATTGTAGAGATCAAGGGCGCGAGCGGCGTTGTCGGGCGTGCCGACGTCGAGCAGGCAGGAAAAGTGGGTGAAGTAGTCGGTCATGGCAGGCTCCTGAAACGACAAAGCCCGGCGCGAGGCCGGGCTGATTGAAGGGGGATAGTGATGGGGGTCAGTCCGCTGGTGCGGGATGGATGCGGTCGTCGTCGAACGCGACGTCTTCTGCGACGGTGTGGCGGGCATCCGCCGCGACGCGATCGATATAGATGATGACGCCCTCGCGCCGCTCCTCGATCTCGACATGTTCCGGCTGACCAGATGCCTCCATCGCGATTGTGGCGGCCGCTTTGGCTTTTCCGATCGCCTCGGCGTCGCTATCGGCCTCGACAGTGAAACCGTCATAGGCGCGCAGCCAGAAGCCGATCTTGACGACGTACTGCGTCATGGCCGGTCTCCCTCGACGGGAGCGTCGGGATCGCGCGCGCCGGCGATGATCGCCTCGCCACGGGCGACGGCCCAGGTGGCGCGAGCGATCCATTCCTGTGAGGACGGTCGGGCGGCCTGCACGTCCGCGAGCAGGAGCTTGAGCAGGCCAAGCAGGATCTCGAAATGTCCCGCCTTGCGTTCGACGGTTTCGGCGAACTGCGAGGGGATGAGGATTGCCGGACCGGAATAGGCCGCGTCGGCGCCCTGCCAGATTCCGGAAACATAGGTTTCGCCGGAAGTGTCGACGTCCTCCTTGGCATCGTCCCAGCCATCGTCCTCGATGGCTTTGCGGCAAGCATCTGCGATCGAGTCGGCGTTGTAGGTTCGCTGACGGTAGACGGGCAGGTGGTAGGTGGTCTCGATAGTATAAATCGGCATAGCGGGCTCCTGAAACGACAAAGCCCGGCGCGAGGCCGGGCAAGATGGGGATTGGGACGCCGGTGGCGTCAGAGACGGAATTGCAACACAAGCCTCCGAGCATCGGCGTGGTGGCGAAGCATCTCGCGATAGAAGTGCTTGCGCGCGTCCCTGCTGGCCGGGTCTCGTCGGGCGGATGGAGCCAGCTTGCGGCTGGCGGCGCGGATGACGGCGCGGTCGCTGTCCCACACGCGGAGTTCGAGGCGCAGATAGGCCGCATACATAGACGCCTCCTAGACGTTGATGCGTTCGCACAGCGCGTCGATCTGCGTGAGATCAAGGCTGGCGTGTGCATCGTCGTCGGTGAGGACGCTCCTGAGCGGTGGGTCGATTGGTCCGCGTGCGAGGGCGAGTTGAAGAAGCCGAAGGCCCGCCAGCAACGCATCGCGTTCCTGTGCGGTGACGCCGATGGTCAGGAACGCCTCGACCGTCTCCCCGCTTTCGAGCTGGCGCACGCCGCTGTGCTCGTCGATTTCGTAGTCGTCGAACTCCTGCACATATCCGGTGGCGAGCCACTCGCCATCATATTGTACGCTCGTGGCGAGTGCTCGCGCCTCCTCGGGCGTGTCAGCTTCGACGACAGTTTCATAACAGACGAAGGCGTCATGGCCTTTGCTGACGACAAATTTCGGCATGAGAAACTCCATAGGATTTGCGCCCGGTGGGATGCCGGGCCGAAGGGATCGAGATTGCCGGGTGGTTCACGCCGCCTGGGGCAACCGGAGAAGATCGGCAGCGGTCTCGCGCCAGACCGGATCGACCAGCCGCGCTTCGAGCAGCGCTGCGCGGAAGCGGAGATCGCGGGCCGTTGCATGATCACGTTCGCCGGAAGCGGCGAAGGCCATGCCGCGTAGGCGGCTGGCCTCGATTACAATGCGGCGGGCTTCGCCATCACTGGCAACCGGCTGCTGCCAGAGGATGATGCCGGCGCGGATCTCGCCGGCGAGGACCAGGCCGAGCGTGTTGTCCTGAACGACGATCAGGCGCGGCCTGAAGTGCAACGCATCGTCGTCGCCGATGCGGATATCGCCTTGCGAGACGCGGACGGCGGCAAGGACGATGGCATCTTCCGGCGATGCAGCGTCGCCGAGCGAGACATTGCGGTCGCGATAATCGGCATCGGTGGCGCCGGCATAGCTGGCTATGCCGAGGCAGGAAATGCGCAACGGGAGCTTCCGCGCCGGCTGGAATCCGGGTAGCACGCGGTCAGCAAGAATCCGCCCGATCGGCGCGAAGGTGGAATTGCTGGCAAGGGTCATCGGGATCACTCCGCGACGGGCGCCGGGAGCCTCTCTCTCAGCATCCAACCCGTCACGCCAAAGGCCCGGCCTCTTCCTCTCTCTTTCCGCCAGTGCGGTCCCCGGTAATGGATCGGCCACCGCAACGCTGAAGGCCCGGACGCGTTCTGCGCGTTCCGGGCCGTCGGGGATGAGGCGCTTCGCGCCTCAGCTCCATGGGTCGAGTTCCAGTTTCACCATCTCGTCGTCGCCGTCGAATTCATTGGCGGGGCAAGCGCCGTGGGTTCCGTCCCCGGCCTGGAACACGACGATGGAGACCATCAGTGTGGTGGCGAGGCTGGCGGCGAAGGCGGCGGCATCGGCGTAGGACATGGGTTCCGGCTCCTGTCTTGGAGGCGGGGGACCATCCCCCGCGCGACAGGCGCCCGAAGTGTCTGAACGGATCTGCAATCACCCTCGCGCGGTCGGGCCTGTCCGATTGCGCGAGGGCGGCACGCTTGCGTAAGCCGACCCTTCACGGGTTGATTGATAACGAGACGGCTCGGACCAAGGTCAGCGAATGGAAGCGGGGGGTGGTACTTTGCTGCCGACAGGATGCCGCAAACCCGTCGCAGTTGCGTCGCCGCGCCAGCCTCGGCGGCACGCCGATGTCAGCCTGAGTTTCTGGCCGGGCACGGAATCCATCCCCGATCGCAGATCGGAGATGGCGGCTTCGGATGTTGGACTGGAGCTCGACCCCGATGATGCAATCAGCTCCAATGCCCTTCGGCGATCTCGCGGACGATCAGGGCGCGAGCCTTCAGCAGCAGATCATCACCGCTGGTATCGATGTGGCCGTAGAACCGGGCGTGGGCGCCATTCCGGGTCCAGTCGGCGTAGTAGCAATATTCGCGGGCATCGAGCCGGAAGGCCCGCGCATCGTCGGCCCAATTGGGCTTGGGCTCGATGACGACGGTCATGCCGTCGCGCACCTCCTCCCATGGAAGCGAACGCTCCGCGGGAGCATTGCGGCGGTCCTCGGTGAAAATCTCCTCGACCGTCATCATGATGCGCCTCCATCGGCATTCGCGATGAAGCCGTCCGGATCGTCGGGATCGGGCGGCAGATAGGCGTCGTAGGGATTGCCATCGGCGAGATGGCCGAAGGGCGTCATGACGAAATCGCCGTCGTCCGCGCGACCAACGGCGCAGAGCACATAGCGGCGATCGCCGGTGACGGCATCCAGGCACTCCATGAGTGCGAGATTGCCGTCACCGGCGGCGCGCAGCAGCGTGTTGAAGTTGGTGCGGGCATAATCGGGAATAGCCATAGGGTTCTCCAGAAACGAAAATGGCCCGCTGTCTTTCGACTGCGGGCCTTGTGAGAGGGAACGAGCGAGGGTCAGGCGGCCGCCCGACCCTCGACGACGTCGGCGCCGACCTCATCCGCCGTGATTTCCTCGAGGCGGCAACGGCTGTATCCGGCCTTTGCCAGCCAGAGTTCTGCGGCCTCGCGGTTCTCCGCGAGATGCAGCAGCTCCTCCTCGTCGCCGATGGGGTGAAGCACGCGGACCATGCCGATCTTCGGCCGCTCGACGATCTCGAAGCCGAGATCGCTGTCGACCGAATGAGTGCGCATGACGGTGACGAGGATGACCGAGCCGGAGGCGAAGTTGCCCTCGTGCAGGGTGATCGAGGCAGGCGCGGTATAGGTCGCGCGCTCGCGGCTGGGCTGCTTGCGCACGAGCCGGCCGACACCGTTTCGGCTTTCCCAAGCGGCTAGCTTCTTGGTGAAGCGGGCCGGCGGCTTCGGGGTGCCGTCGAAGTACCGGATCAGGGTGCCGAGCGGGGCGTCATAGACATTGTATGCGGGCATGAATTGATCTCCTGAAACGAAAACGGCCCGGCGGGATGCCGGGCCGTGTGGTGGAAGGGGACGGGATGCGGAGCGGCCGGAGCCGCCCCGCTGCTGCGGTTACTCGGCGGCGACCAGCGCCACCGGATCGTCGGCAGGTTCGGCGGCGGCTTCCGCCTCGTCGCTGCCGGCGAGGAAGTCGGGCAGCGCCACGTTCTCCTCGTCCTGCTGCGCGGACGCCTCGACGGCCGGCTCGTCGGCGAGCAGGCGCAGAGGCTCGGGCAGCCAGCCGGTGTTCGCCAGACGTTCCTCCGCTTCGGCCGCCATCTTGTCCTTCTTCTCGAAGGCGAGCAGGTTGGCGGTGCCCTCGCCGACCGCTTCGGCTACGGCGTCGAGGATTTTCCGCTTCGTGATGCGGCCGAAGTAGTTCGCGACGGTGGGCCGGAAACCGGCTTCCGCCATGTCGAGGCCGGTCGCGCGGGCAAGCCGATCGGCTTCCGCCATGCGGGCCTGGAGCTGCTGTTCGGAAATGCCGGTGGCGCTGAACGGGTTCGGCCGCTCGTAGAGCGCGTTGATCCCGTAGGCGACGCAATGGGCAAGCAGCGCCATGCGGCTCGCCTCGTCGAGCGCGGCGAGCCAGTCCCACAGAGCGTCGTCGTCGGCCGGCACATCGGCCTTCCAGCCGTCGTTCCGCTCTACCACCGCCTTCGCATAGGGGCTGTTCTTGAGGTCCACACCCTGTTCGCGGCAATAGACTTCCAGCACCGAGACCTGAACCGACGCGCCGCGGGTGGAGCGCCGGAAGGTGTCGCGCACCAGCTTGTGCAGCAACGCGGTCATGGCGACATGCGGATTGGCGCCCACGGCCTCGCGCAGCGCAATGGTCCGGTGCGCGGTCAGCTCGATCACCAGCCGCTCGGGGAGCGGCTTGACGCTCTCGTCGTCGTCGGGCTCCGGCTCGGACGCCTCGCCGCCGATGGTGATGACGGCGCGCTGCACCTGCGGCGCGGTCGCGCCATCGGCCTCACCGCCACCGTCCGCGTCGAGCTCCGGCGCCGCGCCCTCGACGGTCTCGACCGGCTCGTCCTGCGGACGGACCCAGCCGCGATCCACCATCAGCTCGCCGTCCTCGTCGACACTGACGAAAACGCCGGCGATGGCGATCTCGGCCGGATCGTAGACGGCCGGACGGCGCTCGAAGGCTTCGAGCAGCTTCTCGATCTCGCCGAGGCGCTGGTCGATTTCGTCGGGCAGTTCGTCATGGCCCGCATATTCGGCCTCGAGCCGCTCCTGCTCCTTGCGCAGCTTGTCGCGCTCGCGGCGTTCCTTCTTCGTCAGCTCCGCGAACGCGCCGATGATGCCGCGCAGGTCGTGGTCGTAGCCGTAGGGCAGCTCAAGGTCGGCGGCGACCCACTTCCAGCCCTCGGCGGCCACCTCGGCGGCGGCGGCCTTGAGCTTCTCGCCGACCAGCCGGTCGAGAAGCGGCACGTCCTCCAGCCAGCCGTCCTCGTCGTCGTCGAAGAGGTAGCGCGGCAGGACCGGCCCGCCGGCCGCCGCATAGGCGTCGAGCCCGATGAAGCGGGCGCGCTTGTCGGAGGCCGGAACGCTGGTCTCGGTCAGCATTTCGCGAATCCGCCAGGTTTCGCGGAAGTGGGAGTTCTCGATGGCCTCCCAGATCTGCTCCTGGCGGGCGTGATCGGGATGGGCCGTGAACGCCTCCAGTTCCGCCAGCGACATCGCGCCGGTCTCGAAGGCGTCGTGCAGCTTGGGCGAGACCTTGGCGAGGGCGAGCCGCTGAGCGACGACGCGCTTACTGGTGCGGTGGGCGAAGGCGATCTCGTCCTCCGACATGCCCTTTTCCCGCATGGCGAGGAAGGCGCGGAACTCGTCGAGCGGATGGAGGGCGCGGCGCAGCGTGTTCTCCGCGAGGCTGTCGTCCTCGGCGAGAATGCCGCTGTTGGGATCGCGGCACACGCAGGGCACGGCTTCGGTCTTCGACATGCGCTTCTGCTTGACGAGCAGCTCCAGCGCGTCGAAGCGGGTCTCGCCGGCCGGGACCTCGAACCGGCCGGTCTCGTTGCCATCGGCGTCGAGTATCGGGCGGACATTGAGGCTCTGGAGGAGGCCGCGATAGGCGATGTCCTCGGCCATCTCAGTCACGGCGGCCGGCGTCTTGATGCGCCGGACATTGGAGGCGCTGCGTTCGAGCTGGTTGAAGGGAATGTCGCGCGAGCGCGAGAGGGTGATCTTCTTGGCAACCTTTGCCATGGTGGACTACTCCGCGACGGGCGCCGAGAGCCTCTCTCTCCGCTATCAACCCGTCACGAAATCCCCATCCCCTCTCTCCCTCTAAACCGCGCGAGGCAGGCGCCGTCGCCCGCCGGCTTACGCCCCCACCGCCCCCGTTGCAGCCGACGAAAGGTGATGGCGGATGCGTTCGGCAAGGCGCTGCTGGTCATAGGGCTTGCCGATCGGTCCCTCGTCGCAGAGGGAGACGGCCGCCTCGGTTCTCTGGACGGCGCCGGAGGTGAGAATGATGCGAACGCCCGGCCGATGCTGGCGTACCCATGCCGCAAGGCCGAAGCCGTCCATCGTGCCGGGCATCTGGATATCGGAGAAGACGAGATCGACGGGGGCGCCGGATTCGAACAGGGCGACCGCCTCGGCGGCCGAGCCTGCCTCCGCCACAACCCAGCCGCAGCCGCGCAGGTAGTCCGCGATGTCGAGGCGGATAAAGATGTCATCCTCCACGACGAGGAGGGTCTGCGGTTGGTCCGTTTCCGTCTCCAATGTCAGCCCCCTGGCTGTTTCTCGCCTCCGGTCACTTGCACTAGCGGCGACTAGAATAGTCGCTTCGCGGGTATCGGCCGAAACTGCCGAGACGCCGGATGGTTCCGGGAAATCGACGGCGGTTGAAGCAAACAGAGCTGGCAAGCCGTCAGGGATCGGCGTCGAGGAAGCGCGGCGGAATCTCATCCTCCGGGCCTTTCCAGACGACGCGGTCGCCGACCCAGATGGTGATGAAGCCACCGCCCCTGGACCGCAGCCTCGGCGGCACGGGCTCGAAGTTGCGGCAAGTGAAATCCCCGGCGGTGCCCGAGAACGCCGGAATCCTGCTGTTGCCGAGCAGCACGCGGTCGCAGAATCCCGTAGGCTTCTTCACGCGGCGGCGAGACAGGCCGAGCCGGAAGAACTCATAGTCGCGCTCCAGGCTTTCGGGCGGCGGCTGCCAATGCCGGCAATCGCGACAGCAACTCGGCCGCTGGGGCGTCGGATCGTCGAGCGGCGGCCCGCCATTGTGACCGGGCGGAGGTCGGTGATCAGCCATGACGCACCGCGTTCGCCGATGCGGCCAGCACGGCGTGGAAGGCGTCGGGCAGGATCACGTTGTCCGGAGAGCCGGCGAACATCGGGGCGATCTGGTCGGGGCGATATCCGGCGAGGCCGCAGCCGATGGGCGTGATCTCGAAACGCAGGTCCGACCGGCGGGCGGCGTACCGGAGGAAGTCGGCGACATGGCCTCGGATGACCGGAAGCGGCAGGACGCGCAGATTGCGATCCTTCGTCGGGATCGCATAGGCGTTGCCCTGCGGGCCGACGCCGCGACCGTAGATCGCGCCACGGTGCTGGCGCGCCCACAGGGCCGCGCCCTTGCCGTGGCGACCCGCGAGGTTGGAGCCGAAGACGAAGACGGGTGCAATGAATGTCGTGACGGACATCGGAAACTCCTGGCTGTTGCCGCTCGCCGTGAGCGGTAGGGCTCCGAGGGACCGCCGGAATCCCGGACAGTCACCGAAGCGGGCGCCTTTGGGCGGCGGCGATGGGAAACGGCAAGGCCGTTGACTTTGCGGAGGCCGCGGCGGGACGCCGGAAGAACACCGCCCAGGGCGATAGGCAACGGCTGGCAGGACAGTGGGGATCATCATGCCGTTCTCCCGCTCGTCATCCGGCCAGGCCGCGCGGCTCTCCTGACCGCGACGGGCCGCGTGTCGGCCGCCTGGGCAATGCGCTCGATCGTCGCCAGCTCCGCGTCCGAGCAGTCGCCCGTAATCTCGATCTCGACGAAGTGGCCACCGCTGCCGACCTTGGAGTCGCGCAGGCGATGGCCCGACGAGGTGTAGAAGCTCTCGTGGCGCTCGATCAGGCGCACGCGCGAACGCAGGAAGAGGATGCCGGAGCCGAGATTGCCGCAAAACAGCAGCTCGTCCGCCTCCGTGGTCTTCGGCCCGCCGCCGACCTTGCGCTGGCCGATCTGGCGGAAGGCGGCGTCGAAGCTCGACGGGTCGGGCGTCATCCGCGCCTTCAGCTCCGCGTGGAACTTCCAGGGCGGCCGGTGCGGATCGACGCGGCCGACGTCGATCTGGTGAAGCAGATCCGCGAAATAGCCCGGATCGGCCGGATAGGGGCAATCGCGCCAAATCTCGCGGACGGTGCTCCGCAGCGCGTCGGGCAACGCGAACAGGCGGGCGCGGGCCTTGCGCCAGGAGGCCGCCCGCATGCGGCGGCGCTCCCGTTCGGCCTCGTCCCACCAGACGGCGCGACGGGCCATCTCCTCGTCGACGCCATGTTGGCCGGCGGCGATCTCGTTGGCTAAGAGGGGCAGCGCCTCACGTTCAAGGCGCTGCTTGCGGAGAAACGCCGCACGCTTTCGCGACGTGTCGCCATAGGGTTCGGGTCGATGCCAGCGGCGGAAGCGCATCACACGCCGTCCCACCGGGACCGCCCTGCCGCACGGATAATCCGTTCGGCGCGGCGAATGCTGCCGGCTTCGCGCGCGGCCTCGGCCCAGACCGAGACCGGGAACTCGCCGGTGAAGAGGATGTCGCGCTCGATACCCAACCCGAACGGCAGACGCACAGCGATCATTTCCTCGAGCGAGAAATAGCCGAGCTCCGGTTCGCCAAGATCGGCCAGACCGAACAGTGTGTCGCCGTCGGCGCCGAGCTCTGTCGTAAGCCAGACGCCCTCACCGAGCGGATTGAAAAACTTGACCACCGGCACATGGTCGGCGTCGCGGATGCGGCCGTTGGCCAGTAGCTGCGCGCGCAGCTCGTCGGTCAGGAGGATCATGCCGCCCTCCTGTCGATCGCGTCGCTGCCAGGGTCCGTCGTTTCGGCCTCGGGCAGGAACGACAAGATCCAGTCCGCGGCCTTGCTCGCCTGCGAGGCGGCGCGGACGATCGCGCGATTGTCCTCGCGCAGCACCTCCAGCCAGGAGCCGATGTAATCGGCATGGCGGACGGTGGGGACGATACCAAGCGATGCGCAGCAGAAGGCGGCGCTCATCTCGGCGATCAGCTCCTCAAAGGCGTATTTCTTCGTGCCGAAGGAGGTCGAGAAGTCGCGGTTAAGTCGGCTGTGATGGCCGCTGGCGTGGCCGATCTCGTGCAGCGCAGTCCTGTGCCAGTTGATCGGCTCGAAATAAGCTTGCGGCGGCGGTACGACCACATAATCGTCGGCGGGGACGTAGAAAGCCCGGTCGCCACCGATGCGGAAGTCGATGCCGGTCGCCCGGATCAGCGCTTCGACCCTGGGCTCGATCAGGCCGGGCAGCGGTGGCGGCGTGGCAATGACCATGTCGTCGGGCAGCCGTTCGCACTGCGCCGTATTGAAAACGGTGAAGCGCTTGAGGAAGGGAATGGCCTGGGCTTCCTCGCCGGTCTCGCGCGCCCGCCGCTTCTCGTCCTCCGGCACGAAGCGGTCGGCATAGACGACGGTGGTGCCGCGTTCGCCCTCGCGGACGTTGCCGCCGAGCGCGGCCGCCTGGCGATATGTGAGCCAGCCCTGACCGGGAAAGCCGTGCTGAACGACGGCGCCCCAGAGGATCAGGATATTGATCCCGCTGTAGGTGCGGCCGGTGCTGGCATTCTTAGGCAGGCCGAGCGGCGCTTTGGCCGTGGACTTGCCCCAAGGCTGGACCCAGGGGAAGCGGCCGGCCTCCAGTTCGGCGATGATCTTGTCGGTGATTTCGTCATAGAGGTTCGCCCGGTCCTGGCCGGTGCGCGTGGTGCGGTCATGTCTGGACATCGCGGTTCTCCGCGACGGGCGCCGGGAGCCTCTCTCCCAGCCCTCAACCCGTCACGGCAAACCCGTCCGCACTCTCACTCTAAGGGGGCGTTGCGGGGTCTCCCCGCAGAAGGGGGTGCGTCGGCAACGCAGTGCCGACCAGGGGGAAGGCCTTCCCCCGCAGAATCGCAAACACGGAATTCAGGATTTCAGGGGCGAAAGCCGCCTGCGTAGACCTCGGACCGAATGGCTCATCCCGTCCATCCTGTCCCAATCACCGATCAAACCGCCAGCCGCTGGATTACCGAGCAAACCGGCGAATACGCTATGTCATAGGCGTTCTTCCAGTCACGGGACGTTGGCGATCCATCCCCATTTACGGAAGATCGCTGCTCCATCGCGGCTCTGCAAGAAAGCGATGAAGTCCCGAGCGATGGCTTTGTCCCGGCCTCGCGTCGTCACTGCGATGCCCGCATCGCGATAGATGCGATGTTCCGGCTCGATCTCGACGAGATCGGCGAGCTTCGGGTTTGCGACCTGCCAGATGTTCCATGTCAGCCAGACGTCGAGCGTTTCATCATCGGTCCAAGCTTGTCGCGCCACCCCGCTGCCGCTGGCCTGCAAGGCGATGTTTGCGCCGATCGATCGCACCAGTCCGATCTTCCCGGTTCGGCCGGCGATATCTTCCCATAGTCCTTTCTGATTTTGACCGTTGACGACGAGGATGCGCAACCCAGGCGAGCTCAGATCCGCGATGCCGCGGATCCGTTTCGGATTGCCGGGACGAACGAGTATGGCGGATGGTCTCAGATACAGGGGTTGGGCGTCGGAAGCCCGAAGCTGACCGTTCATATCAACGACCATATCGGCCATCATCGTCTCCGATCCGGTGAAGATCAGATCGGCATCGGCCCGGGCGCGGACGATCCAAGTCGGTGTCGGCCCGGCGACGACGGCGATCTCAACACCACGCTGACGACCGAACTCGCGCGCCGCCTCATCGATCGCAGGCTGAGGGCCGCCCGGCCCGTAAACCCGGAGATCGGCGGCGAAGGTCGGGACGGTGGCGAGCGATAGCGCTAAGAGCATGGTTGCACGACGAAGCATTTTTCACTCCTGTCTTTGGACCGATGTTTATGCTTGATCGACGCGAGGAAACTTAAGGGAATCTTAAGTTGACCTTCGAGCCATCGACCAAGCGCGGTCGGCAGCCTGCGATATCCATTGGGTTGGCTCAGAGTTCATCGGGCGTTGATCGGAAAGATCATTTACATCGCCCGAAGTCCGCCTCTTCATCGAAGCTCGCTGATATGGTCGTTTGGTTGAGTTGACTGTCCCAACCATCCCAAGGCTCATGCTTGAGCTAGCGATGCTGCAATGTCAGCAATGGAGCGGAACAGAACGAGCGGATCATCCTTCGAAGGCATGAAGCCTCTGCGTTGCCAGAAGCGAGCGGCCTCTTCATCGACGGCATTGACCATCAGCGCTCGACCGCCGACCAGAGCGGCCGCCTGAACACAGCGCTGGAGCGCATGTTTGACTAGACCCGTACCGATCCCTTGGCCTGCCCATCCGGTATCCGTGGCAAGCTGGCCGAGGAGAAGGCAAGGGACTGGATCGGGCGGCTGGCCAGTGCGGATCGAACGCGGCAGAATCGCTGGCACCACTGCAGTCGGCGCCAGACCGTAGTAACCGACGACGCGCCCCTCCTCGTGAACGACGAGGACGGCGGTAAAGCCTTTCTGCTGATTGGAAAGCGCGCGCGTCTTCAGCCAGTGATCAAGCACCGGCTTGCCGCAGGAGAACTCGGAAACATCGTGCGCGGTGGTGAGTGGTTCGGGAGCCGATAACGCCACGGCTTACCGCTTCGGCTCGTAACCAGCTTCCCAGGGCGCGGGCCGCTTAGCCAGCTCGACCATCTCGGGAACCGGGTTAGCCGGAGCGGCGAGAATCTCCATGAACCCGGCGAACCCTTCCGGGCTCATGCGGATCAGGCCCTGCTCCATGACGACCTCCTCGGCCGCGCGCACGGCGGCGTCGCGCACGAAGTCGGTACGCGAGCGCCCGCGCAGCGTGGCGGCGCGATCGATCATCGCGACATCCGCTTCCGGCAGTCGCATCGAGATGGGATATTCCTTGCGTTCCGCTGTGCTGGCCATGAGTCGTCTCCTTGAACGCAAGATAGGGTATTGTATCCCAAAACGCAATACGCTAGCATGACTTCCATGTTCAGCGATCTCGAAACAGGCACATCGGAGCGAGTGATGACCGAGCGCGGGATGAAACCCCGTAGGTTATTTCGCTATGCCATGGTGCGCGAGCATACGAGGGAGCACGCCGTCATGCGTGTCAGCGCGCCAAATACCGCCGAATATTCTGTCGCGTTTTCAGTTGCTTATACTGTCTTTCCGGCAAATGCTGCCAGGCATGACCTTGCGAGCACCCCAATATCCGGCGAAGATGACAAGAACCGAGCGCGAAGCGCTGCTCGAATCCTTGTTGATCGACGAGCCGGAACTGACGTTTACGCAGCGCGGCAATCCCGATCCACGCCTTTTGCGTCTGGTCGACTTCCTGGCTCGGCAGGCGGCGCGGGAATGTTATGCGGAAGAAGTGAAAATGATGAAGCGACGGGGGAAGCGCACCTCCTGATGCCGAAAGGAGACGTGCAGTGAAGGTCGCGCTCTACGCCCGCTATTCTTCCGACAATCAGCGCGACGCCTCGATCGCCGACCAGTTTCGCATGTGTCGCCTGCACGCCGAGAAGCAAGGCTGGCAGATCGTCGAGGAATACTCCGACCATGCCATCTCCGGCTCGTCGCTGCTGCGCCCCGGCATTCAGGCCCTGATCTCCGACGCCACGCGCGGCCGCTTCGACCTGATCCTCGCCGAAGCGATGGATCGCCTGTCGCGCGATCAGGAGGACATTGCCGGTCTCTTCAAGCGCATGTCCTATTCGGACGTGAAGATGTTCACCCTTTCCGAGGGTGAAGTCTCACATCTGCATGTCGGCCTCAAAGGCACGATGAACGCGCTGTTCCTGAAGGATCTGGCCGACAAGACGCGCCGGGGACAACGCGGCCGTGTCGAGGCCGGCAAGTCCGGCGGCGGCAATTCCTACGGTTACGACGTGGTGAAGAAGCTGGACGCAAGCGGCGAACCGATCCGCGGCGACCGGACGATCAACGAGGCGCAAGCCGAAGTCGTCCGCCGCATCTTCCGCGACTATGCCGCTGGCAAATCGGCAAAGACGATTGCCTTCGCCCTGAACAGGGATGGCATCGCCGCGCCTTCAGGAGGCGATTGGGGCTTCAGCACGATCAACGGCAATCCGAAGCGTGGCAACGGCATCCTCAACAATGAGATGTATGTCGGCAAGATCGTCTGGAACCGCCAGCGCTTCGTGAAGGACCCCGACAGCGGCAAGCGGCAGGCTCGCCCGAACCCTGAATCCGAATGGGTCATTCAGGAGGCACCTGAACTGCGCATTCTCGATGACGATCTCTGGAATGCGGTGAAGGCGCGGCAGGGCGATAATCGGATCGAGCGGGACGAAAGCGGCCTGGCCGACCTCCGCACGATGAACTATCGCCGCCGGCCGAAGTATCTGTTTTCCGGGCTGACCAAATGTGCCTGCTGTGGTGGCGGTTATTCCGCGATCTCGGCCACACTGATCGGCTGCTCGACGGCGCGCAACAAAGGCACCTGCGACAACCGGGTGAACATCCGCCGCGAGGAACTGGAGACGCGCGTGCTGAATGCGCTGCGCACCAAGCTCGTCGATCCCGAGATGTTCGCTCGCTTCTGCGAGGTGTTCACCCAGGAAATGAACCGGCTGCGCAGGGAGGGTCGAGCCGGCATCGCCTCGGCTGAGGCCGAGATCGCGAAGATCGACCGGGAACTCGACACGCTGCTCAACCTCATCCTCAAGGGCGGCGCAGCCGACGCGATCAACGCCAAGATGGTGCTGCTGGAACAGCGCAAGAAGGAACTGGCGCTGTTCCTGGCCGAGGCGGAGGAACCGCCTCCCCTTCTGCATCCTTCGATGGCACTGCAATACCGCAAGCGGGTCCAGCAGCTCTACGAAGCCTTGCAGGACGAAGAGGAAGAGAAGCGGATCGAAGCGGCCGACATCCTGCGCTCGCTGGTAGACAAGATCGTGCTGACGCCGGTGGACAGGAAGGTGGAGATCGACGTTCAGGGCGATCTCGCTGGAATCCTTATGATTTCCGCACAAACGAAAAACCCCGCCTTGGGGGCGGGGTCATCGCAAGCAAAGATGGTTGCGGGGGCAGGATCTAATCTTTACTTGCTGCCCGAGCAAGTAAAGATGGTTGCGGGGACAGGATTTGAACCTGTGACCTTCAGGTTATGAGCCTGACGAGCTACCGGGCTGCTCCACCCCGCGTCAGAGCTGAC